>JAHEYU010000142.1 GCA_023251435.1 Bacteroidota bacterium
TTACTTAACTTTTTGTTTCGTTCAACCGTCAAAAGCAACCCTTCAACGAATAAACCTTACATTTCGCCAAAAGATTTTTATTTAACAATTGGTTGAAAAAAGCTGAAATGAGCTGAAAATCAAATTTTGTTGACAAGTATTTTTGGAAAGTATCCTGAAATAGTTATAGCAGCACAGCGCATGGTGGTACAATAAATGTTTTTACGGTTTTATTTGCAATCTATTATTCTCAACCACCCAGCTGACCAAATTTTGTAAACTGGCAAATTTTGAGGTGAGCTGTGCCCACCGCAGTGCAACTTTTTTGAAAGGGGATGGAGCTATTTCCCAAGGCAATCCCACACTTTTATTCTGCTTAAATTGTTTACTTTTGTAACGAAACAATGTTTGGAACGCCTTTCTGTGTAAAATCCGTTATTCCGGTCAGGTTTATTAACCTCTTCAAGAGTTAACGGCATAACTGGCGCTCTTCGGAAACACAAACAACTTCAATGAAACGTATATACTTTATATTTCTATTCCTCTTTTTTGCAGTTTATGCATTCGCGCAGGAAAACGATTCTATAATTGTTATCCAAAGTCCGGCCGGAAGACTTTCAGGACTAATCGATATTCAGGATTTGGTAAACGAAGGTTACAACAGCTGGGAGAATGAATTTAAAGGTCATTGGGCCGGGCTTGAATTTGGCATTAACGGATTTGCCAGACCCGATTACAGCATGTACGAACCAAAAGACAACGATTTCATGGCCAACGATCTGTTAAGGTCGAACGTGCTAAAACTGAACATTGTTCAGTATTCCAAGGGATTACAGTCGTCGCGCAACACAATTGGATTGGTTACCGGCTTAGGATTAAGCCTGCAGAGTTACCGGCTTGGCAATAATACCTCAATTAAATTAGATGAATACGGGAAGGTTCAGCCCATTCCATTATACTTCGATTCCAATCAAAAATCAAAGTTATCGATCGTTTATGTCGAAGTTCCGCTAATCGCCGAATTTCAGGTTCCGGTTAGAAACATCGAAAATCGCTTGTATTTTTCAGCCGGAATTAGTGTTGCCAGAAAATTGGCATCGCATACAAAAGTAAAATACAGAAGTGACGATAAAAAACAAAAGCTTAAAACGCCGGGCGATTTTGCCCTTCGCGAATATAAATTTGCCGTAACCGCGCGAGCCGGATACCGTTGGGTGAACTTGTTCGCCTCCTACGATCTGACTCCAATGTTCGACGACCGTCGCGGCCCCAAACTTCATCCTTTCTCGGCTGGATTAAGACTCATTTCATTCTAAATTATAACTATGCAACTATTACTGATTAGCAACTCGACCATGCCCGGAGAGGCATACCTGGATTACCCAAAACACGAAATCAAAAAGTTTTTAGGCGATAAACCGCTTACAGCATTGTTTATTCCGTATGCCGCTGTTACTTTTTCGTTCGATTTGTATGAGCAAAAAGTTACCGAAAGGTTTTCGGAATTAGGCTACCAAGTTAAAAGTATTCATCGGTTGAGCGATCCGGTGCAGGCTGTTAAAGATGCCGAAGTAATTGTGGTGGGCGGCGGAAATACCTGGCAACTGGTGCGAATGATGCACGACAATAAATTGATGGAGGTAATTCGTGAGAAAGTACTGAACGGAACTCCATACATTGGCTGGAGCGCAGGTTCGAACGTGGCCTGCCCAACTTTGAGAACAACCAACGATATGCCGATTATCGACCCCCGAGGATTCGATACCACCGGACTGGTTCCATTCCAAATCAACCCGCATTATCTCGATGCCAATCCCGAAGGACACGGAGGCGAAACCCGCGAGCAACGCATCGAAGAATTTTTGGAAATCAATCCTGATCTTTATGTGGTCGGACTGCGCGAAGGAACGATGTTGCGAGTTGAAAATCAGGAAATGAAACTGATTGGTAGCCGCACTGCACGAATTTTCAGGAAAGGAAATAATCCGGTTGAGCTAAGTTCGGCGGATGATTTTAGCTTTTTGCTGAAATAAATTTGAGATTTCTACAAAGATTTTGTTACGCTGCACCTTTGCTAAAAACTTTTAGCAGCAGCGCTTCAAAATCTTTGTAGAAATAATTGTCTGGAGCCTAATTTAAGGTGCAGGGCACCGAAATCAACTGATGGTTAAGTATATAAATACCGTTTAATATTTCGTTTCGGTGTTTTCTCGAATTCCTTGTCAACCAAAATAATGGAACTAATCTGTGCGTATTTTGGAAGTTCTTTGTTCACATGTTTGCAATTATCAGCCATTATATGTTTAAGGCGGTTTTCGTCGGGCTTTTCGGCCTCAATCCGTTCAGGATCAGGAAAAACAAATGCTACCAATTTACCTTCGCGTTCGGTAATTACACATTCGAGCACGTAAGGCTGATTGTTGAGTTTTGCTTCCATTTCTTCGGGATAAATATTTTGCCCCGACGGACCGAGCAGCATGTTTTTACACCGCCCGCGAATATAAATAAAGTCATGGGCATCAATTACTCCAAGATCGCCGGTGTGCAGCCAGCCTTCGCTGTCGATGGAATCGTTTGTAGCTTTTTCATTTTTATAGTAACCCATCATCACATTGGTACCTTTCACCAGAATTTCGCCTACTTCGTTGAAAGGATCTTTCGAGTCGATGCGCACTTCCATTCTGTCAACAAGCTTTCCTGCTGATGATTGCCTGAAACTATTCCAGGGTTCATAGGAAATCAGCGGGCCACACTCCGTCATTCCATAACCAATGGTGAAAGGGAATTTTATTTTCCGGAAGAAAGCTTCGACCTCGTGATTTAGCGGAGCACCGCCGATTACTATTTCATGGAAATTTCCGCCGAATGTTTCGACCAGGCTGGCACGAACTTTTTTATAGAGAAGTTGCTGAATGCCGGGCACTTTCAGTAAAAATTTCACTACCGGCTTTTGTATGGCCGGCAAAATGCGCTTATTGTAAATTTTTTCGATAACCAATGGCACCGACAATATCAGCCGGGGTTTAACTTCCTGAAATGCTTTAATAATTACTTGGGGTGTCGGCGGTTTAGTGAGAAAAGTAACATGACAACCTACCGAAACCGGGAAAAGAAATTCGAACAGCAGACCAAAAACATGCGCCATCGGCAGGAACGAAACAATACGATCGCCTGCCTTAAGTGGCATGTGTTCCTGGGCATAAATAATATTCGACAGCAAACTGCGGGCGGGTATCATCACACCTTTGGTGAATCCTGATGTTCCGCTGGTATAGGAAATCACACTCAAATCATCACCCTGAAATTCATCCAGTTCGAAGTTTTCAGGATTTGATTTTCCGGCAAATTCGGGCGTAAAACAACGGGCCCAATTATCTTTTTTACTCTGATCGTTAAAATCCAACGCCGAAAAATCAGTCAGGCTGACAACGCCCGCTATTTCAGGAATTTTTGTCTGGTCGAGCTTTTCGTACAAACCATCGGCTGCAAACAGGAAAACCGATTCGGAATGATTCAAGATATGGTGAATATCTTCAGGATTAAAATCGGGCAAAACAGGAACTGAAACAGCGCCATAACCAGCAACAGCCAAAAAAGAAACGGCCCAATTCGATGAATTTCTTCCGAGAATGGCAATTTTGTCGCCCTTTTTAATTCCTGACTCGCGGAAAAAGCAATGAATTTGCCTGATAATCTGGGCAGCTTCTCCATAAGTACATTGTGATCCCTGAAAATCGGTAAAAGCAGGCAAATCCCAGTTTTTCCTAAAGGTCTGGGCATACAAGTCAATAAGTTTGTCGCGTTCCATAAGTGCTATATTAGTTTTCAGATTTCGTGTGCAGGTTATAAGTTCCCGGTAAATAGTTTGACCAAAAGCAGTTCTAAACTTCTTTTGCAATTCTCATGATGCGTTCAACGGCATCGTCAATCTGTTCTGTGGATGTCATGCCAATGGTCATGCAATCTACATTTTTACTGCCCATTACATAACGAAGTGATTTCTCACGTTGCTCGTCCTCTTTAATTCTTCCTTCACCGAAAATTTTCATCCCGATAATTCCTTTTCCGCTATCGTGCGCTTTTTTAAGAACAGCCATCACCTCATCGGTGGTAGCATCCATAACTAGACCTTCAGGATTAATGCGTGCCAGAATAACTTCTACCCACGGATCGTCAACGGCAAGTTTCAATGCGTCAAAACTGTGGCACGAAACGCCGATAGTCTTAATTATTCCTTTTTGCTTGGCTTCTGAAAGCGCTTCGATGTATGGTTTTTTCTCTTCCTGCCATTTCCCGTTGGTCATGCAATGCA
>JAHEYU010000102.1 GCA_023251435.1 Bacteroidota bacterium
TTTGATGATATTTGACGCATATTGATGCCCCGAATTTGTTAAATGTATATTATCAGAATCAATATATCCAGTAGTCCCATTTAGCGCATCAAATACATTTACATAAGGACATCCTTTTGCTTCAATCATTGTTTTTAGTATTTGATTAAATGCGCTTTGTGTCGCAATAGTACCGTCGTTTTTAACAAAAGGCCCGGTTATTACGATGCGACTATACGGCCAATCTTTTGTCGTATGTATAAGATCAATGACATTTTCCCAAGCCGTTAGCGATTTGGCTTGATCAAACGAGGCATTTAGCGGCTCGTTTACTCCATATCCTAAAAACAGCAAAGAATCAGTATGAGGGCTATAATAATCAATGTATTTTGTTTCGTTTGCCACCGATGTAATATCACTTTCGAAACTTGTTCCGCTCAAATATTTTGATAATACCTGACCGTTAGCCGATCGGTTAACTTCTAACGCTCCACAGTCTTGCGATAATAAATATGAGTATCTTTTTGTAGCGGCAGGGCTGGCATTTAGTCCGTTAGTGATTGAGTCTCCATAAAAATAATAATTAGGCTTCATTTTGCCTGTTGATTTTAAAAACTTACTTATAGCGGCTACAAAGGGAGGCATCGCTGCCGCAGATATACCTTTACCTGCATAAAATAAACTGATAGGGTCAATGTCGCCAAATGCTGCTGATCCCCCACTATTCCAAGACCCGATCCATATATTAGCGTTTGCTAGAGCGGCTGAACTTGGATATATTTGATTAATCATACTTTTATCATAAAACATTAAATCTATATCAGTTTTAAGGTTTATTGATATAAGGCCATTGTGAGTAAGTATGTATTTTTTTTTGTCAACTGCACTTCCACCGTTCGAGTTTAGCAGATTAAAATTATACCCTGAAAACCTATTAGCAATATAAGATGAGGATATGTTAAACCCGCTTGTGTGCATGAGAGCAACTTCTTTTGTACTCGTTGGATGATAGTAACCAAGAGTAAAATCATTATATTTAAAGTTGTTAAAATTTAATTTGGTGTCAGCTTTTAGGTTAGTGCCTCCCTTAATACCTTCAGCATTAAATGTAAAACCATTATCAAAAACGATTCTGTTAGCCGCATCGCTGTCAAGTGGATTTAACAAATTAAATTTGCATGAATTTGCAGTGCTACCCAATAATGGATAAAAAACTCTGATAATAGAGGTTGCCGGATTATCGAAATTAACAAAATTAGGCTGTATTGCGTTGATAGCTTTTAGGTCTTTTACTAATCTTGTCGTCGCTGCCTTTTGTATATCAGCAGTAATCCCAGCTGCTAAAATAAACGCATCTGCGTTGGGATCTGGTAGGTTCGCATTTGTCGAGTGTCGAACTAAACCAAGCCCGATATTTTTTTTAATTCCGGGCATGGCTTACAGGGGTTTTAGCCAGTATTGCAACTGGTCGGTGGCGTTGGTAAGGGTTACCGATACTATCTTGTTTACAAAAGGATGGTATTCGCCCTGGTACATGGCTACCCCGATGTAGCTGTCGGTAGCATCTGCCGAAACAGTGCCACTCACGTTCTTTTCGCACGAGGCGATTTTCGAACCATCGACCCTGCAACTTGCAGCGTAGAAGTAAAAACCTGCCGGTGCGGTATATTTTGCAGCTCCTGCCGGATTTACCTTGTCGCCCCAAACGCCCAGCAGCTCGTTGTTGATGACCGGTACTGCCGATGCCCTTAGTTCTGTGTTGGTCAATCCGCCAGTTTCCGATCCCGATCCTGCTGATGCCGGGGCGCTGAAAAACTCAGTCGTTCCGGCTTCAAACTCGGCTATACTTGAGTAGGCTTCGCCGTTTTCTTTCTTGTAGTCCGAAAACTTAAAACCGTAATTCAGCGAAATATCGCGGTTAAAAACTGCGTGTATCGTAACCCCTTCGTTGTTGGGCGATGTTTCGAGGCGGTATGCGCCCGCCGGACAAATACTTTTAGCAGTACTCCCGAAAATCCAAACCCCATCTGCAATCCTTTTGAATAAATACATAGCTTAAACTTTTTTAAAGTTAATGTTTGCTCAAATCTAAACCTATTGGCAGCCAAGCGAAAGGACAAAAAAAACCTCTGGCAAAGTTTTCTACGACTTGGAAAACTTTGCCAGAGGTTTGCTGTATCTTCCGGTATCAGCCGGAAGATACTTACTCCTTCACCATCTCCAAAATAACGCCCATTTGCTCAACGGTAATATTTTCGGGGATTACCGATTCTTCGAACTGGAAAAACTCAAACGCGAACGGTTCTTTCATGAATTTTTCGAACTCTTCGTTTTTGGCTTTCGATTCGGCCAATTCGTTTTTGAACTTTTCTTCCAATGATTTGATTTTCTTCTGAAACAATTTGGGATTGGCGATTGCTACATGACCACTTCCGGCCTGTACTAAGTTGCCTTCAGCGTCTCTTTTTGCTTCAGCTTCCAGAATCTCCTTGTACTCTTCGTTGTACTTATCCATGCCTTTAACGGGTTTGTTGGCTTCTTTCAAGGCTTCAAACTCGGCGGTTAAGCCTTTCATGTTTTTGGCGATGGCGTAAGTAAATTTTACTCCTGACAATGGTTTTAAAAGGTCAGCGCCTTGTACGATTTCAATTACTCTTTGACGGTTAATTGTTGTTTTCATCTTTTTTAAAGTTTTTTGGGTTGTAATTTTTAAAATGTTAATATTTAACTCGATGCTGTTGTAAATGATAAAACAGGGCCATAACTTGTTCCAAGCGAATTGGTGGCGTACCCCCTGTAATAATAAGTTGTATTGGGTATTAATCCGGAAACAGTGTCAATTACCGACCCGGTTCCTGTTCCAAGATATAAAACCACATCGTCTTCAATCGTAGGTATTATAGATATTGAAGAATACACCACTCCTTTTGCAGTTATTGCAGGAGCTCCTCCGTTTTGTGGGTTTGCAACGCCAAATCTGGCTTGTGTTGATGTAATACTATCTGCCGGAAATGTTCCTACGTTGGGAGCTCCAGTATCTGTGGTCACTGTTCTGGTGACTCCATACCAATCAGTGACACCATTATAAGCAGGTGATACTTCCATTTTTGCCCTGTAATAGTATAGCGTATTTGGTCTGATATACCCACCATGCCCGTCATTCGAGTCATAGTCGAAATAAGATGCAAATTCGCCTAAAGAAGTGCTTCCCATATAATGAACAATTGCGTCTGTTGCGAAATTCCCAGACATAGATACTTGCAAGCTAAGTGCTGATATTGACGTTGCACCACCTTTTGAAACAGCGTCTCCAAATATCATAAACGTGTCTTTCATTACAGCATAAACGTCTTCTTTTGTCAGAATTACAGGGTCGCTGGCCACGGCTGTCAACTCGCTTTGTTTTGGGCAATAGTTTCCTGTAGATGGAGAAATAGTCACGTTATACCGTGCCAGTATCTCGGTACAGTTCAAAATAACGTGATCGTCGCTTCCGGGGGTAATTCCCGACTTTGGCGAAAAGTTTGCTGCCAGATATGCTTCGGTAACCAGGTTGTTTGCCATGTCCTTAGTTTTTGTAAAATGCGTCGGCAGTTACAGTACCATGAACCACTACATTACTCGCACCCGAATAGATGTGGATGGTTGATCCTTGTACCTCGATATATCCGCTTCCTGGCAGATTGAGCCTCTGAACTCCGAATACCTGACTGGTTGAACCTGCCAAAGCTGCAATACCTGCGGTTGGTAATGATCGCTGTGTCCATGCTGTTCCGTTGAACTGCATTATATCGCCGCTTGATGGTGAATAGGTAAATGCTACATCAGTGTGGGATGTAATTGCGTGTGCAGCCGAACCTCCAACTGTTAAATCTCCGCTACCGAGTATCGAAGCCCCATTGATTGTCTTTATATTGGTTCCTGAAACCAATGTTGCTTGAATTGTATTTTCGTTTATCCAAGCTCTGCTTGTTCCATTGGTTGTAAGGAAATAATTTGCTCCAGACGGAGAACCCAATTCGGGTTCGAAGCTTGTGGGCATGTTTACTGTAAGATTATTCCCACTCTTACTGATTGAAATATTAGTGCCTTGAATAATGTTCACCACACTACCCGAAGTAATTCCGGTTCCACTTCCACCGTTGGCTTGCAATGTCCAGCTTCCGTAATTGTCGTAAGCGTGAGTATGAATCGCTGCCGCAAATTCCGTAGGCATATTGATAGTAATGTCGTTGCCCGATTTTGACAGTGAGATATTTGTTCCCTGAATGAAATTGACCGTACCACCTGACAATACACTTGTGGCCCCTGTGCTGTTAACTAACAATGACCAACCTCCGTAATTGTCGTAATTATGGGAGTGTATCTTCGCTGCAAAAATCCCAGAATAATCGTGCGTGTGAACTGCTGCTGCAAAGTCGGTTGCTGCACTATTGGCAGCCGTGCCAAAAGTGCGACCTTCCAGAACTGTTCCTGTAGAGTCTCCAAAGTTTTTATTGAAAGCTGTGTTTTTGGCAAAAGAAGGTTCGAAACTTACAGGCATTGAAACTGTAATTGTACTGCCAGATTGTGTTACACTTATATTGTCGCCCTGTTGTATAGTTACATCTCCCGAAAGATATCCGTAAGCATTTCCCTGAATACGAGTTGAAGTGTAAGAGTGAGTGTGCCCAGATACGGCTATCCCTGCATCAGCTAATGTTTTCCAAGTTGCATCTGTACTAGCTCCTGTGCTTACTAGGATTGTTCCTGATGCACCTTGTGATCCTGATTTGAAAGGGTCTAATCTTAGCGTTACTGCATCTTTTCGATAACCTGTGGAGTTTATTGATCCTATTACTTGAAGTTTATCGACTCCATTGTCTGTATTTGGATAAGTACCCATTACAATATTGGAACCACTAAATTCAATAAAACTACCATTATCTTTGAAAAATCCAAATGTAGAATTTGGAGTCATTCCCCAATATGCTCTTCTTGTATTATTTTGATAATGTGATGTATATTGCCATGATGGGAAAGTGCTTCTATTAAATCTAAGCGGGTTATCATCGTCTGTTGTCATATTCAATCGACCTTCAGCAGTCAGACTCATTCTCTCTGCAAGTGTACCAGCAGCATTCATGGTGTCCCAAGTAAACCTCATTGGAACGATATTCAGACTTGCCGTTCCGTCAACACTTATCCTATGTACTGCACCTCTTTTCCAAGCGACTCCATCAGAAGCTTCGTATCCAGTAAACGATATTACATCAGCATTTAAAACTAAACCATGAGAACCGACAGTAGTTCCTCTTGATTTAAGCATATAATTTGTAACTCCATTAGGATTGTTTTCGAATTGACCAGCTGAATAACCTGCATAAAGTCCGCCATTAGACCAGTTTGATATTTTACTATGACCGCCAGTTGAAGAATAATATGTATTATTCCCGACTATTAGTTCATTGTTATTTAATACATATAACAAACTATCACCCAACCCACTAGCATCACTAATGTGATAAGGTAAATAACCGTCTGTTAGGTTAGTTAGTTTGGCGGTTGTGGCTTGTACTGAGCCGTTAACTTGTAGTTTATCAGTAAGGTTGTCGGTAGTGGTATTGATAAGTACATTACCCCCTCCTAAAAACCCATATAAGCTAGACCTAAACTCTATTGGAGTCAATAATGACGCATTATCATTGGTTGACCGAACGGTAATACCACTTATTAGATTTGTTGGTGGAGCTACACTGAAATTTTGATCAATACCTGTATTTACTGAAAATCGGAATGTTAAAGATGATGATCCAACCCGAATAAATGAACCATTTGTATTTAAAACACTATTACCTAACCCACTAGCATCTGAAACATGATAAGGGATATAACCGTCTGTTAGGTTGGTGAATTTGGCTGTGGTGGCTTGGATGGTGGATGCGAAGGTTGCTGCTCCTGATAAGCCATCAATAATTAACTTAGTTTCATAGTTAGTACTGAATCTTAAATCAGGATATAGACTACCATTTTTGCCGAATGCGAATATTCTGGTTTTATTTTCAAGTCCATAATGAGTAAACCATGATATACCTCCAAGATCGGTGTCAGAAAACGGCCCTGCAGTTGGATTATATATGGAAAAAGTAGATGCCTTTGAATCTCCACTAATCCACATATTAGCACTCTGCGCAGCAGCGTTCTGATTTTGTATATAATTACCAGAACCGCTTGCAGGGGCATGATAAGTATCTAGAAATGTTTTTACAGCAGATAATGTTGCAATAGAAGTCAGGTTATTAACTGAATCCACTATTGCAAATTTATCCCCTGCTACTAACGGACTTTTTAAGGGAGCAGAAGATAAGTCAATATCCAAATGGATTATTGTCCTATCTCCTACATTGATACCTTTAACTTGCGTTTCAGCCATTTTATTGAGTTATTATACTGAATAATTAACTAAGATTACATCAGTGAATGGAGTGTTTGAAGGCGCAGTCGCAAACGTAATTGTTGTGGTTGCACCGTAAGTAATTGTATAATCATTACCCGCACCGGCATTCATTAACAATCCATTTTTAAATACCTCTTCAGTTCCAGAAAGCACGTTTGCGGCAATGGTAAACACGGCGTTCGAGCCATTCACTGTTCCTGCTGGCGTTGCCCTATATGTCCTTGCTGTTTTCCCTGCATATACTGTGTCAAAATATGTTTTCAGAAATGCTTTAACATTCGTCCATGTAATTTTCTTTAATACTCCAGCCGCTGTCAAGCTTGTAGCAACAAAATCCGAGTCATTTGGTGTTGCATCAGCTGCTCCACCAATTAATGCACCAATTGAAGCAGCAGTCTCATTACCGGAGTTAGTATTTGATGTATTTCCAAGAATTGTTAAATGAGCATCTGTTACATATCTTTTGTTCAAACTGTCTGCTATATCAGCAGTTGTTGCATCTGCACCAGCTGTTACAAAACCTTTTGCATCGTAGGTGATTTTCGTTTTTGTAGCTCCTGTAATTTCCCCATTTTTAGCAGTGTAAATGGTATCAAAATAGGTTTTCAAAAACACTTTAACATTAGTCCATGTTATTTTAACAAGTGAACCAGCCGATACCGCAGTGGCAACAAGATCAGTATCATTCGGAGTTGCAGCACTAGCACCATTGATTAACGATCCAATAGTGGCTGCTGTTTCTTGTGCATGGAGAGCGGCAAGTTGGGCAGATGTCAAATGGTAATACTCATTTGTAGTTCCACCCTGTTTTCCGGAAAGATTGTTGTGATCAGTAAGAACGCTTGATATTTTGAACCATCTTCCAGGACTTGCATCAGAAGCAATATCAGTTGGTCTGATAATGGTATCGTCATTACTCGTACCCGTTCCCTGTGCGTCATATCTGTATAAACCAAGTGATTCAATAAGCATTAACATACGATCACTATGACCGGTTGGGTTTGTTGTTCCTGCAACCGCCTTTGCAGCAGCTAAATCAGCAACCGGAGCGTGTATTGTTCCGCCAATACCCGCGACCGCAGCATTTAATTGCCCCAAGTTTACTGCATCGCTGTCAGCGGCAGCATCGGCCACTAACTGAATTTTCTTACTATTGACTTGCAAATTATCGTCAATGTATAACTGTGCTGATGATCTAATTTTTGTTACAGACATGATTTTTTATTTTTTAAGGTAAATAACTTCGATTGTATCAGTAAATCCAACATTTTTTGGTGCTTGACTAAGCGCAAATTCAGTATCTGTGTTTTCTGTAAAAAACTTTTCCTTTAATCCGTTCACAAAAACTTTTAATGTCCCAGATATATAAGGCACAGATGTGGAGAAGATTGTATTTTCTCCAGTAATAGAGCCTATTGGTTCTTCTACTATTTCTATTGGTGTAACTCTGTTCCATTTATCATCTTTCCAATAACTCAACCCTTCATCTTCCAGCGAAATAGTCCAGTCTTCAGGAATTTCTTCGCCATGCTCGTACTTTGCAAGCTTGATTGCGTTGAACAGCTTCACCAAACCAGATTTAAAAACTTCAATGGCATTGCTGCGGTTATCGGCATCAGCGCCGTTCATCAATACCATCAGCAAATCAAGCGGATTCCATTCTGTTGCCGAGTTGGCGGGGGTGTCAAGTCCGTAGCTTCCCAGTGCGAGTTCGCGGAATGCCCTGGTAATTGCTCCGGTGCCTATTGCTTTCGAATCTTCGCCGTGCAGCTGGTTATCCTGCCCTATTGCCAGGGCAAATTCAATTTCGGCGGCAATTGTATTGCGGAGCCAGGTTGCATCTTTTGCATACTTTTCGTTATACAGCCCGTAATATTCGCGCCAAAGCGCCCTGACTATTTCCTTTTCCCTTTCGGTTTTTGCAAGTGCAATCGCATCTAATCTTCCTGTTGTCATACTAGTCGATTTTGAAAGCTTTTATTTCGGTTTCGCTAATGCGATCGATGTATAGCGTGCAACGTATTTCTTCGATAAGGAATTCGCCCTCGCGGGTGCGGTATTTGTTGCAGATGTTGTAGATCAGATGGCGCAGTGCATTTACAGGTAAGTCGAAAGTACCGGACACTGGCAGTCGGTTTGCCCAAAACGGGTTCCAATACCTGAACCTTTTTTCGAGTATCCCATTTACTCTTTCGTACTCAAGATAAAATTCGTCGCTATCGGGTACAGAAAAACCATCGTAAGCATTATTGCCATAGTTTCCGGAGGATGGTACCCTGAAAACAAGTCGAGGGCTGAACTCCTGCGATTTTGAAGGCCATGCTCCGGTATTGCCGCTCTGATCGACTACAATGTTACCAAACGGTGCATGTGGCGTACTCCACAGCGTTTTTATCTCTTCAACTTCGTCGCGGCCAAATTCGTACCAGCCATCTTGCAGGCCAATACTTGCTTCTTCCCATCCAAGGATGTCTTTCGAACCTGCTTTTTTTGTTACAGGGTCGTCGAACGAAACGCTGATCCATTTATATTCGGCAAAAACACCCGCAGACGATACATATCTAATGTCGCCATCAACAGCCGAAACCAAGCGCAGGTCATCCCATGCCCAAACAGTCGGTTTCAGTGAGTTTCGGCGGTCGCTCAAATCTTTGAATCGTTCGAATACCAGGTCTTTATCGTCGTGCGTTCGGATGAATTTGAGGGCCACGTTTTTCTTTTCGCCAATATCCCAGCTTCCGATGAAATACTTATCGAGATCGGTTGATTCGCCTGTAAGCAGTGCTTCGCGCGAATAAATGTTCACGGTCGAATTTGGCAGAAAGTGAAAGCAAACGTTTAAAAGGTTTTGAGTCGATAAAATCGACTCGCCAACTTTAAGTTTTGGCAAGTGATTTTTAGGAATTATCGTTGTATTTAAATAGGACCGCAGATAAAATAGGATTGTTTTCCCAATTGTCTTTATTTCAGGATTGTCGGTATGTGGGTAACTTTCATGAATATCATTGTCGTAAAAAAGTGCGTCGGTTATGTCGAAAGTGTTATAAATCGCCAGATTTTTGAGAGCGGGAACCGTGTTCAGAAAATTTGTGCGAATATGAAAATCTCTATCCAGCAGCGAATTTTTAATAATATAGTTCAGGAAGAAAAACGGAGACACGACGCTTACTTTAGATGCTTCAGGAATGCCGTCGTTCCGGTTATTCTTATCGCTTAAATTTATGGCCGAGATAAACTGATTGATTACTGTTCCGTCGCTGTTGGTGCTGTTTACCCGCGATCCGTACTGCTGGCCAAGTATAACGGTTTGCGTACGTGCAAACAGGTGCGTCAGCAATTCGGTGTCGTAGGGTTCGTCAACAAGTTTAGCAGGGTCGTTCGGATCTTTCACCTTTCTGCTTATTTCAACAACCAGGCCTTTGTCTCTAAAGAAATTTTTATTTGTAATCGGGAAACAACAATAGGCATCGGCATCGGGCGTGTATTGAGACTTGTTTGAAAAAGCTTGTGGCTGCGAGAAAAACGGAATATCCAGAATAGATCTTTCCTGCTCTTTTTCGCCCAATACACCTACCTGGTCAATAAGCGAACATTCGTATTTTCCTGAAGCAGAATTGGTAATAGTCAGGGTTCCGGCCATCAACAGCACTCCATCAAAACGAACATGAAAATCGGGAAATTTCTGATCGTTGGCAGCTCTGTATTTTGCATATCGATGCGGATTGCCAAATAAGGCCTGATAAAAATCGTTTATCGGAAAGCTGAAATCGAGGGCAAAGCCGGTCGGAACTTTTTCGAAATCACAAACCGGACTTTTCCAGGTCAAGTCTATCGAGAAATCTCGCGGAATTGGCAAATATTTTCCAGCCAGGTCGAGTGTCAGCATCTTTTTTTTTATTTACGATTTTTTTATTTACGATTTACTATTTAACCCCGCCTTCGATCAGATGCGAAGCGTAAATAGTAAATCGTCTAATTGTCAATTTATCGGTGTGATTCGAAAACTTTTACAACAAAATTCTGAACGAATTCCATGCTGTCGAAAATGGTATAATCGCCACTTTCGAGGTAAACCGGAATTAGCTTTTTATTTACTTCGCGCTCCGGATCAACCATCCAACGTTGTTTAGACTCAAGGAAGTCGCGCAGTCCCCGCATTTCGCCGGCAGTTTTTGGCCCGGTGTTAATCTCCCAGCTGCGTTGGCTGGTGGCCGATGTTGTTATCAGACTTGCAACTTTTGTTCCTGAACCTGCGGGAATTGGCTTGTATGATTGCTCCGATTCGGTTGGAAGTTTTTCGACATATTCGCCGGTAAGACGAATGCAATCGACGCCTGAAAGAGTGTTGACATAGTAAAAAATAAACTCTTTTTCGTGGTAGACATTATCGACCAGGAATCTGAAACGCTCTGATTCAAAAGCTGCATCTCCCGGATAATTGCTTAGCCAAAATGAATAGGCCAATACTTTAGTTCCAACAGGGGCATGAGTTCCCGGAGGGACATCAAATCCCAGAAACGTCGGATTTATGGTGAACTCGAATAAAGCGTTTAGAATTAAAACGGTTTCGGTAAATTGAAAACTGTAATGAGTTATTTCTCCATTTTCAGCAACGAAATAAGGAGGATCTGTTTCAACTTCCAGATTAAGCAAAATTTGTTTGTCATCCGCCCATTTACTTAAAAACCAAAGCTTCATTTCTTGCAGTGGAGCAACTATCTGATTTTGTGGCAAACGTGTTAAAAACTTGCCACCATCAACATATTCAGAGGCAAACGATTTTCCTGATTCATTTAGTAGTGCCAATTCGTAAGGGCGAATTTTGCCTTTCAGTATTCGTAATACATTGTTTTCGGAAATGTTCATCCACGATTCTGTGCGCTCGCCGATTTCATTGTTATATACTTCGCCAATGTCGATCGTAACAATTTTGGCTAAAGCGCTGTGTGCAACAAATTTTTCTGTTGCCGGAAATGCAAAATCGTAATCTGCCGGAAGATCGATCAACCCGTTGATCTGAAAAACTGCCTGAAGATTTTCGTCTGGTGCAATTTCCTCGGGTGCCGGTGATCCGAATGGACCATCGAAAGTAACTTTTATGGCTAATTTGTGCTTTGCAAGCGGTGCACTGGCCGTAAGTGTTACCTGAATTAAGTTTCCCGAAAGGTGAACTAGTCCGCCTGTTATGGTATGTGTTACGCTCATGACGAAAATTAACAATTTGAAATTTTACTATTTACAGTTTAAAAATACAGCGCTCGCGGCAGCGTGGAAAGGACAAAAAAACTGAACCACATAGGCGCGTAGGTCACATAGTTTAATTCTCCTATGTTTTCTATGTGCCTATGTGTTTATATTATTTCAGACCGCCCTTTGTGATTTTGTTGTAATGATTTTGTTTGCGCTCAAGCATTTCCATTGAAATGGCAGGATCCCAGGTTAGAAGCCGCTCGACAGCATCGGTAAAGCGTTTGGCAGTTGCGGAATCTATAGATGATCCGCTTGCAGATGGATCCCGAAACGAGTTCGGGATGACAGGCGATTGGGGTGCGTAACTTCCGGATGTGTTGTTAGAACGGCTGTTTGCCTGTATTGCTCCCTGGGTAAGCATTACGGGGTTGTTACGCCATGCTTCCATGTTGGCAAGAATGGATCCGGTAATGGGGTGTTTTAACATCCAGTTGGGTGCAATCCATTCGGGACCAGCTTCGGCAACGGTATAGGATTGCTCGCCTTGCATGAACCCACCAATTGCGCGACCTGTTGATTTATCACGTTTATTAGCCATTCCTTTTTTTACTGCACCTTCGGCAGCAGCTATACCGGCATACATTAGCCCCGTTACAATCGCAAAATTTGCCATCCCTTTTATTCCGACCGTGGCAACAGATACCGGATCGGCAAGTGAGAAACCAAGTATTTGAGCCGACCAGATTGGTACCATTTGTTTTAAAATCTGTAAAGACATTAAAACAAGGGCATCGCCATAGCTGGCATATTCGTCAAGCGAACCATTGAATATATCTGACAGTGTTCCGACAACTGTTTCGGAAATCATCTGATAGGTTTGTGCACGCTGTTCGAGTAAATAGAGTTCTTCGTCTGTTGAAACGGCGAGCTTTTTATTTGAATCGTCGATGGCGTTGGCGGTATCGTTGATGCTGTTTGAGAGTATTTCTTCTTCAGTTTTGGCCGTTTCTTCCATTCGCTTCAGGAACTCTTTGTCCGAATCGTCCATCTGCTTGTTTAAATCCTTCTCTTTTTCGATCTTTTGAGAATTACTGTTTTCGATTGTTTTTAATCGGTTCTCGTTTATCTGGCGGTCAATATCAATAGTTTCCTGACCAAATACCTGAAGTAATGCTTTTCGCTGAACGAGGTACACCAGTTCCATGTCGAGCTGCTCTTGTTCAAATTTTTCTTTGCTCCATTTTTCGGTTTCATATTGCGAAGTTAAAACCGCCATTCGTGCATTGTGAGCGGATTCGAGCGCGGCAATGCCTTTATCGAAAGCTGATTTTTGATCTTTAACACCGCTCGACGCATTTCCTTCATCTTTTCCCCCTGAAGCTTTTAAATCCTGTTCGGCTTGCTTTTGGGTTATCCCGAGCAGTTTTTCTTTTTGGAGGTTAAGCGCTGCCTGTTTTTCGGTAAGATTGGCTGTTGCAGTAGCTGCATTGCGATTTGCAAAAACCGCAGCATTGCCAAATGATAGCAGCCCGTTGCCTATTCCCTGCCAAAATGTTGGATCGGCACCATTCCCAGATTGAAGGTCGAGCAATTGTTTTTCTATTTCAACCAGCTTTTCTTTTGCGGCCTGTGCCCTGGCATTCTGGAGCAGCGATTCGGTATATTCGTTTGTAGCATCGGTGGCTTTTTTTGTATTGATATTTTCGAGGTTCAGGAATCCCAACATTACAGGCGAAAGGGCGTTTAGCTGACGAATAGCATTCAGGCGGTCGGCTTTTGATAGTTTTTCGTTTCGAGCCAGACTAAGCAGGCTTTGAAGCTGTATTTTTTCTTCGACAATGTTTTTCCGGGCTTCCAGGTTAATGTCGTTCATTACCTTTTGTGCTTTTTGGGCGGCGGTAACTTTTGTGGTAAGGAAATAAACTGCGGTACCTATTGCGACAATACCACCAACAATTAAGCCGATTGGGTTTGCCATCATTGCGGCAGTAAATGCCCTGAACTGAATGGTTGCTACCACCAGATTACCTTTAAGCAGTGCCAAACCTGCATTATACAAGGCAATTGCTGCAAATTGCGCGTTATAGGCCAACGCCTGAAGTTTGCCCAAAGCAATACTGATAAGTTTCTCTTTATTGGCGCGTGCTTCCCACAATGTTGCCAATTTGGTGGCGATGGTGTAAGATACCACCGTAGCAACCAGTGTTACAATAAGTGCTTTGTATTTGATGAAAAAATCGATGGATATGGTTAATCCCTTTATAAAATACGACAGCCCGTTGGTGCTTATTTGTAAGGCAGGTGCAAGCTTTTCGCCTAGCTCGATGCTCATTACATTCAACCGATTTTTAGCCTGTGCGAGTTTCGCATTGTTGTTGTCGGTATTAATAGCGGCCTGCTCCAGCGCAACATTGGTGCCGGTAACAGCAGCTTCGTATTTCTTTAACTCTTCAACATTGTCGATCAGGATTTTGGCGGTGGTAATGTTTTCGGTTCCAAATTTCTTGGTGAGTTCGGTAACTGTAAGGTTCTTTTTACCGAGATTTTCCAAAGCGGTAGCAAGCCCAACAATGGCAGGATTGGTGTCGTCGGCTCCGTTTTGCAAATCGAGGATTACGCCTTTAAGCGACCGGCCTGCAATTTCGGGCTGTGAAATGCGGGGAGCAAGCGTCTCGACTGTGGCAACAAGTGTTTCGATGGAGATACCGGCATCGGCGGCCACGGTTCCTGCTTTTTCGAATGCTGTGGTAAGGTATGGGATCTCGCCTGCACCTTCTTTTGAACCGGCAGCCAAAGCATTGATGATGCGCCGGGCTTCTGTGGCCGGAACATTGTACTGGTTCATTACCATCGTAAGCGCTTCGATGGCTGGTTGAAGCTCGGTTTTTGCGGCATTGCTTAAAATAATGGCCTCTTCGGTGGTGGCAACCAATGCTTCTTTGTTTTTCAGGAGTTCGGGACGTGCGGATCCTGTTTTGGTGAAAGCATCAATAATCTCTTGTGCCGATTGTGTGACGCGGATACCTCCTTCGAGTGTAGATGTTGACAGGTCTTTGGCTTTCTGGCTTAACCATTCCAGATTGTCGCCTGCCAGCCCGGTAAGCGCCGAAAGATTATCGACACGCTCTTCGTAGTCGTTAAAGGTTTTTATTACCTGCTTAAAGCCAACCACCAAACCTGTAAGTGATGCTGCGGCGGCAGTAACCATTGCAAAGTAGCGGTTAAAACCTTCGGCCATGCCTTTCATACTCCAGCCTTTTTGCACATCGCGAACCTGTGCCGCGTGCTGTGTAAGTATGCCGTTAAGGTATTTTATTTTTTGAGTGGCCGCCTCGTATTCTTTAGAGCCAATTGTCATCAGCTTTTGCATGTTGACAATTTTTGTCATTTCGGCGCGGATGGATTTTACATTGTTGGTTACCTGTTTGCCATCGACATTGATGTACATGTTTATTCTGCGGTCGTACGATTGTGCCATAACTTTGAATTGTTGCGCGTTTCGGGTTACGAGTTGCGGGTTATGACATCAAATTTAGTGTGGGCAGTGACGTATGGAAAGGACAAGAAAAAAGCAGGGGGCATGGAGTAGGGAGCATGGAGCGGGGAGCAGGGAGCAGGG
>JAHEYU010000103.1 GCA_023251435.1 Bacteroidota bacterium
AATGCAGTCGCCAATTACAGAACAGGAAGTGGAAGAACAAACAGACTCAGGAAAAACACTCATTTTACTTATCGAAGATGACATTGATATTTTGAATTATCTGGAAGACGAACTATCGGCTAATTACCAAATAATTAAAGCAAACAACGGTACCGATGGGTGGAGCCTGGCTTTTGAGCAGGTTCCGGATCTGATTGTCAGCGATATTATGATGCCGGGAATCGATGGACTTCAGCTTTGCAAAAAAGTGAAGTCAACCATCGAAACGAGCCACATTCCAGTTATTTTGCTTACAGCCAAAACGCTGGTGGAGCATGAAATTGAAGGGCTGGAAACCGGAGCCGATGAATATATTCATAAGCCTTTCCATCCCAGGCTTCTGAAATTAAAAGTGGATAAAATAATAGAAGCGCGTGAAGTATTGAAGCAACAATTCGCAAAAAATACCAGTTTCACAGCAAAAGAAATGACAGTTACCTCTGCCGACGAAAAATTTCTTCAAAAGGCCATTGATTTTGTAAAGGAAAACCTTTCGGATGCCGATTTAAACATTGAAAAAATGAGTAATGTATTGAGCATTAGCAGGGTTCATTTATATCGAAAACTTAAAGCTATTACCAATCAAAATCCAACTGAATTTATCAGGACAATAAGATTAAAACAAGCAGCCTACCTGCTATCTCAGGGAAAACTGAATGTTTCTGAAATTGCTTATATGGTTGGATTTAACTCGCACCAGTATTTCACCAACAGCTTTCAGAAATACTTCAATATGTCGCCCACCGAATACATAAAGAAAATGGTGAAAAAATAAGAATTAAGTATTAGTTATCGTAATTACATACTCTAATCACCTGACTTGGCAAAAAACTATAGTATTCTTCGTAATGTAACGAATTACTATGAAAAATGCAATTCATAAGTCATGCCATAAAACATTTATATTGTGCACCATACAATTTGTAATTTGTTTCCTAATCCAATACTTTTAATTTATTAAACATTCAACATTTTATACTATTCAAGAAACCTAACTCCTTCAAAAACTCTATGAAATCCAACTTCCATCCAACTTCGGGATTTGTCTGAAATAAAAAAAGCACTTGATGAAATAATCTTTGTTAACTTGGATTATTCCAGATGAAAAGATAAAGCATAACCATGTACCTAACTTAATAATTTCCAAAGTGACCAGACAAATCTATTTTCTGGGATTTAAATCCGAGATAGCTGAAGATTTAAAAAATTTAACAGAGGCGATGTACGGCAATAAGTACAACATCAACCAAATTAACTATGTTAGTGACCTAAAAAAAATTGATGCCAAAATTGAACACATTGTTATACTTTATCTTGAAGATTTAAATATTGAACAACGCAGATTTATTTGGCAATTCAGAATAAATTTCCCCCTCATTAAATTGATTTTTTGCTCGAAGGACATGATGACTGCCAATTTTTCGTGGCAAAGCGATGCTATATTTTTTCTGCCATGTCCATTTTCGAGAAGAGCAGTCGCTCTGATGTATCAGAAAATCGAAGAAAAATTTGTGAATACAAAGCTAAAAGTGAAGCTCAATTACCAGGGAGGCTTCGAAATGGTAACTTCTGATGACATCTGTTTTTGCGAAGGCGATGGCAATTATACTTCTGTACACCTTCTGAATTCAAAATCGGTATTGTTATCGAAAAAAATTAAAGACATTTTCCAGAGGCTTTCTCCTTTCCCCGAAATAGTTCGGATCGGAAAATCATACATTGTTAATCTTAACAATATCACCCGCATTGATGATTCGAAGGTATATTTTAAAGGGTTAAACAATAATATCAGCAGTTTTACACTCTCTCCTGTGTATCTCAAAAGACTGAAGGAGCATTTACTTTGGTTTACAGCCTGAATTAAAACTGAAATCAGCTTAAAAAAGATCTCGAAAAATGAAGATTAATTTCACGCTTGGGCGGTCTCCTGAAAATGACATTGTAATCGACGATCCGGTCGTCGGGCGTCAACATCTTGTCATTAAATTTATTTCTGAAATCGAACTATTTATCGAAGACCTTGATTCGAATAACTATACGTATGTAAACAATGTAAGAATCAGAAAAAAAACCATTTCTCCTGAAGATCAGATCAGATTAGGAACACACACGGTTACTGCAAAATATCTCTTTAGCGAAACACTGAAAAAGGTAATTGAATCGAAAATTGATTTCAGTGATGAATTCACCCGTCTGAAAAAAGTGTACGAAGAGTACGAAAGAAAACTGAATGATTTAAAACGCAAATCACAGATTGGACCAATAATCATTAAAACCACCATCACTTTGGGTATGATGGGAGCCGCATTCTTCATTTTCAAGGATCCGCAACTGCGATATCCTATTATGACAGGAGCAGGACTTGTTGGTGGACTTGTTACTCTAACCATGCAACGTGATTCAAAACTAAAAGATCAGATTGATATTCTCACTGCAGAGCTCGAATTGGTTTACAAATGCCCCAAATGCAACAAGAGTTTAATTACCAGACGATGGCAACACTGGGCATCGAAAAAGGAATGCGAAAATTGCGGTGCTAAATGGGTAAATTAATTTCATAAACAAAAACATGTGTTTCGTACATTCAATTTGGAAGCTGCAATTCGACCACCTAACTTAACCTTAAATTTTAAAACTTAATGTGATGGAAAATACAGAAATCAAATCAGGAAAAAAAGAAGTAAAGAACCAAATCGTTCTGAAAAATCTTACCAAACAGCAAAAAGAAATACTTTCAACTGCTGGTGTTATTGGCGCCGGTATTGGGTTAGGAGGCGGATTGTTTTCGCTGTATTCAATGAACGAACCCAACACGATTCCTACTATGCAGAAACCGAACAATGAGGTACCTCAACAAGCAAATCTGCCGGAATCAGAAACAAATGAATCAATCACTATATTAACAAAAAATCCGGTTCATGAAATCAATGATGTAAACATTTCGTTCAGCGAAGCTTTTAAGACTGCCCGCGAAATCGTTGGGCCTGGTGGCTGGTTTATCTGGAAAGAAAATGTTTACAATACCTACTTTAAAGAAGAATGGCAATCGTTGTCGGAACCAGAAAAAATTGAATATTTAGCTACAGTTGATGTTCTGCCTTCACCAGAAGAACCAATTTCAATTGTACCGGATGAATTGTTGGCAAACACTCAACCCCTTGATAATACTGATCAGATTGCCAATGAACCTAATTTGGAAGAAATTAACATTGAAACTCCTTTGGCAGAAACAGTTACTGAAGAGAAATTCAAAATAGATTTTCAGGATTTATATGGACAAAAAACTCCGGATTCATCAGAAAACCTTCAGCCAATTGCTGAAACAGAACTCCCACTTCAGGAAGAATTGATTATCGGTGAGATAATTACCCTTGACGATGATACTGATTTGAAACAACAAGGTATTTTTGAGCTTTCCGACGATATTGAAATCACCGTATTACCTTTTGAAGAGTCAACAAAATTAGATTCATTAGTTATTGATTCTGAAGAAATTACTGAATTTCCATGGGGTGAATCGGTAAACGAAACCGCGAATCAAATAATTGAAACCAATGAGGTGGTAATTGCAGAAAACATACCTTCAGAAACTGAAAATGAAATTACCGCAACCGAAAAGCCACAGGAAGTTGAAGAATATCCCTGGGGTGAACCTGTTGAAAAGAAAGAGCCATTGGCATCTACAGCTTCTGCGCCAGACCAACCTGAAATAGTTCAGGAAACGATCAATCCAATAATCAGTAC
This sequence comes from Bacteroidota bacterium, assembly GCA_023251435.1. Taxonomy (GTDB): domain Bacteria; phylum Bacteroidota; class Bacteroidia; order Bacteroidales; family Prolixibacteraceae; genus Aquipluma. The sequence goes on from JAHEYU010000103.1 coordinate 3,784, forward strand.
GCCAGAAGAAATAACTGAATATCCCTGGGGAGAAACTGTAACTCCTATACAGCCAACTGCCCAAACCGAAGATTTCGGACAAATTGTGGATGAAGCTCAGGATTTAGCTCATCAAAGTCCTCTACCTCCTAGTTTCAATGACATTGAAGAATTTCCATGGGGCGAAAAAATTACTCATTTTGAGCCACTTGCCGAAATTGAAAATACCGAAACAACCGGAGAACTGGTATATGACAAGCCTGAAGCAGAAAGCGAAAATATTGGGATTATTATTGATGATCTTAACAAATTAGATTCACAAACGCTGTTGCCCCCCAGTTATAACGACATTACCGAATACCCCTGGGGCGAATCTGTTTTGAACTCACCAATCGGACATAACCTCAATGACTCGTCAGATACTTTTGCCAGTCAGAGCAATGTTCTTAACGATGGTGAAGAATTACCATAAGACTAATCCACTAAATTAATCGAAATGGAACTACTGAAAATTAAGTGCCGGCATTGTGATCAGGTATCAGTTTTAAGGACAAATATCATCACTCCATTTTATGGTAAATTAATTAAGTTGAAATGTGGTAATCCCGTATGCAATCTTCAATTGAAAATAAGAGTACCTGAATTATCGAAACAACTGAATTTAACAAACTGACACCGATGGAAATAATAAAAGTTAAATGCCTTAACTGTATGGAAATTACCTCAATAGTCAGAGAACTATTGATCCCATATTCAGGAAAAGCAGTTTCCATCAAATGTTCGAATCCTAAATGTGGATTGCCAATGAAAGTACAGGTTCCGGCATTTAATGCGGGATCCGAAATAAAATTGCCGGAACCTGTACCCGAATTGCCACCAACTCAGGTAATAATAAACCAACAACGTAAAACTTCGGGCGCCAGGTTAAAAATTCAAAAGAACGACAAAACGGAAGAGCAAACGTTTTTCCTGAAAGTTGGATTAAACACTGTTGGACGCCACAGTCTGCAACCAAATGAATTTGTTCCGGATATTCCAATCAATTCAACTGATAAAAAGATATCGCGTAATCATTGCGAAATAAACCTGATAATGAAGGACAGAAATTTTGAAGCGCTTCTGAAAGACAACAAAAGTACAAACGGAACTTTCATTTCTGGAACAAATGAAGCGATGAAACCGGGCGACGAAATTTATCTGAACAATGGAGATATATTCATTATTGGAGAAACCAAAATTCAAATCGAATTCGAATAGTTAAATTCAGTTATCACCGAACATCAACTGGCAACAATGAATCAGGAGGAATTTCAGAAACGATACAGATACGATACTGTTAACGATCGACTCGGAGAGGGTGGTTTTGGCGAAGTTTTTAAAGCGTACGACACTTATCTCGACAAGTGGGTTGCAATAAAAGTTTCGAAAGTTAAAGCAGAAATGCCCGATCTGAGACTGAAAAATGAAGCTGAATTGGTAAATAAACTTCCGGCCCATCCCAATATCGCCAGATATGAAGAGTGTTATACCTTTACATCCATCGCCGGAGAATACGATTTTGGCATACTTCAATACTACGAATACGGAAATCTATTACAACTAATTAAAAATCAAACGCTTTCATTAGGTCAGAAATATTCACTCCTGACAAACCTTTTAGAAGGAATAAGATTTATCCATTCGCAAAACATTATTCACCGGGATATTAAACCTCAAAACATTCTGATAGTAGAACGGGATAATACTTTCATTCCAAAAATCACCGATTTCGGGATAAGCAAAAAACTGAAGGTATCGAAAGACGCACAATACAGCAATTCACTAATCGGAGCCGGAACAATAGCTTACGCTTCGCCTGAGCAATTAGCAGATAAAACGATTAGAAAAAATACCGATTTATGGAGCTTTGGGGTAATCGCTTTTCAGTTATTTACCGATGAGTTGCCATTCAATTCAGGCCCACACAGTACATCGAGCGAACTGGGTCGTCAGGAAATGTTAAAACAAATAAGCATAGGCAAACTACCCGATACAATTGAAATGGTTCCGGCACCATGGAAATCGGTAATCGAAAAGTGCCTGATGATTGATCCTGAAAAGCGGATAAAAGAAGCGACCGATTGTATGAAACTGCTTTCAGGACAAAAAGCACCTGAGAATCAGATTGGGAAGAATACTCGTTCGGGCCAGATTGAAAATGAAAATACAGAAATCGTTTTTACAGGTAATACGAAGAAAAAAAGCAGAAACACCCAACTGCAAAAAAAGACTAAAAACCTGGTATTTATTTTACTGGCACTGGTTGCTTTAATCGCTGTTACGGTTTATTACTTCACATCGCCGAACAATATTCAAACTTCGAAAAGTAAGATTAACGACAACCCAGAGATCCTTCCTGATTCGGTTAATTTGGACATAAAATCACAGGATATTCAAATGGCAGATTCAGCAAAAATTACCATAAATATTATACCTGAATCCAAACCCACAGAAGAAGTAAGCCAGCCTGAACCTAAAGTTGAAACAACAACAAACAAAATTACTCTTCCAAACGGCGATACTTACGATGGGAGCACTAAAAACGGGAAAATGCATGGGAAAGGCAAGTATTACTTTAATAGTGATGGGATTATCTCGAAAAATGACCCGATGGAAAGAAGGGCTGAATTGGGAAACTACATTGTTGGCGAATGGTTTGAAGGAGAATTATATAAGGGAAAACTATTTGATAAAAACGGGATACTAAAAGAAAATATAATAATTGGAAGAAATTAACAAAGATGAAAACGACTAACCTAACACCCTATTATTTAATCAGATATACAACAGCAATTATATTTATCCTAATATCGGCAAATGTATTTTCGTCGGGTGTTAATGCACAATTGAAGTTTAATTCTGAAATAGTCAAACAGATTTTCCAGATGATTCCCGAAGCACAGAAAAGTGAAATCGAACGAAAAAGTACTTCAAATCCGGGGACGCATTATTTGGAAGCCAATTTATCAGGAGAAAAACGAACTGTAATATACCGGTACAACAAGTATAAAGAGTTGGAGCATATTGGCTTATACTTGGTAAATGCCAATCAAAATGCTAAAAGTATAAGCGAGGTATTCGACTATATAGAAAGAGCTTTTCTGGTCTCCATTTTACTAAGAGAAAAATCTTTGCTAAATCAGGAAATCAAAGAGAAAAAGATTGAAGTTTTATACAATGGTGGTTCAATAAATCGACAAAACACTATTTCAGTTTTACCTAAAATATCGATCAATCAAAACACACCATTAAGTATCAAAACTAATCCTGAATACTTTTTTCTGGAATGGAAGCTTGAAAATTCGAATACTTTGTCAGTAAAAATACCAAACAATTATTCGCTGATTACCGGGAAAACAAAAGATGAACTCGAACGCGATCTTCTTCGGGAAATGAAATCTTTGAAAGGCAATAATATATTAAGGATGAAGCCTTCCAAAAATCAGCTTAAGCCAATCAGTCAAAACATTTATTTGCTCCAGGGCGAAATATACTCAACAACGCCGGAATTGTCATCAAGTAAATATTTCATGATCAATGATTCAATCTATCCGGTTTTTAATATTAAATACTACAAAGAATCTGTACGCAATTTATTTCTAAATCTGGTTTCAACAACCCTGCACTTAAGCATAACACAAAAACTCTATGGCGGTAATGATGAAAAACTGAAGCCAAATGTAAATACCTTTTTAAGCCGGTTTAACGAAGATCACGACCTGTATTTCGGATGGCAAAACGACGATAAAGATAATTTAAAAGCAAGTGTTTTTATTAGTAACAAAATATACAACTATAATCATTTACTGGTAATTACGACAAATACAAAAACCATTTTCAGGAAAAACGGAGAAATCGACGGATTATTCTTTTCCTACATTCCACGGGAGATTGATAAATAACAACAGATGTAAAATCATACAATAAGACATAGTTATGAAACGAATATTTACTTATACGCTGGCTCTAATTTTTTTTAGTTTGACAAGCTATACACAGGTTAATAAAATTTCATTCGACATAATTGGTGGCATTCAGGATAATTTGCTTGAACAAAAAATTGAGCAAAACACTTCGCGATTGCTATTAAAGATAAACGAAGCTTTTTCGAAAGGCGCAGAATTACCTCAGTTCGATCAGAAAGTGATTACGCCTGAAGGAGTTGAAAAAATTACTGATTTGTGGAAGGACAGTCATTTTTACTGCATGTCGGAACGCATTGCAGAAAATGCAGTGCAGAAGAATGAAACTTTCCAGGTGAGAAATATTCCATTCATTTTTGGGAATACCGATAAATTTGATGTCGTTTTGGAATACAGCAGCGATGGCCGGATTGACGATTTTTATATTGCTCTTGAAGCCCATCAATATAAAAGCGTTCTTGATGCAACTTCGGTTATTGATAAAACCCGCAGAGAAATTATCTTAAATTTTCTGGAAAATCTTCGCACTTCGTACGTAAAAAAAGACATTGAGTATATCGAAAAATTATACAGCGATAAAGCTCTCATAATTACAGGGAAAATTTTGAAAGCCGAACAGATTTCAACTGACCATGTACAAAACAGCCTTACAAAAAACCAAATTGAATATCAGGTACAAACCAAAAGTGAATACATTGCCCGACTTAAAAGTGTTTTTAGCAACATAAGCTATCTGCGGCTCGATTTTCAAAATATGGAGGTACTTAAACATCGGAAACACCCTAACTTCTATGGAATCAAGTTAAGGCAAACATGGGAAACACCCAATTACAAAGACGATGGTCTGCTCTTCCTTTTAGTTCAGTTTAAAGAAAACGAAGACCCCATTATTTGGGTACGAACCTGGCAAGATGCTCAGCACACTTCGGCCGACGATGAATTTGGCTTCCACAATTTTAAAATATCAGCAGCAAACATAAATTAACCACAAACAATCACCATAAATTAACCAATCATGAAAAACTTAAAACGCATTCAATCAGGGCTTTTTCTGATATGCCTTCTGCTTTCATTACCTGCATTTTCGCAAAACATGGAAACCATGTATATCGAAAAAATTGCCGGTTCGATTGTTTTTCCTGAACAATGTTCTCCGGACGATATGGTTATAATAATAAACAGTTCGTTACCCGATTTGAAATTCGAATCGAATATGTTACCTGTTGAAGAATTTATTGTGATTCATAACGAAAAAGACAATCAGTACATTATCTGTCACGAAAAAATTAAATTCAAATTAACTGTTTCAGGGCCCAACCTTCAATCGGAAGACATTGATATTTTTGACATGGAAAAACCTCTTGCACTGCGAATTACCGCAAATACTGCAAAAGGAGTTGTAAACATTATAACCAACCCACGTAACGCAACAGTTATATTTCCTGAACTGGATAACCTGGTACTTTCGTCCAACCAACCGATCAAGAACAACAGTGGCAAATACCGGGTAAAAATCGTAAAAGCACAGTATAAAAATGTAGATACAACAATCGTTATTCCCCGCGATGCCGAAAAAACCTACAACATTGAACTGGTTCCACTCTTCTCAAGAATTAAACTCGATTTGCGTACTTCAGATAACTCGACATTCCTAAAAGCACCAGTTCTGTGGATCGATTCGGTGAAAATTGAACTCGAAGGATTGATAAAACCAGGACAAAATATGCGAAATTTCTGGGACGATATTGAATATCTTAAGTTTTATGAAGGAAATATTGTTCCGCTTACTGAAGGTATTCACAAAATAAAGATTGAAGCTGAAAGTTACATTCCATACGAAACCACGATTCAGGCCAAAAACGGAAAACTGCACAACATTTCAGTAAACCTTGACCCAATTTTCGGGTATCTGACCTTTGTTGACAAGCAATTCTCTGAAGGTGCAACTATTTTAATCAATAATAAAGAAATTGGCAAGGTGCCCATGTTCAAGGTTAAATCAAAAGTTGGAACACATAAAATACGATTAATCAAGCCCGGTTACATTCCTATGGAAGAAGAATACACGGTACAGGTGGCCGAGAATAAAATTACTGATATAGATGTAGTTATGCAGATTGCCCGGAAAATAACCTTTGAAACTAATCCGGCATCAGCTGAAGTTTTAATGGATGGAAACCGTATTGGATTTACACCGGTTTCTTCGCTTGTAAATGCAGGAAACCATGAAATACTTATTCGAAAAAGCGGTTATGCCACTGAAAAAATCACCAAAGATATAAGCGATAAAACTCCTGCGGAAGAAAACGTAAAATTCAATCTTCGCCAGGTGAATCCCTTGAACATCGACAGTGAAAAAGACGGTTTAGCTATCCTGCTTGAAGGAAAAAACGAAAACCAAAACATCGCTATCGAGAATACGTTTACCACCCCGGCCAGCATTCCGCTCCCTTACGGTAAATATGGGATTTCGCTTATCGACAACAAAAAAACCGTTTATAAAAGCACCATTAACCATCAGCCTCAAATTGCAAAAAGGGGTAAACTGCCCAATTATTCAAGATCGTCATTCCGCTTGCTCGAAGGGAGTATCGGCTTTGATCAAGGCGATATTAAACTTACCGCCGTTAAAAAACTTTCAGACATCACGAATTTCGAGGCTTCATTTGGGAGAATCCATGTCTTCCCGGGAACCGGGCTATCTACAGCTCTTCTCAATGTTGATTATCAGCTATATGATTTAAAATCACCGAAAGCTATCGACAACAAAAAACAGGAGATTTCTCTAAATGACACCATTTTCCATACCATTGCCCCTAACTTCTTTTTCCTGAACTGGGATTGGCGTGTGGGGGGAGCTGTCCTCAGGCAATTCGATGTTAACCTGCTTGGAAGAGTAAAATATACTCCGGGGTTGAAGATAATGGACCAAAACATCTCGAAGTTAACCGATGTTGATATGCTAAGCTATTTTTATGGCATTGAGCTATCAACCCGAATTTCAGGACTTAATGTATGTTTTAGATATGGAAGACAGATTAACAATGGTAAAATAAATCTTTGGGATGCAAAAAACAAGAAATACTGGGGCACTATTGATTTGGAAGATCAGAATAAAAATGTTGCATCTATCGGAATAAGCTTAGCAGGAAAGGTGTCAAAATCGAACCAAATGTTGAGGCTATGGCACAAACCGCTACTTGATCCGGCAAAGAAAAAAACCAGGATAAAAGAAGAGAAAACCATTACAACAGAACAACCTGAAACTTCGGAACCCAAGCTATTGGACAAAATTAAATTCTGGCAAAAAAAGGATAAAACTGAATAAGCAAAGCATCAAACAAAAAATTCCTTCCGGAGATGAAAATAGTATCCTATTCAGATATCGGTGCCAGAAACAATAATGAAGACTCAATTGCTCTGGGAGAATTCGTATTTGCTCTATGCGATGGAGTTGGTGGAATATCAAAAGGCGAAGTTGCCAGCCGGTTTGTTGCCAGCTCAATTATTCGAAAAATGCAGGGAGTTGAGAAATCTTCCATTTCGGCACAACTAGTTCAAAAAATCGTCTTCGAAATTCAAGATGAACTTAATAAAAGCCTGACCGACCACCCCGATTACCATGGGATGGGCACTACTTTATGCGCAGTTTTCACTTCAGATAAAGAAGTTTTGCTGGTTCACATTGGCGACAGTCGTATTTACTTTGTCAAACCAAACGAAAAAAAATACTGGCGTACCACCGACCACTCAACGGTAGCAGAACTTGTACAATCGGGTATTCTGAAAGAAGAAGACGCTAAAAATCATTATTTAAGCAATCAGATAACAAGAGCTATTCAGGCGATACAAGGTATTGAACCGTCTGTACCCGACCTAACCACAACAGATAATATAGAAACAGGTGATTTAATATTTATATGCAGTGATGGAGTTCTGGAATCGTTCAGCGACAAAGACTTGCTCGAAATTCTCATCGATAAAAACACTAAGCTGAATAAGAAACTTGAAACAATTGAAGTGAAATGTAAAAAAGGTTCATCCGACAATAATACAGCAATCATTTTGGAATTTGAAGACGAAGATCAAATTAATACACAGACTGAAAATGATTTGAACTGGAATTATTTACCCAACCAAGACCCTGAAAGTCAGGCATCAGACAATAACCAACAAACAAAAGCGAAAACGAATAAACAGGCGAATATCAAGAGCAACAATTCACTAAATACAATAATTCGAATCGCTCTCTACACATTTGCCATTCTGTTCATTGCCTTTTTAACACTCACATTAAAGAAGAAATCGAGCAAAAAAAGCATTTCAGAAAACCGGGAACTAATAACAGACAGAACAACTTACAAAAATTGCGATTTTAAAATATCAGGATAATATTTTCGCCTGACCTGAACAGGTTTATAAAACAGGGGTGGAACCGAAAAACCTTATGAGTAGGACTAACTTACAAATTGTGTGTATGCGTAACCTTAACAAAAAAATCAAATTATTTGCAGCTGTTTTTATGCTTGCGATTTTAGTATCAGCGTGTTCGTTGACTCTTCCGGTTAATGCAACCGGCTATGCAGTTGGAAGCAAAGTAGGAACTGCAACTGCCACAGGTTATCTGGGTGTTCTCTTCTTCGATGCAGATGCAAGTATCAGAACAGCAGCCAAAAACGGAGGAATTACCCGAATTTCATCAGTTGACCTTAAACAAACAAGTTTGTTTGGAATTATTGTTACTTACGAAACGATTGTAAGTGGCGAATAACCACATTTTTATTGGCAGGGGGATTTTAATTAAATCCCCTTGTCAATAATTAGGTAAAAAGCGCAAAAATCCCGATCAGCAAAAGATCTAACAAATATATTCCTGAAATAACTGACCTATGAGAATATTAAAAGCCAATCAATTGATTTTCTGCCTTCTGGCATTTTTTTTACTATCAAGCTGTACGAACAATAAAAATGAAGTAATACTCGATCATCAAACAAAATACTTACTACCAAACGGACTGATTTCAAACAATGTAACACAACTCGATGTAAATTTCTACAATAGTTTGATAAATAATAAGAACGAAACATCTCTCATACTATATAAAGTTCTGAAAGGAAACAATTTCCAGATGTACCTTGGCATGGGTTTCGAAACCAGCATGGAAAAAATAAAAACAATAATACGCTCCAATCCAAATTCGACATTGATTAGCGAGCAGACTTTTGGCGCAGATTCATTTACAATTTATCAAAAAACAGAAGCCGGACAGTATATCAGTCATTACTTTAAAGAGCTTAAATCCGGGAATAAATATTTATTCACAGCGATCGGCAACAACACAATAATCAACGAATCTTTCACATCAAATTTTATCGAAAGCCAAATAACATACAAAAAGTAGTTTATGAAACCGGAAAAAAGTATCTGTTTAATATTGATCATCCTTACGGTAAGTTCGTGTTTAAGTATTAAACCTGCGACAACAAAATCAGGAAAACACCTTTGGGAAGAATTTTATGTATCTCCGGAAGTTAATCAGTATTTCATTAAACCACTGACATTTAGCAACAGCAACAACGATGATCAATTTGCGGTCGATTTTACGTTTCGAAATGGTTCGGATAGTGTCACCGTAAATTTCAGTATTCTAAGCGAAAAAACTATTGCAACTCCCGATCAAATTACCTTTGACAATAACAATGGCAGCATTAAAATTAGCAATCGGCACACGCTGCTCAAAGAAAAAACAAATAAAAAAATTAAACTGAGGCAAACCGGGAAAATATCATTCAATGAATTTACTCGATTGTTTGCCGGCAATAAATGGATTGTCACAACTATTAATGATTCCGCCAGCACAACATTTAATCCGGCAAACAAAACACTCAAGCACATAAAAAGCCTGAATATCAATCTACTTGATGTAATTAAGCCGGAAGTTTAGTTTATTCATTTAATTCGACATTTTTGTTTTGAAAGTTCTAATTTTTATGCCTGAAAGTGTTTTATAAACAAAAAAGTGCGTTTCACACACAATGTTTGGTGCTTCATTTTAAGCGATTTACATTTACATCATAGAAATAACTTAAAAAGAAATCAAACAATAATTAAAACTAAAAATCATGAAAAATTCAATCTTCACATTCGCAGCAATAACCATTTTGGTTTGTTTATTTTCTAGTTCTTATGGTCAGGAATCCTATAATGAAAATGAGGAAAAAGACTCGAATCATAAAAGTAAAGTTTGGTTTGGTCTTCGTGGAGGTACCGATTTAGCCACTCCAACTCTCGATACCGACGAGATTAAATCGCAGCTAAACTCAAACTATCAATTTGGCGTTTTTATGAAATTGGGCAAAAAACTTTTCATTCAGCCTGAAGTATACTATGCAGTAAAAAATGAACAACTTACTTTTCTGGATGCACCTTTTCAGGAAAAAGTGATGGTAAATACATTAAAAGTTCCGGTTCTTTTAGGAATTGAGATTATTAATCTGGGAGTAGTAAGCGCACATGTGATGGCAGGCCCAATGGGATCGATGTTTTTAAGCCAAAGCATTTCTGAACACGAAATTGAAAGACCAAAATATGAATACAAACTTCAGTTAGGCGCCGGAATTGAGGTTTTAAATCTTGTAAGTCTGGATGTGAGATATTCAACAAATTTGAACAGTGACACAGTGGATGAAATCAAGCAAATATCACTAAAAGACGGGATCAATGTAACTTTGGGAATAAAATTCAGATAAGCATCAATCTTCTTCAAGAGCAAAAAAAAATCCCTCTCGGGATTTTTTTTTGCTCTTGAAGAAGCGATAACGTCCACTATATATACTCAGTTTTTCTTTGCCTTTGCTATCATCTGATTAAAGAGTTCTTTTTGTTCCCGCATAGCCGCGATCTTATCAGTTGGTTCTGTGCGGGCTTCAAGCAATATCCAGCCGTCGTATTTTATTCCGGCAAACAAATTCATCAATTGCTGGTATGGATATTCACCCACATTTAATTCGCGCACATGAACTGTGTCGCCAAACCACTTTTTAACCGAATTAAAATTGGGTTCCAATCCGGGTGGCAACAAATCCTGATCGTTGCAGTTCCAGCACATTTTCACACTTTTTTCTGTCACCTGCTCAAAAATGGCCTTCATATTTGGTATTTCCTGCGACAAGTTTCCGTGCACTTCTACCCTCACCAATTGCCCTAAATCACTCGCAAACTTGCCAACTTCGTTAAGCGAGGCAGCAATCTGTGCGATGGTTTTTTCTTTGGCGACCGAGGTTGGTAAATCGTTGGGTTTAACTTTAATTCCAGTGGCTCCAATATCCTTGCAAAGTTGTATGTATGCTTTCGTTTGATCTATATTTTTCCGCAGTGCG
>JAHEYU010000104.1 GCA_023251435.1 Bacteroidota bacterium
TATATGCTGCCCGAATCAAAACAAACCAAGTCGCAACTCCTGAAAATGGACGATATGCAAGCTGAACTTTGTCAAATTATCTCAAAAAAATTTCAGGGTGTCCCATAGCGGAAAACAGGAGCGCATTGAAATATTCTTAGTACTTCCCAACATTGTACCTGTTTAAATCAAGTCTTTTAAATTCGTTGAAATCAAACTGCGCATCCGATTTAGTTTTTGTGCGCATTAGTTAGAAATTTCAGGTACAGAAAAATCGGAGACTTACTCTTTATAAAATTTAGCCGTGCCCGTCATTTCTTATACAAATGCAATTATCAAACCCCAAAGGTTAATTTATAATTCATGAAGCAAATCTGTTTCCTAACACTTTAATTTCTGAATAAAATGTACTTACTTAGCAGCACAGTACAGGACAATGAAAATCTTTAACTCAAATTATAAAAAATGACTCAAAACAGCAGATTGATAGGTCGTTTGCCCAAAGTTGGCATTCGCCCTGTAATTGACGGAAGAGAACGCGGAGTGAGAGAATCACTCGAAGTTCAGACCATGAACATGGCTAAAGCTGCCGCCAAACTGATTGAAGAAAATCTTCGTTTTCCAGGTGGCGAACGTGTGGAATGCGTAATTGCCGATACCACTATTGGCGGTGTTGCCGATGCTGCAATGTGTGCCGATAAATTTGAAAAAGAAGGCGTTGGCGTATCATTAACTGTTACCCCATGCTGGTGCTATGGAACCGAAGTTATGGATACCACTCCGATGTTGCCAAAAGCGGTTTGGGGATTTAACGGAACCGAGCGTCCGGGCGCTGTATATCTGGCCGCCGCGCTGGCGGGTTATTCGCAGAAGGGACTTCCTGCTTTTGGAATTTATGGCCGCGATGTTCAGGATGCAGACGACACTACTATTCCAGCAGATGTGCAGGAAAAAATACTCCGTTTTGTGAAAGCTGCACTTGCCTCGGCGCAAATGAAAGGTAAATCTTATCTGTCAATTGGGTATTCGTCAATGGGCATCGCCGGCTCGATGGTCGATCCTGATTTCTTTCAGGAATATCTGGGAATTCGTACTGAATTTGTTGAATCGATTGAGTTTATCCGACGGATCGAACAGGGCATTTTTGATCAGGAAGAATACGAAAAAGCAATGGCATGGACCAAGGCTAACTGCAAGGAGGGCAAAGATGTAAATCGTTCAGAAAAACAATCATCGCGCGATCGAAAAGACTGGGAATGGGAAATTGTAGTAAAAATGACCCTGATTGCACGCGATTTAATGATTGGAAATCCAAAGCTTAAGGCAATGGGATTTGGCGAAGAATCGAAAGGCCGAAATGCTATTTTGGGAGGTTTCCAGGGGCAGCGCCAATGGACAGATTATTACCCAAATGCTGATTTTACTGAAGCGATTTTGAATTCATCTTTCGACTGGAACGGAATACGTCAGGCTTATATATTTGCCACAGAAAACGATAGTTTGAATGGAGTTTCGATGTTGTTCGGTCATTTACTTACCAATACGGCACAGATTTTTTCTGATGTCAGAACCTACTGGAGCCCCGAAGCAGTTAAACGCGTAACAGGCAAAGAATTAACAGGCAAGGCATCAAACGGAATTATACACTTGATTAATTCAGGTTCAACCACACTTGACGCCACTGCCCGTCAAAAAGATGCCAACGGAAATCCAGCCATGAAACCTTTCTGGGAAATAAGCGGAGAAGAAGCAGCCGCCTGTCTCGAAAATACAAGCTGGTGTCCTGCTGATTTAGGATATTTCCGCGGAGGTGGTTATTCATCGCTGTTTAAAACTGCGGGAGAAATGCCTGTTACCATGTCGCGTGTAAACCTTGTGAAAGGTATTGGCCCGGTTCTGCAAATTGCTGAAGGATGGACAATAGAATTGCCTGATGATGTTCACGGGGTTCTTGACGAACGCACAAGTCCAACCTGGCCAACTACATGGTTTGCACCTCGTTTGGCTGACAATGATGCATTTAAAGATGTTTACAGTGTAATGGCCAACTGGGGAGCCAACCACGGGGCAATTTCCTACGGACACATTGGTGCCGACCTGATTACACTGGCATCGATTCTTCGTATTCCGGTGAACATGCACAATGTAAGCGACGATCAGATTTTCAGGCCAAGTGCATGGTCGGCCTTTGGAACCGATAAAGAAGGTGCAGATTATCGTGCCTGTGCAACTTACGGCCCTTTATACAAATAAAAGTGCTTAAAGTGAGCTAAAGTTCGGAGTACCTAAAGTTTAAAAATTGCTAACTTCGCAACATAAATAGATTAAAAGCCTGGGTTGAATATTCAATTCAGGCTTTTTACAAAATAAAACTGATGGAAAAATTTGCTTTTAAATTCGATGAAAGTTCGTCTCAAACCAAGCTCCAGCAACTTATTCATGCTGTAAGCGAAGCTATTAATCTGGGTATCCTGAAAGAAGGCGATTTTTTACCCTCTGTCAATCAGTTAAGCAAAGATGCAGGCATTTCGCGCGACACTATTTTTAAAGCTTATTCGATTTTAAAACAACGAAGCATCATTTCGTCTACACCAACAAAAGGATATTTTGTAGCCTCCGAATCGTATCGGGTATTTGTTCTGCTCGACGATTTCAGTGCTTTTAAAGAACAGCTCTATCAATCGTTCAGGGCTAATTTGCCTGATAATTATTCGGTTGATTTGCTGTTTCATCATTATAATCCTGAAATTTTTAATCAACTGATTTTAAACAGTCTCGGTCGGTACAGCATGTACATTGTTATGAATATCGACAATAAGAATCTTGAAGAAGTAGTACGGAAAATTGATCCGAAGAAGCTGTTGATTCTCGATATGGGAAACGATCCTAAAAATGAGGTTTCATCGCTGACACAGGATTTTAGTCAGGCTGTTTATGATTGTTTGAATTCAGGATTGGAACTTATTCGCAGATACGAGGAATTTATATTGGTTTTTCCGCAAAATACTCCCCACCCTTCTGAAACCATCGATGCTTTTATAAACTTCTGCAACGACCATCAGCTGAAGCATGCCGTTTTAGATTGCATCGATAACCGTGAAGTTCAGCCCGGACAGGCCTATTTGGTAATTAAAGACTCCGATCTGGTGAAAATCGTAAAAGATTGCAAAAAAAAGTCGTATAAAATTGGTGCTGAAGTGGGTATCATTTCATACAACGACACGCCGATGAAAGAGATTGTAGCTGCCGGTATTACTGTAATTTCGACCGATTTTGTGCAGATGGGAAAAGATTGTGCCAATTTTATCGTCAGCAAAAACAAGATAAACAAAGTAATTGCGACACAATTAATAGTGAGGGGTTCATTATAAAAACTAATTTATAATTTAGGAACCTTATTCCTAAACTATAAACGATGAATACCACAACTAAATCAATTGCATTTCTATTTGCAATTTTCACTATGAACCTAACCGCACATTCACAAAAATCTTTTTTTCCTGAAACAAAAAATGTTGGAAACCCCGCCATTTCAGGTAATTTAATTCACAATCCTGAAAGTCAGACCTATGAGGTTACCGGAGCGGGAATCAATATGTGGCTCGACAATGATGAGTTTTTCTTTGCAGCAAGAAAAGTAAGCGGCGATTTTATTCTAACCTCGAAAGTTGACATTTTAACCAAGACCGGTGATGCACATCGGAAAATGGGTTTGATGATACGGCAAACGATGGATGCAAATTCGCAATATGCCGACATTGTTTTACATTCAGATGGGTTGCTTTCGTTGCAATACCGCTCTAAACAGGGAGCAATAACCGAGGAATTGAAATTCACCGAAGTTGGTGCTCAATATCTTCAGCTAGAGAAAAAAGGATCAAAAATACTGGCACGAATTGCCCAGACAGAGCAGGCATTGACTGCTGCCAAAGAAATTGAACTTGGTTTTACTGCACCTTTTTGGGTTGGCCTGGCAACATGTTCGCACAATCCGGCAAATACAGTCACCGGCTTGTTTTCGAATGTCAGGTTCGATGTTGCAGCTGCCGAAGGTGTCGATGGCTACAAAACTCCTTCAGCAAGCCGTCTTGAAATTCTTGATACCGAAACCGGCGCCCGAAAAGTTATTTATTCCACCACCTACCACATCGAAGCGCCCAACTGGTCGCGGGATGGTAAATTCCTGATTTACAATTCAGGAGGCAAACTTTACAAATTCGATCTAAAAAAGGGAAAACCTGAAGTGATAAACACTGGTATTGCCATTAATAACAACAACGACCACGGAATTTCATTCGATGGTAAAATGCTGGCAATCAGTAATCATGTTCAGGAAAATGGAAAGAACCTTTCGATTATTTATACTCTTCCAATTGAAGGCGGTGAGCCATTCAGAGTAACTGAAAAAGGGCCTTCGTACTGGCATGGCTGGTCGGCCGACGATAAATACCTGGTTTATTGTGCCGAAAGAAACGGAGAGTACGATGTTTACCAAATTCCGGCAAAAGGTGGTCAGGAAAAACAGTTAACAACTGCAAAAGGCTTAGACGACGGCCCTGAATATTCGCCCGATGGAAAATATATTTACTTTAACTCTACCCGTACAGGAACCATGCAAATTTGGAGAATGAAACCAGATGGATCTGATCAGGAACAAGTTACATTTGATACCAATCAGGATTGGTTTGCACATCCTTCTCCAAATGGTAAGTGGTTGATGTACATTTCGTATCCTCCTGAAGTTCCGGCTACAAGTCATCCGCACAATCAGCGGGTAATGCTTCGCATGCAGCCTATTGGCGAAAAAAATGTGAAAGTGATGGCACACATTTATGGCGGACAGGGTACTTTCAATGTTCCATCGTGGAGCCCTGACAGTAAGAAAGTTGCCTTTGTTTCATATACTTACGGCGAATTGGAATAATCGTCTGATATATGGTTGGTCATAAATCGAAAGAAAATTTAATCATCCGGAAGGTCAATCAGAAAGTTGGCAAGGCGATTCAGAAATATCATCTGATCGACGAAGGCGATCGAATTCTGGTTGGTTTATCCGGAGGAAAAGATTCGATGGTATTGCTTGAAACGCTGGCCGGACGCCTGAAATTTCATCCTTTAAAATATGAATTGGCTGCCATTCATGTAAGTCTGAAATCGCAACCCTACACGGTCGATCTTGAATACCTGAAATCATTTGCACAAAGCCTTGCGGTTCCATTTATTCATAAAATTATCGATGTTGATTTGTTCGGTCAGGAAAATACCAACCCTTGTTTTGTTTGTTCATGGAACCGTCGCAAAGCATTGTTCGAAGCCGCACAGGAATCAGGATTTAACAAGCTATCGCTGGGACATCATCTGGACGATGCCATCGAGACTTTGCTGATGAACATGGCTTTTCAGTCTTCTATTAGCTCTATGCCGCCGCTGCTAAAAATGTTTGGAGGTAAACTTTCGGTTATCAGACCTTTAATGTTGCTTACCGAAAACGAGATAATGGAATTTGCTGCAATCAGGAGTTTTAAACGTGAAATAAAACTGTGTACTTTTGAGAAAGAATCAAAAAGAAAAGATATAAAAAATGTAATTTCACAATTGGCTGAATTACATCCAAATGCACGCACAAACATCTATGCTTCAATGACAAACATACTTGGAGAATATTTGCCGGGAGAAAAATACTGATGGAATTTTCGGGATACTTTTTTATTGGCACGAATTTGGAGATGAATATCGAGAACATTGCAACTGGGATATCGTACGACAATATAAATTCCAATAAAGCGTTTTAAATAAAAGTAATTCAATAATATTCTGATTATGAAAAAACTTACAATTATTGCACTGTTGACCGTATTTTCTTTGACAGGCATTGCACAAGACATTTTTAATGCCGGAATAAAAGCAGGTATTAATTCTTCGAAGTTGTCGCTGAACAAGAATGACTATACGGCCCAAACCATTAATAATTACTTATTTGGGGCATTTGCCCGTATTAATTTGGGGCGTTTTTACATTCAGCCCGAAGCTTATTACAATTCCAAAGGGGGCGAATACATTGATAAAATTGACGAAACGATCGTTAACTCGTTTAACCTGAATACCATCGATGTTCCGGCTTTAGTCGGCTTTAAAATAATTAAGCAGGAAGCTTTCAATCTGCGTATTATGGGTGGTCCGGTTTTTTCGTTCGAAACTGATAAAAGCGCAAAAGGCCAGCTAACAAAAGAGAATATTGAGAATAATTTCTTCGGATGGCAATACGGTGCCGGTATCGATTTTCTGTTCCTTACGTTTGATGCGAGGATGGAATCGCACAGTAACAGCATTTATAATTCGCCCGATTTTGATACAAAGAATGGTAATTTTGTTGTAAGCCTCGGAATTAAATTATTCTAATCCTTCAATATCAGTTTAGAATGAGTCGGTTATTCTTAATACTAATTTTCTCCTGTTCAGTGCTTTATGCTTCTGCACAGGAGAAAATTTTTTCTGATAGCACATTAATTTTTCCGGATGAAATTAAAGTCGGGCAACCTGTTATGGAAAGAATGCTCAATTTTAAGGAAACGTCTTTTGCTGAAAAAATTACTTTTCCAGATATTTCAATCTTTAATCAGCCGCTTCTCCCCGATTTCAATAAAAATATCGATTTCAGCAGATATTTGAACCCAAAACAAATCAGTTTTTCCACAACATATTCTGCTGGTTTTTCTAACCATTCTATTTTTTCTTTCGGGCATGTTTTTAATCAAAGTGCTTATCAACTCAACGATCGACTTATGGTTGGAGGAAACAGTTTTGGTGCGCGATCTATTTTCGAAGCTCCCAAATTAAATTCTTCCATACATGATATGAGCATCAAAGGCGCAAGCATGTTTATGGAATACAAAGTTACCGACAAATTTAAAGTTCAAACACGGGTTAGCATTTCAAATGGCAATAATTCGCCCTGGGCGTATTGATATTGAATTGGTTGGATAATTTAATTCTGTTTTTTGCTCTTAGCTTTATCTTTTAATGTCAAAACCACAATTAATCAACAATTCCACTAAATTTGCGACACTTAAAGATATGATAATCCTATGCTGGGCAAGATCAGAAAAGTTGAAAGGGTATTTAAGCAATTGGACAAGGAGACTGAAAAATTTGGTAATGAGTCAAATCTTAAGTGCCTGACAAATTGCAATTTATGTTGTCTCAAAAAAGATCTGGAAGCCAATGTTCTGGAATTTTTACCACTTGCCTATTATTTGGTCAGCAATAATCTTCATTTAGCTGCTCTCGAACTGTTAGAAACCAATCCTGAACATTGCATTAGTCTGGCCAAAACTCAGGTTCCCGGACAAACAGCAGGTTGCTCAATTTACGATCACAGAGGATTGATTTGCAGGCTTTTTGGCTTTTCAGGACTAAAAGATAAAAACGACAAACTGGCGGTTTACACATGCGCACTCATGAAAAAAGAATATCCGCAGGAATTCACCAGTACGATGGAGCGTATTAATACGGGGATGAAAATTCCGTTGGTAACAGATTTCTATTATCAGATTTATTTCATCGACAGCTACATGGCCAACGATTATAATCCAATCAATGTCAGTATTCGGAAAGCCATTGAGAAAGTAGCCTATTACTACGAGAACAAGCCAAAAAGCAGAAAGAAATCAGCTCCGGCTGTAAAGATTGAAAACGATAAGTAATGGCAACAGATAATTTAAATATTCCGGATTTATCAGCCGAATTTGTATTTCAGGCTTCACGTAGCAGCGGTCCTGGCGGTCAGAATGTTAACAAGGTAAATTCAAAAATCGAACTTCGCTTTAACATTCAGGAATCCAATATTTTAACTGAAGATCAGAAGCAAATACTTTTAGCAAAACTTTCAGCAAAAATCAGTTTGGATGGCTTCCTGATTGTTATTTCGCAACGAGACAGATCGCAGCTTGTAAACAAGGAAGATGCCATCAGAAAAATTTATTGCCTGATTGAAAAGGCTTTACAGCCGGTTAAGCGACGTAAAAGTACACGACCCACACGCAGTTCTGTTGAAAAACGATTGGCCGGAAAACGCATAAAAGCCGACATTAAACAAAACCGTCAAAAACTCGACGATTAGGTACGCAAACAACCAATCATTAAACACTTTAACATCGATGATAAAGTTGCTCCCGGTTTCCGACTCAATGGAACTGAACGATGACCTAAAACAGATTTACGAGGATTCGTTTCCTTCTGACGAAAGACGGGAATGGCTGGAAATAAGTGAATTGATTCAACATCCCAAATTCATAATTTACCGGATATACAATAACGAGGAATTAATTGGATTGATAACTGTCTGGAATTTAAATCACTTTATCTTCATAGAGCATTTCGCCATTCGCCAAAATTTGCGAGGCAAATTGCTTGGTACACAAGTTGTAAATCAGGTAATTACTGAATGTGACAAAACTGTAATTGTTGAAGTTGAAGAACCAATTAACGACACAGCTCAACGCCGGATTGCTTTTTACGAACGTCTGGGTTTTGTGGTTTTTAGCGGAATTTATTACCAACCACCCTACTCCAATGGAAAAAATAGAGTTAAAATGATGTTAATGAGCTTTCCAAACCAACTAACGACTATTGAATTTTCTGAAGTTAAATCATCGATTTACCGAATTGTTTATAAAGCTCCGGAATAAAAGGTGCTATTAATGAATAATTTAAAATTGCTGAATAATTTGCAATTTTAAATCCGAAGGTTCATTCTGGTTGTCCTAAAAAGCATTAAAAACCGAAGGTTGATAAATTAAGTCTAATATTGATTTTGACCTATTTACTTTCAGATGTTAACAATCATGATGTTTTTTAATAGGAATATTTAAAATTTATCGATTTTTTATACCTTTGACTTTCAAATTTTCAAACGACAGTTATAAAAATACATTATGAACGATTTGCAAATAGAACCGCTACCAAACATTGACGAGCTGGACGAAAAGATTTTAAAACTGATTACAAAAAATGCAAGAATTCCATTTCTCGAAGTTGCCCGCGAATGTGGGGTTTCGGGTGCTGCAATTCATCAGCGGGTTCAACGTTTGCTGAACCTTGGTGTCGTTTCAGGCAGCGAATTTCTTGTTAATCCGCAGAAACTTGGTTATTTTACCTGTGCTTACATGGGTATTTATCTCGAAAAAGCAAAATACCACAAGCAAGTTGTTCAAGAGCTGGTAAAAATACCTGAAATTGTTGAATGTCATTATACAACAGGATCTTATGCCATTTTTATTAAAGTTCAGACCAAGACAAACAAACACCTTAAAAAGTTGATTGACGAAGATCTGCAGGAAATTGAAGGAATTGCACGCACTGAAACCTTTATTTCCCTTGAAATGGAATTCAAGCGTCAGGTTCCAATCAAATAAATTTTATCTACTCAAATAATTATCATGACGCTAAGACATCAGCTCGACGACATTGATTTGAAAATATTGGAAATTATTTCAAAAAATGCACGTATTCCTTTTAAAGATGTGGCTGCAGAAGTTGGAGTCTCCAGGGCTGCAGTTCATCAGCGCGTGAACCGGATGATTGAACTTAGTGTAATTGTTGGTTCCGGCTATCACATCGACCCAAAAAAGATTGACTATAAAACCTGTACCTACATTGGCATTTTCCTCGAAAAAGGCAGCTTGTATTCAACTGTCACCGAACAACTTAAATTAATTCCTGAAATAGTTGAATGCCATTATACTACCGGACAATATGCCATTTTTGCGAAAGTATATGCCAAAGACAATGAGCACCTGAAAGATATTTTAAGCGATAAAATTCAGAAAATCAGTGGTATAGCAAGTACAGAAACTTTTATTTCTCTTGACGAAACTTTCAAAAGAGAAGTGCCGATTTTTTAAGCATATCTGATTTTTTCTACTGAAATTTGAAAGCAAATCCGCCGGGCGAAATTCCAACTTTAAATTCATCCAACAGTTTTCCTGAAGGAGCGTACCGGCGTACCAGGCCATTTTGAGCATGATCAATTGCATCGCCCACGTAGATTTCAGAATTAGACGGGTCGATCGCCAAACTATAAAAACCACCATATAAATTGGTGTTCGCTGAAATTATAAATGGTTGCTCCGGAAGTTTTTTATCCGAAGCAGCCATTTTCCATACATGCCGATTCAGGAAAAACAAGGAATCTTTCCCGGCATTCAAACAAAGACTCAACGGGTGCTCACCCAAAGCAAATCTGAACGATCGCTCTATTTCTCGTGTTTCAGCGTCAATCTTTAATAACCCGGGTCTTTCATATCCATAAGGATTGCCTTCAAAACCGCCATCAGTCAACACCCAGATTTTGTTATCCTTGTCAATTACCAAACTATTTGGTTGTTTTAAAACTTCAATTGAATCGATTAATTGATCTGTATTTGTGTCGATTACAAGTATTTTATTATCGTACGACCAGCTATTGGTAAAAACCTGATTTTTATACTGAATCATCTTTTCGGTCGAATGTTGATTGAATTCCGATGTCGAATTACTTACCGGAATTTCTCCGGTTTTCCGGAATGTTGACGGATCGAAAATGGTGATTTTTCGGGCATACAAATCGGTAATGTAAGCTTTTTGCGAATTGACAAAATGAATGTACCTGGGTGAACTTAATCCGGTGATACTTCCTTTGTATTCGGCAGTACTGCTATCGATTATATAAATTTTACCTGAATTGTTTACAACTACAAATCCCAGATTGTTCCAGATACTCATCGATTGCGCCACATCCCCCAAAGGTGCGCCGTTTCGGGCCTGAAATACGTGATTTACCACCTTTTTGGTCGCCGGGTCGTAAAACGATAACGACGAGTTGCCGTACATAAAATTCCCCTGATTTACGATGTAAACACCACGATTACCTGTAAAATCGAAAAACACTGTATCAACGGGGCTTTCCGAACAAGAAAGAAGTCCCAATGCACAAATCAGTATGTAAAAAAGCTTCTTCATTTTCTGAATTGTATTTGGACGGTTAGAGAATAATATCTTCCGGGCATTGGCCGCCATAAAATTGCCATGTAATCTTCATTGGTCAAATTTTCAACATTCAGACAAATATCTGCCTGCGTGCAATTCCATTCAACCTTCTTTCCCACAGTCAAATTAAGCAACCAATAGGGATTTAGCACCTTTTCAAAGTCCGATTCAAAATTGTTGCTCGAAGTATATCGCTTCCCGGTAAAGGGAGCATTAATTTTCAGGTAATAATTTTTAAAATCAGCTTCGGCAAACAAATTTGCTTTGTGTTTTGGGATGTAAATCAGCTGTTTACCCCGCGATTCATCTACAGAGGGAACTGCATCAGCATTCGAAGTAGCAGAATACGAATAATTACTCCGCAAGCTCAATAATACTCCATTCGCAACATTTAACTGTCCCGAAACCTGAATTTCAGCGCCACGGGCTAAAACTTTCCGCAGGTTAGTTGCTTCCCAATAATAGGCACCACTGGCTGAAGGCTGCCATACAATCCAGTTGTCGATTAAAGAGGCAAATCCGGTAAGCTGTCCCGAAAATGAAGCGCTTCCCTCCTGCCCTTTGTATGCAAATGCCAGATCACCCGACAACCCGTCTTCAGGCTTTAAATCAGGATTACCGCCCGGAAGCCAGAACAAATCATTCAGGCCTGGCTGGTGGTAATTACGTGAAAGGTTGAGCTTGATTGAACTCAGTTGCTTTTTATTCAGCCAATATTCAGTTCCAAACGATGGTATAAAACCAATCAAACGACCATCGTACATTTCGCTCCTGAATAAGAAAGACATTGCCCATTGTGGAAGCAGCATAAAATGAGCCGAATTCAGCAATGAAAAAGCCAGTTGATTCTGATCATAGCCAGTTTTTTGAGCGTAATCGAACACCGAAACAGTGTTGTATGTAGTATTCAACGACCAGTTAAAATTTATGGTCTCCTTTGGTGTCCAGTCATAGTTGAACTGATTGGTAAAACTTCGCTCTTTACTTTGGCTGTCGAAATTTACAAAGTTAGCTTCAGTACTCGATCTAAAATAATTTAACCGACTAAAATTCAATCCAATTAACCACTCTACCTTGCTTTTTTCTTTAATATTTTTCCAGTTAAGAATCGCCCTTAAATTCTGGTCTTTCTGCGTTTCTTTCCTGACATCTCCTTCAAACGACATCAACTGCGGAAGGTCGCGATCGCTCTGGTAAGCCCACAATTTGGCAGAAAACGATTGATCCTTGAACCTGGAATATACTTCCTGAAGTAATCCGGATTTTCGGTATTGGGCATTTTTTTGAACATCTTCGTGCATTGGCAAAACTCCGTAATTGAAATATTGAAAATCATTTTGACTGCGATCGGAGAAAATTCGTGTTTTAGATTGAAATCTACCATTTCCAACTCCAAGATTAAGATATTCTTTATGAGTGGAAAAGCTTTCAAGCGATTGAACGTACCGGATGCTGAAACGGTCGGTCCAGTCGGGTTTGTTATTGATTAAAACACTGCCACCCAATGCACCGGATCCCGATTGCAGGGAACTTCCTCCATGTTGCAAACTCAAATCATCAATAAAATATACCGGGAAAAGTGAAAAATCGACATCGCCACGCATGGGCGAGTTAAGTTTCATCCCGTTCCAGTAAACCTGTGTATGCGAAGGCGCCGTTCCTCTGAACGAAGCGGTTGCAGTTGAGCCTCTTCCATAAGATTTAATGAAAACAGGGGTATAAGAAGACAGTAATTCTGAAATAGTTTGAGTTTTCAACATTTGCAGTACCAAAGTATCGATACGGGTCGTCATAGTTCCGGCTTCCTGAATCGTCTTTCGGCCAAAAACAGGCACTTCCTCAATCGAAATGGTATCTGTAAGTTTTTGAGCTTCAAGGTTTAAAGTTATCAGCAATAGAAACAGAATGGCACAAATAGATTTGACCAAAAATTTCCAAAGCGTTCTTCTGTTCTGATTCACAAACTTACAGTTTGATTAATTTCTGCTTAAAAAGCTGGTTTCCTGATTTAACTTTCAGAATATAGAATCCTGAAGGAAGATGTTGTAAGTTAATTTTGGATTGAGAATAGGCTTCAGAATAAACTATTCTCCCCTGTAAATCAGCAATTTCAATCGATTGAATTGGTGATAAACAGTCAATCCGGAGATGATCAGTGAATGGATTAGGATAAACTTTGCATGAAAGCCCATTCGCGAAATTGATTTTATTTCCGGTTGGTGACTCAACAAATAACTTTGAAGCATCCATTCCCGAAACAAACAGATAATCACCAGCTTTGTCCAAACTTACAGCGAGTTTTCCAAATTCATCGGTTTTATAAATTGTACCACTTTTGGTTGAATTTTGCAGTTCGATTTTAACGGTCTGATAAGCCAACACTTCTGATGAATTGATTGAAACTGACCTGTTCTGATTCATTGAGCAAAAATATCTCATCAGCTGAAGATCAATATTTTGGTTTAATTTTAACGAGTCTGATCCTGTGGTCAAATGCGTTACCGACCATTGAATTTGGTTATCTGCAATCTGATACACCAATATTTCATCGTTGTTGTTCACCCTTATTTTGTCAAATCCGGTTACGAATGGTTGCTGATTTAACATGATTACCCATGTTTTGCGGTAAGAAGCAGAAGTTCGTGAACCTCCATATCCTGAATGGTAAACAATTGATCCTTCATCAGTTTCAGGAATACGCCACAAATAAAGTGATGATCCACCTTCGGCATCGTCCCGGAACGCCCAGTCATTCTCAAATTCAGTATTTTTATATATGGCCGCAATGGCATGCGCAACTGAAACATACGAACTATCAGTTAACGGATAGTTTTTTTGCACTCTATCAACTTTTGAAGTCAAATCAATACTTTCAACCCAAATAGATTGCCGCGGAACCAAAGTCTTTTCTGTAGTTTTAATTGAAATAAAAACCTTTTTTAATTCAGATTCAGGAAGAACCTGAATTTGCAAAGAATCCTTAAGTGACTTAATTTCAATAGATTCAAGATATAGCCAGCATTTTCCGGTTTGTTTTCCTTTTAGAAAATAAGTTCCGTCAACCTGAAAAACTTCAGCCTTGGCAGGATCACTAATCCTCCATTTTGGCGTAATTCCAGAAAGAATATTCCCGTTCTGATCAGTCAGTTTACCAGTCAGCCGTAGCTTATCATTTACCTTCATACTACTAGTTGTAAGCGATATAACAGCTTTTCCTGCCGCAAATATTTCCAGTTCCTTTTCAGCAAAAAAAGCTGAATTTGAAACTGATGAAGCGCGAAGTCGAAGCTTTCCATTTTTTAAAGCTTTCAACTCGCCATTTTCAATCGTTGCCAATTCAGGATCAGTGAGCGTCCAGTTAATCTGTGCATTTTCTGTTTTTATGCCTGATTCAAAAACTAAAGCATTGATTTTGATCGTTACACCTTCCATTATTTTGGGAGGCAAATCCTGAATAACCACCAATGATCTTGAACCTAAAGTAGAAGCAGGTTCAACATCGCGGATACCGGTAATTTCGGTTGAAATTTCGCCCAGCCAGCCCGCCAGTGCATTCATTCCAGTATAAATCCGGATAAAATGTATTTCATCAAGTTTTACATGGTTTCCGCCATTACCAACAGCCCAGTCAATATCGATGGCATCGCCTCCACTTCCCTCAATTTCAGAAGTATAAGGGTTATCGGGCATTTTTTCGCTGAAAGACAGAACCGGCGTATTGTCGGCATAGCCAAAAGTTCTGCGGTAGGAATTCACTACACCCGGATTCGACAAATCAATTTGACCACTGAGCCTTGTTCCGCTCAAAGTTAATTTATCAAGCGCTACAGAGGGAAACAAATCGGCCAGTGGATAATAACTTTGACGATGAAAACTATTTTCGGGAATGATTCCTGAATTTTGCTGATTATCAG
>JAHEYU010000040.1 GCA_023251435.1 Bacteroidota bacterium
ACCAGAATGCAACCAGCCACAAGTATCCAAGGGCACCGATCACAACGAAGGTAATCTGCAAGCCGAAAGTTACACCCAGCCAGGCAATTAAAGGTGGTGCCACGATGGCTCCAACAGCAGCACCGCTGTTGAAAATTCCAGAGGCGGTTGAACGTTCTTCGGGCGGAAACCACTCCCCGGTGAGTTTAATGGCCGCCGGCCAGTTACCTGCTTCGCCCAAACCCAGCAAAAACCTGAAAATTCCAAAGTGCAAAGGAAGCATCGCTATGGCATGCAACAATCCGGCAGTGGTCCAGAATGCCATACACAAGGCGTAACCCAATTTGGTTCCAAGGCGGTCGATGACAAATCCGGAAAAGGCATTCGAAATCATGTAAGCTACAAAAAATGCCGTGGCAATATATCCGAAGGCATCATCAGGAATCATATCATGCAACGGACCTTTGGCAGTTAGATAGTTGAACGACAGCCGGTGAAGGTAGTTCAGTACAGTTGCCACAAAGGCAAAGCTGATCATCACCCACCGCATTTTGCTTAGGCGTTGCTCGGGAGTAGTCAGGTCGGTTGTGTTCATTAGTTCTCTATTTTAAAAGAATAAGCCAGTCGTAAATCTTCAGGAACAGCATTCAGCAAGCTTTCCGGAGTCTTGATGACTAGTTCTCCGGCAGCATTTTGTTCCCATTCGAGGGGAGTGTCGTTGCCAAGCAGGTAAATTTTTGCTCCTTTTTCAGGGTTCACAGTTTTCAGAACCAGTTGTTCTCCCGGCCATACGAAGCAATGCGCATAAATGGTTTTGTCATCTTTCGAACGTGTGAACCGGATGCTGTCGCCTTCCTTCCACGAACTGGCATCGCGCGCCCGGGTGGCATAAACGCCCTCGCCGTTCACCTTCAGCCAGCTACCGGTTTGTCGAAGCTGACGTTCGGCTTCCGGATGAAACGTTCCGTTTCCATCGGGTCCAACGCCCACCATAAAATTCCCGCCTTTGGCTGCGCAATCGAGAATATTTTCTACGATCCATTTGGCACCTTTGTGCTCAGCAGAATCCTTTTCATACGAAAAGAACCTGCCCAACGGGTAAATCACGAACCACGGAACATTGGTATTTTCCTTGTCGCCAGGAACAAAACCTTCGGGTGTATAATAATCGCCGTAGTTGCCAATGCCTCGTGCGCGGAACATCACGTCGGGCTGAATTTTGCGCAGTTCGAGCATCGTTTCGCGCAATTTGGGCCAGATGGTCGGACCAAACCACATATCCAGACAAATCATATCGATTTTACCGTAATTGGTAAGCAGTTCCACCAATTGATCGCGGTGACGTTTCATCATCCGGTCGATTTCTTCAGGACTTGCATCCGGAGTCCTAACCGAACCAACATCGCCCCAATGCGTTTGATCCTGAGGTTTCAAATCCGGACCTCTTACGGTTAACGAATCGGACGACGGAACCTGCAAGGGATGCCACACATAAGGTCTGAAATCGGCGTCGTACCAGTCGGGATGAGAAAAATACAGGTCGATTTTGATGTCCTTTTTGCGGGCGGCATCTGTTAGCTCCTTCACTACATCGCGTTTAAAAGGTGTTTCCATGATGCTGTAAGCCAGGTCGCAATCTTCGATAACCGGCCCTCCTGATGCAGAATAATTCACACGACGTTTTACCCGCGTTTTGGTATCGAACATCGAAAAACCTTCGTGATGTTTGGTTGTGAAGGCAAACATTTTCATTCCGGCATCAGCAAACAGGTTCATCCATTGGTCGGCATTAAAGCCCTGCGGATTCCAGGTTTTGTATAATTCGTTGTAAGCCTGCTTTTCGGCATGAGGTATCTTCAGGTAAGGCCACGACTCCTTGGATTGCTGGGTGATGGAATACAATCCCCAGTGAATGCGGACACCAAACTTCATGTCGTTGAAATCTTCGTAAGCTTTACGCGATGCCCAGCGGTATTCGGGAACCGGGACATCTTCGATGTAGCCGCTGGTATGCCCATAATTCCGGTCGGTTTTGGGCAACATGTGCTGCGTGGGGTCTGACGAAAAATTATCGACCGGCTGTTTGGGCTGGCAGGCGAATAAAAACGCGGTAACCGTCGAAATGCCGATCACCAGGCGATAAAATGATTTTGGGCGATGTTCCATTGTATTTATATTTAAAACCTACACTTCAATCGAAAAACTGAAAGCGATCTGTTCTTCTGCCGGAATACTATTTTTCAAGCTTTCCGGAGTACTGATGACCAGTCCGTTTGCACCATTCGCCCATTCCAGGGCAACATTTTCGAGCCCCAGCAAGATGATTTTGGCGTCCTTTTTGGCAGTTACAGTTTTCAATACCAACTCTTTACCGGGCCATTCAAAGCAATGAGCAAAAACAAGCTGATGGTCTTTCGAGCGGGTTAACCGCACATTTTCGCCTTCCTTCCAGTTTTCGCCTTCGCGGGCACGGGTGGCATAAATTCCCTTACCATTATTTTTGAGCCAGCCACCTACCTGCCTCAACTGACGGACGGCCTCGGGAGCAAAACGCCCATTTTCATCGGGACCGATCCCCACCATAAAATTGCCGCCTTTTGCCGCCGAGTCGATGATATTTTGCACGATCCATTTGGCGCCTTTGTGCCTTTCGGGATCAGGATCGTAGGAAAACGATTTTCCGAGCGGGTAAATGACGAACCAGGGGACGTCGGAATTTTCTTTGCTTTCAGGAACAAATCGTTCGGGAGTAAAATAATCGCCGTAATTGCCAATTCCGCGAGCCCTGAACATGACATTGGGCTGTATCTTCCGCAGCTCAATCAGGGTTTGGCGCAATTGTGGCCAAACACGCGGCCCCAGCCAAATATCGAGACAAATCATGTCGATGTTGCCGTAGTTGGTAAGCAGCTCTTTTAATTGTGCCCGATGACGCTCTATCATTTGAGTCTCCTCTTCGGGCGTTGGATCGGGAACAATCACCAGGTAATCTTTCAACCGTTCCTTCGTGCGGTCAAATTCAGTTTCCGGTTCGCCGGCGCTTTGCGATTTGCACCACTCTGCGCTCGATGGAATTTGCAGCGGATGATAGCCATACGGCCTGAAATTGCAGTCGTACCAATCGGAATGCGAGAAATACAAGTCTTTCTTAATTCCGTATTTATCGGCGGCCTGGCACAGTTCTTTCACCACATCGCGCTTGAACGGCGTTTCCATGATGCTGTATGCCAGATCGCAATCTTCGATTTTTGGTCCGCCGGGCGCAGTCCAGTTGGGGCGTTTCTTCACCCGTGTTTTGGTGTCGAACATCGAAAAACCTTCGTGGTGTTTGGTGGTGAACGCGAACATTTTCAGTCCACATTCCTTGAACAAACTCATCCATTCTTCGGCATTGAAACCCGTTGGATCCCAGTTTTTGTATAATTGCTGATATTCCTGACGCTTTTCAAAGTTGATATCGGGTTCGCGGTTTCCGAGGAAAGGCCACGACTCTCCCTCCAAATGCCAGATTGAATAAAGTCCCCAGTGAATACGAACACCGTATTTCATATCCAGAAATGCTTCGTAAGCTTCGTCGGAAGCCCATGAATATTCCGAAACAGGAACCTCCTCCACATAACTTCGGTGCCGCATGTAATCGCGGTCAGATTCGGGCAGTTTATGCGAATAGTTGGTAAGTTTACGCTCAACTACCGATTGCGGCAACTGGATTTGTTCGCCCGGAGTTGCCAATACAAGGCCTTTGGCCAGTTCTGCACCCAGCAAAGTTCCGGCTGCCACACCAAAACTATGGAGTAAAAATTTTCGTCTATTCATGGGTTAGTGATTATCTACAATTATTTGGATGCGTTTTTCTGGCCTGAAAGGCCAACATATGATAGCCCAGGGTAAAGTTTCGGGAGGAACGATCCGAAACGACGCCCTGGGTAAAGGGCACAGAAGTTGAAAACCGTCCGCGAGGATTCGATGAGAAAAGCAAATCATTATTTTCGGACGGAACTGAACGGCATTTTGACCCACAAAAAAGAAATGATCGATTTCGTCCGAGTGAAGGAATTCTCTTTGATCAACCTTTTCACGCGGACGATTTTTAAATCCATTCACCAACCCAGGGCGGCTCCCGGTTTCACCGTGATTGCCCTGGGCTAGAATATGTCGTCCTTTCAGGACTAAAAATTGAAATTCATTCATCTCATCCAATAAAGAAATGCTCCATTTATATTTTCAGGTACACCGTCCGTCAAAATCGTTCCTGTCACTTTCTGCTTCCAGCGGAAATTTTACCGGCTGGTTATCGCGCGTGGAGCGGTAAATAGCGGTAAAAAGCTCCACGGTGACACGCCCGTCTTCTCCTGAAACCAATGGCTGACGGTTGTTCTGTATGGCATCGGCAAAATCTTCGTTTTGCAATTTCATGTAATATTCCATCGCATTGATGGAGTTAAAAAAATCGGAATCCTGCTGTTTCCAATCACTAAGCAGGTTTTCTTCGCCGGGCACCGTCCACAAATCGTTTACCGGGGGTTCAGCAATCGACGACATTCCGGCAATGAACATGGCACCACCGTCGGTTTGTACACCCATCGAAGCGCCATTGCTGCCATGGACATGCACTTTGCCATAAATTCCCGGCTTTTGCGAATTGCTGACAACGATGTTTCCGAGAGCGCCATTCTTAAATTTCACAATAGCCACCGCTGTGTCTTCCACCTCAATATACGGATGGTTCAGATTTCGCCAAACTCCGTACACTTCTTCGATGGGCCCCATCAACCACTGAAAAATATCCAACTGATGCGGAGCCTGATTGACCATCACTCCCCCGCCCTCCATGTTCCAGGTGCCGCGCCACTCGTCACTGTCGTAATATGCTTTATCGCGCCAGCCAAGCATCTGAATAGTTCCCAGTGCCGGACTGCCGATTTTTCCATCGTCGATGGCTTTGCGCAAACGTTGCACCGGCGCGTAAAACCGCCGCTGGCTGACCACGCCAAGTTTTACCCTGTTTTCTTTGCAGGCCTGAATCATGGCATCGCAATCCTGAAGCGAGGAGGCCAGCGGTTTTTCGACCAGGCAATTTGCTCCGGACCGGGCCGCTTTGATCACGGCATCGGCATGAAACGGGTGCGGCGTACACACCACCACCGACTCAACACCGGCTTCTTTGATCATTTTTTCGATGTCGTCGAAAGCCAGAATTCCATA
Source organism: Bacteroidota bacterium (assembly GCA_023251435.1). GTDB lineage: Bacteria > Bacteroidota > Bacteroidia > Bacteroidales > Prolixibacteraceae > Aquipluma. Next base: position 5,185 of record JAHEYU010000040.1, read on the forward strand.
TTTATCAGCAAATTCCTGTGCTTTTTCGAGCGAACGGCTGTAAATGGCAGTCAACTCGGTATTATTTCCCTGCTGAAGAGCCGCAGCATGAAGGTGCGACACTTTTCCGCAGCCAATGATGGCCGTTTTTATTTTTCGTTGGATCATGCGATCAGGGTTTTAAGATTACTTTCATCAGGCCTTTTTCGTGGTTGTACAGGCGGTTGAACCAGTCGGCGCCTTCGTCCAGCGGCGCAACGGCGCTGGTCAGGGCATCCATTTCAATCTGCCCGCGACTGATTAATCCAAGGGCAGGTTCATATTCACCGCAAATGGCGCAGCTTCCCTGCAATTTCAACTGGCGGGTAACCACCTGCTGAAGCGGCAACTCCACATTGGCCGACACATTTCCGACCAGCGTAATCTGTGCCCCTTTTCGCACCGATGCAATTAAAGTTTTCAGCACCGGGGTGATGCCCACCACTTCGAAACCGATGTCGGCGCCACGGCCATTGGTCAGTTTTTTAACTTCTTCGGAAATGTTAGCCTCATCGGCTTTGAACGCATGGGTGGCTCCCAGTTTCAGAGCCAAATCCAGTCGGTCCTGATCGAGGTCGAAGGTGATGATCTGTCCGCAACCAGCCAGTTTCAGGAGTTGAATCACGAAAAGAGCGATCATCCCGGCACCACCAACGACCACAGTGTCGTTCACCGAGATTTCGGTCAGGTTAATGGCATGAAGGGCCACGGCAACCGGCTCCACCATAGCAGCATTTTCGAAGCTCACATTTTCGGGCAGGCGGTACAAAATGTGCTGCGGAACGGCCACAAATTCGGCAAAAGCGCCTTCGCGTTTAAACTCCGGACACGAAACGCCCATCACCATGCGGTTGTCGCTCAAATTGTACATTCCCCGGCGCGAATACCAGTCGTCGAGGCGGTAAATGGTGGAGTCGAACGTTACGCGGTCGCCGGTTTGCCAGTCGTTCACATCAGCGCCCACCGATTCAATCACTCCGGAAGCTTCGTGCCCCATGATGATTGGCGGAATGCGGCGGCCAGTGCTGCCGTCCATGCCGTGAACATCGCTTCCACAAATGCCAACGGCTTTTACGCGCACCAAAACCTCGTCGGGTTGAATAGCCGGAACAGGCACATCGAGGATTTCAAATTTTTTGTATTCGGTTAATACCAGTGCTTTCATAGTTATAGTTGTTTTTTTACAAGTTTAATACATGTTGAACCCACTTCGGGGTTCTCAAAACACTTTATTTTTCTACCCCCGGTGAAGCCGGGGGTTATTCAGATTAAACCACCTTCGTGGTTTTAAAAATCCTGAAGGGATTTAATTTGAATAACCACGGGTGTCAACCCGTGGAGAATACGAAAATACTCACCAACCCTATAAGGGTTGAACCCTTAATGAGTATTTATACTGTCCTGTCATTTCCTGCGCTTTCGTAATAGTCGAAGTGGTTGCCGAGTTCTTTTTTCAGCTTGTTGGTCACTTCGTTCAGTTCCTGAATGATTTCAGGAGTAACCGGAGCGTCGAGCGCCTTTACGTTTTCCTCGAGTTGTTTCACATTCCGCGCGCCAACCAATGCACAGGTTACGCCCGACTGAATGGCCCACTGTGCAGCCAGTTCCGACATTTTGATGCCGTATTTTCTGGAAATCGCTTCAATTCCGTTCAGGGCTTCAGCGGTTTCCTGCTCAAAACCAGACTCTCCGTGACGGCATTTGGGCGTTCCGGAACTATTGAAATGTCTTGTCCGGCGCTGCCATTCCGGAACATCAGCAAGCGAGGCATATTTGCCGGTCAGGATTCCTTGAAGCAAAGTCATGTAGCCAATCACCCCCATACCGTTTTGGGTGCAATACGGCAATGTATCGTATTCAACAGCGCGGCAAAGCAGATTGTAGGGCAGCTCGTTCACCGCCACCTGAACTGTTGCCGGAACATCATCCTTCAGGCGTTTATAACTGAAATTACTTAAACCGATATACCTTATTTTCCCTGATTTCTGAAGCTGCTGCATGGCTTCGAAAGCCTCGTGGATGGTTGGCGGATTATTAATTATTGCTTCTTCGCTGGTAAAGTGGCGGATGGAATGCGGATGAATCGGCCAGTGAATCATGTAAATGTCAATGTAATCCGTCTGAAGGCGCTTCAGCGAATCTTCGCAATGTTTCACCAGGGTTTTGGCATAGGCATTCGATGGTGAAACCTTGCTGCCAATAATCAACTGATCGCGCGGGATGCCTTTGATGGCCTCGCCCAGCGACGATTCGCTCCGTCCTTCGTTGTACACTTCGGCGGTGTCGAAATAATTGATACCGTGCGCCACCGAGGCATGAACAACCGCCGTAGCGTCGCTCTGGTCCTGGGCTCCCCAGTAATCGCCGCCACCAAAGGCCCAGCAACCGGTGCCAATGGCCGAAAGTTGAAGATCAGTGTTTTGAATGGTTCTGTATTGCATATAGCTATTTACGAGGTTTCCATTTTGGGTTCTTTGTGGCTTCGTAAATTCTGAAATTACGAAGTTCATGCTTGCAGGTTCCGACACCAAGGTAAATTGAATTCTTAGGAATGCCAAATTTCTCGTGAGTACCGTAAACCGTTACGCCATTGCAGGTTGCCCTTGCGTAGTTGCCGACTAATTCGAGACGGAGTGTGTACCATTTGCCTGGTTTGAACGTCGCCATCAGCGTATCGACGGTAGTAATGACGCCGGGTTTCCATTCGTCGTGTTCGAGTACCATGCCCAAAGCACGCGATTTACTGTCGGAATTGGCCCAGACCGAAGCTGCATAAGCACGGGGATTTAGCTCCGGATTGGTAGGTGAAATGCGACATGCTGCCCATTTCCCTTCTTCCTTGTGGAAGCGAAAATCGAGTTCAATCACTGCATCAGTAAACAAACCACTGTAAACCAATACGGGCATGTGTCCGGTTTCATAAACGCTTTCTACTCCTTCTTTGGTCTGTTTCCAGTTGGCATGTGCTGTCTTCACTTTCCAGCCATCTTTTACAACCTTAAAATCTTTGGTATATTCCATCGGAGTTTTAAAGTCATCTTCAAACAGTAGCTTGCCTTTAACAGCCATTGGTTTGTTCCCGTATTTACCCGATTTCTGCGATTCTATAGCAGCAGATTCAGTTTCATTTTGAGGAAATCCCATGCTTATGAATGGGAAAATGATCAGTAACAAAAGTGGAAGAATTGCAGTTAGTTTCTTCATTGTGAATTATTTAGTTTTGAGGTTCTTTTCCATCTTTATAATGCCTGACTTTTCTCCATTTCACGACGGCTTCAGGAGTAAAAAGAGTGCCATAACAGCCGTATTTGTGGTAGTTTTTTCCACCGTAGTTAATGGGTTTTTCATCGTCGGCAAACTCAATGACCTTTTTATTGTCGATGTACACGATGATTTTGTTACCCACATCTTCCTGAAGGTGAATCACATTAACTTTTATTTCCTTTCCATAACAGTTGGTTATCACTTTGGGAGTTCCGGAAATTATACGGTTTGCAATACCGATTTCGCCCCCGTTGGTGGCATAACCACGCATCATCATCTGGGTAGCACCCTCATCGCTTCCCCAAATCTGGAAAAGGCTTTCATCGTTCAATGGAGGGAAAAAAGTTACATAACCTTCAAACTGACGTGAGCCTTCGCCATAATCGTTGTACAAACGAATTTCGGAACGGTTGGCTCGCTTATCGTGCAACTTGAACGTTTCGGTGTCGGTTGTTGAATCATAATGGTAACTCGAAGCGGGAGTTGATTCACCGACTTCAGCATCGGCTTTCCAATCGAAACTGTACATGCCTTTCGAACTTCCCTTGTAGTTAAAATCTACCAAATGAATTTTCCGTTTTGGTTGATCTTCGACCCATCCTTCGCCAATTTGAGCGAATAAGTTCGATGAAATAACTAATCCTAAGCCCAAAATGGCTAATTGAGTTTTGTAATTCTTTCCCATTTATCTCTTGTTAATCTTTATTTCTTTTCTCCCTTCGAAACCGATTTGCCGGGATAATATCCCGCAACCGGATGGGCAACGATTACACCCTTGTCGTCGTTGGTTTTGCAAGCCAAAAAGTAAGCCTGAACCAGCCCGTTTTCGTCAACATACACAAATGGCCGCTCCACGCGGTTGAAGGTTTCCGAAGTGCCATCGTCGTACACAATCGATTTATCGCTGACGGGTTCTTTCGTCAGCAGTTGATAGTTGATTCCGTCTTTGGAATAGTACTGAACGCACACTTTATTTTTCCCGGTGGCTTTTCCGGCAAAGTCGGTACAAATCACATTGTACTGATTGTTGGCCCACCAAATGGTTGGGTCCTCAATTTCGTAATTGTTCGGAAACAGATTGACCATTTCCGGAGCAACTGCGGTGTAAGGTCCTTTGAAACCGGGAGCTGTTGCAGCCCGTGCGGTACGAACATCTTTGCCGCCAATTTTTACCGACAGGCGACCAAAAACATATACACTGCCATCGGGACGAATCAAAGGTGCGGGATTGCTGAAGCTCATCATTTTTTCAGAGCGGGTCCACGGACCTGTTATTGAAGTAGCTTCGGCATAACCAATTTCGTTGGCGGTGGAAATGTAGTATAGAATGAATTTATCGCCCGATTTCAGGATTTTTACATTGTGTACGCGCTCGCCGTCCCAATGGCCTTCACGTTTTTCCAAAACTACTTCCTGAAAAGTATAAGGTCCGAGCAAATCTTTTGAAGTAGCGCGAATGCATTTTGAGTGGCCGGTCCATCCGGCAATTCCATATTGTACGGGCCATGCAGAAGCAAATAGGTGGTAGGTGTCACCAACTTTTATTACCGATGGACACCATAAAAAATAGTCATCCATTTTAAAACCACCGTTCTTTTTGGCTGGCTGAATAAAGTTTTTCATGCTTTCGAAAGGCGGATTCTGGGCCCAAATTACTAATGATGAAAACAGCATCGTAAGTAATAAAAGCAGGGTAATTGGTTTGGATAGGTTCATGTTTTTAATTTTCAAGTTCTTTTTCAATTCCTGAAATACGGTTCTGTTTGACAATGACATTGCAACTTTTTGCGCCCTCCACTTTCACAAAAGCGCTTGCTGCTCCTTCGGCTTTGATGCCTTTTACTACAGCGCCCGCAACATCTTCGAACCGAATAACCGACTCGCTTCCTGAACTTACCGGAATCCGGCTGTTGCTGATTTCGATGTTCTTTCCGTCCTGAACGATAAAGGCAGGACGCACATCAGAATTGGCCAAAGTCAGGCTGATTTTTTTCAGTTTCAGGTCCTCAATATGTCTGGCCCAGATTCCGTAGGCAGGAATAGTTGGGCCAAATGCCCTAACTTCGGGATATTCAGCTACCGCTTCCGGGACTTCGTGGTGCGAATTTTCAAGTGTACCACCGCCGGGCAGACTGATTTCAATATTTTCGAGCGTCAGATTTTTGATGGGGTGTCCGGGGACGCCCGTAATCAGCACTCCGGTGGGTGGGTTCAACTGGGTTTCGGCGGCAGATCTGGCTTTCACGTTGCGAATGGTCACATTTTCGATGACACCTGTTTCCTGTTTGGTGTCCGAGTCCCGGCGGAAAACATTCAGGCGCGAACCCAGGCGAAGCAATATCGGCGTGCGGACATTGTCCATCACCACATCCGAAATTTCCACATTCCGGATTTGGGCGCCGTCCACCGAGTTGATTTTGATGCCTCCATTGTTGGTATCGTAAATGTAAACGTCGGATATCTTGATGTTCTCGAACGGCGCCATCGACTCGGTCCCGAATTTGATTCCGGCGTGATTGCTGGTAAGTCGCATACCTTTTACAACAATGTTTTTGCAGGACATTTTGCTCCAGGTAGTTTTAAAGCAAAGGGCATCATCGCCGGTGTCCACCTCGCAATTGGTAATTTTCACATCTTGCGAGCAATCGATATCGAAACCGTCGTTGTTACCCAATCCGCGACTGTTGATATAAACATCTTCGATGTTGATGTTCCGGGAGGCAAAAAAATGGGTGGTCCAGGCTGTGGAATTGATCAGGCGGACACCTTTCACCACGACCCCATTGCAACGAACAATCCGTAACAAAAAAGGCCGTTTGCCCCGACCTCCCGATTCCAGCACTTCTTTTCCACGGCCATTGATGGTACCTTTGCCAATGATGCCAACGTTTTTGGCATCTACCGCTCCGATAAAACAATAGCCCATTGGAGCGCCATTACCCGTCCGAAACGGATCGACCAACTGGTAATCGGCAATGTCTGTACTGCCCATCAATTCGACATTCTCGCCAAGCGAAAGCGTTACGCCATCTTTAATCAGGATGGTTCCTGAAACGAATTTTCCTTCCGGAAAAAAGACCGTGCCACCCCCTTTGGCGCTGCAATCGTCGATAAGCTTTTGGATGGCGGTAGTATTGACCGTGTGACCATCGGCTACCACTCCAAAATCCAGCACATTGTAAATTTTCGGACCGGCGGTCAGTGTCGTCTGGCTGACGAAAAGGAAGCCAGCAAAAAGAAGTTTGAGAAAACAGAATTTTCTATTCATTTTAAGGATTGTCATTTTACAATTTTGCGAAAACAACGGGTTTTCCTTCGTGTAACTTTTCGGCACGCAGCAAAGCTTCAAGATAATAATAATCAGCATAAATCAACGGCACATCCACTTCTTTGTTTGAGGGTTTGGATCCGGTGCTGTGCAACAAAAGGAAACCACGGGCATCGCCTTTTTTTGCCCGGTAATCTTGGGTCAACTTTTCAACAATTATATTTGCACTTTCAATGTATCTGTCTTTATTCTCTGAATAAGTGCTAAGTTCGTAAAGAGCAGAGCTAATTATAGCCGCGGCAGAAACGTCTCTTGGCTCATTGGGAATTTCGGGGGCATCAAAATCCCAGTAAGGAATTAAATCCTTCGGAAGTCGTGGGTGATTGAGAATAAATGAGGCAATATTTTCAGCCTGTTTCAGATAATTTGTGTCTTTTGTTTCGCGGTAGCAAAATGTGTAACCATAAAGTGCCCAGGCTTCCCCGCGCGACCAGGTTGACTCGTCACTATACCCCTGGTGTGTTTTCTTTTTCAGCACCTGACCAGTTATCGAATCGTAATCAACCACATGATAAGTTCCAAAATCGGGCCTGAAATGGTTTTTCATAGTGGCATTGGCATGTGAAACGGCAATTTCGTAGAAAGAAGGATCTCCGGTCAGACGCGATGCGGCAAACAACAACTCCAGGTTCATCATGTTGTCGATAATCACCGGGTGCGCATATTTGTCGCGACTGTGATCCCACGAAAGAATACATCCGGTTGCAGGATTAAATCTTTTTGACAGGGAATGTGCTGTTTCTATAATTACTTCCCGGTAATGTTTATCGTTGGTAAGACGGAATCCGTTGCCAAAACTGCAATAGATTTTAAATCCCACATCATGTGTTGTTGTATTAAGTTTTTCAGGTTCAATATTCAGGGTAAATTCTTTTGCGCTGTTCAGCCATTCTGCTTTTCCTGTATTTTCGTATAAAAACCACAAAATGCCTGGAAAAAAACCGCTGGTCCAGTCGCGCGAGGCAACCAGTTCCAGATTTCCATCATAGTCGAGGGTACGGGGTGATACAAGCAAAAGATTTTTGTCATCTTCTTTCACTTCTTTTATTTCCTTCAAAAGATGCGAAACCTGATCCTCTGCATCATGCGACACCTTATCGATGAGACAGTCGTTGGAACACGAAAAAGGCAATGCCATCAGGCTAATTAGTATTACTTTTTTGAAATTCATTTTCTTGATTTTTTCGAAATTCTTTTAACAAATATCTCTATTATAATCTGCCTGACTTTTCAAATTTGGCCCAATAAATATTAATAATGTAGCTTATTGCCACTCATGTTGCATACTGCAACGTAATTGACAGCTTAAAATGAGAAAAGAACGGCTATAAATAAATCCATTTTCTTATTTTTCAGTCGTTGAAAAACATACCGACATGAAGCACCTTATCATTATTTTTTTTCTGCTGTTTTCTGTCCTTTCGCATTTAGTGAATGGACAGGAACCCGATTATATATTTCAAAGCATTTCTCCTCCTGAAGGATTTACCTATGGTTCGATTGCAAATATCGCCGAAGATGCTCACGGATTCATCTGGTTTGGAACCGAGCACGGGCTTTACCGCTACAATACCCGAAAAGTTGAATTATTTATTTTTCAGCAAGATGATCCCAACTCTATTCCAAGTGACAATATTCAAGAAATACTAAAAGACAGCCGCGGCATTTTATGGATTGGCACCAACGGGGGCCTTTGTTATTTCGACGAAACGAAACAACATTTTGTAAGGCTAAATTATAAGGACATTGAGAAAAAAGGATTGAGTGAAGAAATTCTTCAACTTCTGGAAAATAGCGCCGGTGAACTTTTTTCGCTTCACGAGTCTCATATTTGCCGGGTAAGTCACAACGACAGTACTTTTCGCGCCCTGCCCCTGGAGCTACCTGTAAAAGGCGATTACCCAACATTCGCCGTTTTCGACGATACCGACCAAATGTGGGTGGGAACACAAAGAGGGTATGTATTTAAAAGTGAGCCTCCCTACCAGGATTTTCAACTTTTCGGACATCACCGCCCCGACAGGGTTCAGTACATCTGTATGGATAATAATACGTTTTGGATTGGATATGAACTTAAAGGAGTTGATCATGTAAACGAAAACGGTTTGGTTATTCATCATTACGACCAAATGAACGAAAATGACACCAAACTCCCGCACAACCGCATCAGGAAAATTATTAAAGACAACGAAAACCGCATTTGGATCGGGACCATTGATGGATTGGCTGTGGTGGTAAAAAATAAGGTTCAGCGAATCAACAAAGATTATTACAACAATCTCCCACACAACAGTATTCATTCGATTTTTATCGATTCCCGAAACGGGATGTGGCTTGGCACCTGGTCGGGGGGACTGGCCTACAAGAACAATTACGACAACCGTTTTTTGCATTTCAACCGGAATCCAGACCACAACTCCCTTAGCAGCAATGTTGTAAGTTCGTTTGCTGAAGAAAAAGACGGAACAATCTGGGTATCTACCGAAGAAGGAGGAATCAACCATTTCGACCGGAAGAACAAAACGTTTACAGCATACAACCTGAAAGGCACCGTTAGCGGAACAGCCAATATTAAATGCTTGAGCATTGATTATAAAGAGAGATTGTGGATAGGAACCTATTCGGGCGGTTTATGGAATTTCGACCGTAAAAGCAAAACCTTTAAGAATTATGCCATTTTTAAAAATGAGGTTATCAGTGTTTACGATATTGCTCCTGAAGGCAACGGACTCTGGCTGGGAACTTACGGAACCGGTTTATTCTTTTACGATCCGGAGACCAACAAACTTGAAGATTACCTGTCGGTTGAAACCGATCCCTATTCATTGTCTTCCAACCAGATCAGGTCGCTGTTGGTCGACTCGTATGGTGGTTTGTGGGTAGGGACTCAGCATGGCCTGAATTACAAAACCAAGGGAAACAATCAATTTGCAAGGTACTTTTACAATAGCCGGGAAGGCAAACGAATAAGCAACAATCAGGTTTTCGAGCTATTCGAGGATTCGTCGGGCAAGATATGGATTGGAACGGGAGGCGGGGGAGTTGATATCTACGACCCGAAAACCTCTACTTTTTCGAATATGTCACCCAAAAACGGGCTGGCCGGATACAATGTTTACGGTATCCTTGAAGATCATTCCGGGAATATCTGGTTGAGCACCGAAAAAGGTTTATCGTGCTATGCTCCCAAAGCAGGTACTTTCAGAAATTATTTTAAAGAAGACGGGCTGCAAGGCAACCAGTTTAGCCCCGGAGCCGCTTATTGGTGCAGCAATGGCGATTTTTTGTTTGGCGGCCCAAACGGGTTTAACCTGTTCAATCCTGAAAACATCACAAAAAATCCGCTTTCACCTAAAGTGCTGATTACCGAGCTGGAGATCAACAATGTCCGTATCAATCCGGATGACCCTCAAAGCCCTGTGAAAAATTGTGTCAGCACGTTAAGCGAAATAAAACTCCCTCATGGGCAAAATTCACTCACTTTCGGTTTTGTGGCCAATAATTTCATTCAGCCAACCAAAAACCAATTCAAATACCGATTGGTAAATTATCAAAACGACTGGATTGATAACGGGAATGAAGGGAAAGCAACTTTTACAAAAATTCCGTCAGGTAAATACATTCTCGAAATTTTGGGGAGCAACAACGACGGAGTTTGGAACGACACCCCCACCCAGCTGAAAATCTACATTCGCTACCCCTTCTGGCGATCGACGTTTGCCTACGTTTTTTACTTTGCTATTTTATTAACGGGTCTTTGGCTTTTGCGCCGAGAGTTCCTAATCCGCCAACGCCTTCGAAATGAAGTGCTTTTAGAACGGGTACAACGCGAAAACGAAGAAAATCTCCACCAGATGAAACTTCAGATTTTCACGAATATTTCACATGAATTTAGAACTCCTTTGGCACTCATTCTCTCTCCATTGGAGCATGTACTTGCGAAAAAAGATTACGATGAAGATACCAGCGATCACCTCACGATGATTCAGCGCAATGCCCACCGGTTGATGAGGCTAATTAACCAGATTATTGATTTCCGTAAATTTGAACTGAACAAGGTGGAATACTATCCGGTACGCACCGATCTGGTTAAGCTCTGTTTCAACATTTGCAATTATTTTGAGGTACACGCACGCGACAAATCCATCTCATTTCAAATAGAATCGGCATTCAAAAAATATGAGTTGGAAATTGATCAGGATAAACTGGATAAGGTTATTTTTAATCTTCTTTCGAATGCATTTAAATACACACCCGATAGCGGCACAATAAAAGTGGTGATCGAAGAAACCGAACTACCCCCATCTGGTCTAACCGCATTTTCAACCAATCCGAATCTGACAGGACAGGCAATAGCCATACGAATTAGTGATAACGGACCAGGAATTTCGACCGAAGAAGTTCCACAAATATTTGAACGTTTTTACAGGGGAACACTTGGCAAAAACCAGGGGACAGGAATAGGACTGCACCTTTGCCGCGAATATACCCGCCTGCACGAGGGTGCAATTACAGTTAATTCTGCTCTTGGTGAAGGCTCCGTTTTTTCAGTTGTACTGCCTTGCAAAAAAGGGTGCGATGCAACAGTTGCGAAAGAAAAATTACTTAAAAGCTGGGAAAACTCACACAAACCGTTACCGGAGTCACAACCGACAGAACCTGTTGAAAAACAAAACAATGCCATTCTGATTGTTGAAGACAATACAGATATGCAAAAACAAATCAGAAATTTACTTGCAGATGAGTATAAAGTGTTGTTGGCTTCCAACGGTGTACAAGGCCTTGAAATGGCCAGAGATCTTTATCCCGACCTGGTGATTTCGGACGTTATGATGCCTGAAATGGATGGTTTTGAGCTCTGCAAACATTTAAAAGACGACCTGCAAACCAGCCATATTCCGGTTATACTACTTACAGCCCTTTCGGAAACCGATAAGCGGATTGATGGCCTGGAAACCGGCGCCGATGCCTATCTGGTTAAACCTTTCGAAAATAAATTATTACGTGCACAAATCAGTAATTTGCTCACTTCCAGAAAAAGGCTTCAGCAATCGTTCAAAGAATCGGAAGAAAAATGGGCTGATGATTCAAATCTAATGCATCAGGATAAAAAACTTGTTGAGCGAGCCATTCATGTGGTTGAAAAACATCTGCTAAACCCTAATTTTTCGGTCGAGCAACTTGCTGATGAACTGGGAGTGAGCCGTAGCACACTGCACCGTAAAATGCGTGTTCTGACCAATCAGTCGGCCACCGAATTTGTTCGCTATGTCAGAATGAAAAAAGCAATAAAACTGATGAAAGAAGGAAATTTTAACATAGACGAAATTGGTTATGCCGTTGGTTTTAATTCGCATTCGTACTTTACCCAGTGCTTCAAGAAACAATTTGGGATGACGCCTTCTGAATATATTCAGGAACAAAAAGCGAAATGATATAAATTTAAATTTTTAAATTATTCACTCACCAATTCATAGCTTTTCCCCGCTTCGGTTTTCAGATCGTACACCACTGATGTCCGAATTTTCACCTCGTTTAATTTTGCCGAAGGCGATACAATGGGGTCTTTAACTGCCGGGGTTTTGTAAAACGGATTAGGATTATCGCCGGTAGCTGATGCCAGTTCGCCTTTGCTTTGCAGGATGACCTTATCATGCACCCTGATCCGACAGTTTCCGCCCAGATTTGATTTGACGGTAAGCTTGGTGATCTTTTGATTTTTCCATTGAATATCCACTTCAAAACCGCCCCGAGCTTTAAGTCCTGAAACACTGCCCGAGTTCAAATTATCGGGCAGAGCAGGCAAAATATGAAGAGTGCCATCGTGGCTTTGCACAAGCATTTCGGCAATTCCGGCAGTACAGCCAAAGTTCCCGTCGATCTGGAATGGCGGACAGGCATCGAACATGTTCACATAAGTGCCGCCGCCTTTTATAAGTGTCTCACCGTTTTCTTCCACAAGCCGTAACTGATCTTTGAGGAGTTTATAGGCGTGGTTGCCATCCAGAAAGCGCGCCCAGAAACACACTTTCCAGCCCATCGACCAGCCGGTGCCCAGGTCGCCACGAAACAACAAGGATGTTCGGGCTGCATCGAACAGTTCAGGTGTGCGATAGGGCGAAATCTGATTGGCCGGATACAGTCCGTACAGATGAGACACGTGCCGGTGCTTGTCATCGGGCCGGTCGAAATCGTGCATCCACTCCTGAAGCTGGCCGTGTTTACCAATTTGCATAGGGGCCAGCCGGTTTTTTGCAACTTTCAGACTATCAGCAAAACCAGCATCGGTACCAAGGAGTCTGGCAACCTCAATGGTTTTGGTAAAAAGGTCGAACACCAATTGATTGTCCATGGTAGTTCCGGCAGCAATCGAATTCCGCTTTCCTTCGATATAGGTATTTTCAGGCGAATTTGAAGGCGAAACCACCAACCATCCGTTTTTCGGTTCTTCCTGCAAAACATCGAGAAAAAAACGGCTCGAACCTTTTAGCGACGGATAATACTCCTTCAGGAAATTCTGATCGCCGGTAAATTGGTAATGATCCCACAAATGCTGGCTCAACCAGGCACCGCCCATCGGCCACATGCCGGCATAAGCATGATCGACCGGACCTGTAATCCGCCAAATATCGGTATTGTGATGGGTTACCCATCCTTTTGCACCATACATCAACCGGGCAGTTTCCTGGCCTGTTTCCGAAAGGTCTTTAATCATTCGGAACAAAGGATCGTGCAATTCGCTAAGATTGGTAACCTCGGCAGGCCAATAATTCATTTCGGTATTGATGTTGATCGTGTACTTGCTATCCCAAGCGGGGAAAGGCTTATCGTTCCAAATCCCCTGCAAATTGGCGGGTTGCGTTCCCTTTCGGGAACTGGAAATCAACAGGTAACGTCCAAACTGAAAATAGAGCGCAACCAGTTGCGGGTCGTTGGATTGGGCAAATTCGGCAATGCGAACATTGGTTGTTTTATAAATTGAATTGGTTATTCCCAAATCGAGTTTTACCCTGTCGAAATACTTTCGATAATCGGTAATGTGAGCGTTTCGTAATTCATCAAATTTCTTTTTCGAAGCGCCGTTTAAAAAGGCCTTTGCTTTGTTTTCAGGATTTTCGCTTAAATCGCGGTAGTTTTTAAAATTTGTAGCCATCGAAATAAAGATCGTAGCCGAATCAGCGTTTTTAACCACCAGCGAAGTATCGGTAACCGATGTTTTTCCTCCTGAAGCCACTGCCTTCACAATTGACATAAATTTTACAGCTCCCTTCACTCCTTCGTGATCGGAACTCATTCCTGTTAAAACCAATTCGCCACCGCTGATTTTTGAATCGAATTTGAGCGGGCTATCCATGAAAGCATTGAAGCTGATTTTTCCTGGTTTGCTGGCAGTAAGACGAACAACAATTACCTGATCCGGAAAAGACGAAAATATCTCGCGTTTGAATTTCACACCATCCACTTCGTAAAGTACATTGGCCGTGGCCTTTTCGAGGTTGAGATCACGGTAGTATTGCTTTGGGTTTTCGTGCCCCGGGAATTGCAGGTAAAGGTTGCCTAAAGGTTGATAAGCCATTCCGCTGTTTCTTTTTGGCTTCAGGTGAACATCGGCATAAGCCTGCGCTTCAACAAATTTCTCTTCGAACAGCAATTTGCGCACCTGTTCAATCCCAGCACCCGATTCTTCGGTGATATTACTGTTGGGCCCGCCTGAATAAATGGTTTCCTCGTTCAATTGCAAACGTTCCTGCGCCGGATTACCAAATACCATTGCTCCCAAACGGCCATTTCCGATCGGCAAAGCCTCGTTCCAGTTAAAAGCCGGTTTGGCATACCAAAGCTTCATACTCTTAAAATCTTTGTCGTTTCCCCAATTAGCGGCAAACGAACTTGATGCGAAAAAGGCGGCCAGCACAACAACCAGAATCGGGCTAATTGTTTTTGTTTTCATTCAATTCAGATTTAATTACCAAGTGATTTTTTGATTGCTTTTATAACCTGATTGGCAAGCAGTTCGTACCCTTCCGGAGTGTAATGCACATTTCCGGGTTTTGAATTTTGCGGATGAATAGCATGCGAGGCGGTAAATAAATCAATGACTTCAATTCCATTTTTCTTCATCACTTCCAGCGCAACGGCATTGTATTTTGCCGGATCTTCTACCTTTCTGCCAGCCGAATTCTCCGGAACCACTGTGGTTGTTACAAAAAGGAGTGTGGCAGTGGTTTCCCGCAATTTAGCAACAATGGTTTCTAAATTCGTTCTGTATTCTTCCAACGAAACTGAAATTTTTCCGTTCACAACATCATATTTATTCTCCATATCTTTATGCACCAGATCGTGCAAACCGAAGTTAAAAAGAATGATGTCCCACTGCCTGTTATCCAACCATTTTTCAATATTTTCAACGCCCCTGACTGTAGAACCGCCATTGCCGGGATTATGGGCTACAATGATGTCGGGAGCCAAAGCTTTTTCCACAAACGGCGTATAGCCAATTGATATGGAATCGCCGATGATGAGCACATTTTTTACTTTGTTTTCTTTTGCCGCTATGCAGATCAGGCAAAAGGCTAAAATTCCTATTAGTTTAAATTGCGTTGGATTCATGTTATTTTTTCAGATTTAAAATTGACCTAAGTAATGAGAACAATTTAGATGTCGTATAATTGAATTTAAACGATTAAAAATGGAACGCGGATTTCCGCTGATATAGCGGATTTAAAACGGATTTTTATTCCGACAAGTCGGAATGATTTTCAGATATTTATGTTCTTATCATTCATGCTTGCATGAATATAAATCAGTCTTCAATCCGTTTAAATAGTTTTCAGCGTTTATCCGCTTAATCCGGGGGAATCCGCGTTCTATTCTTTTTCTGATATACAATATTTTATTTGTCCAATTACTTATTTCTCCTGTGATTTTAAAAAACCGAGCATTTTGCTGTGCATATCTTTCGTGACCGCGGCATATTCTTTTTCATCGACCACATTGACCGTTTCATCAGGGTCTTTCTCGTAGTCATACAATTCGCTGGCAACAATCAAATTTTTGCTGAAAGGTTGATTGCTCCTAAAATTGTTCTTCAGCCAGACGGTATAACGGTACTGGGTCGTCCGAATCGAATATCCCATGAATTGCCCATCTGACCAGCCCAATCGTTCGGTATCCAGCTTATTGCGGGTGCGCGGATACTGACTGACAGCAAAGTCTTTTACCGAAGCTTTTGGATCTTTCATCATTGGAACAAGGCTTTTTCCATCTAAATGGCTGGGGATAGAAGTTCTCGTCAAATCGCAAAGCGTCGGGAAAATATCAATAAATTCGGAAGGTGATTTCGTTTTCGAAGGTTTTATTCCGGGAGCTGAAATTAGCAGCGGTGCATGAGTTGCCTGCTCAAAATTGGTGTGTTTGCACCACAGGTTGTGGTCGCCCAAATGCCAGCCGTGGTCGCCCCAAAGCACGATGATTGTATTGTTCGATAAACCAAGCGAATCGAGTGCATTTAAAAGAATTCCGATCTGTGCATCGGTATAAGAAGTTGCTGCATAATACCCATGAATCAGTTCTTTCTGTTTTTCAACCGGTAAATCAAGTCCGGCCTTTTGATCCGAAAAAGATGAAATTGGTGGAATGTCGGAATAGGAATACAGCTCGGCAGCTGTATGATAAGCCATATCGGGTCCGTTTTTGGCTTTTTGCTGAAAAGAGGCCAATGGCATTTTATCACGCTGATACAAATCCCAGTACTTTTTGGGTGCTACAAACGGCAGATGTGGCTTACTGAAACCCACTGCGAAGAAAAAAGGCTTAGCATCTTTAGATAGCCTGGATAAAATGTCTCTGGCGTGTAAAGCGTTGGCGCCGTCGTTGTAGGCGTTATCGGGAACATCAATACACTCAACCGACGGTTTGATATACTTCCCTACGTAATCATTCAGGTCTTTCCCTTTTAATCCTTTGGCTTCTGCTTCAGCGGTATATTTTCTGACCAACGCCTTCGTTTCAGGCAATTGAAACTGACCTTCAGGCTTACCTGTTTTTGCTGAAATGTATTTATCCGATTTACGGTAATAAGGAACACTCCATGAAGGCTGATCCAACTCATCGTCAACACAACGCGGATCGTAAATTTTTCCGATGCCTTGTGTGGAATAGCCTTGGCTGATAAAGTATTGAGGCAGACTTAAAATTGTTGGATTTATATCCCGCATCCGGGTTTTCAGGTCCCATACTTTGGTATAATCAGGTCGCATTCCTGTCATCAAACTGGCACGTGTTGGTCCGCAAACCGCCTGCTGACAGTGATTTTGCAGGAAAACAGTTCCTCTGGCGGCGAGCTTGTCAATGTTAGGAGTTTTAACGAGCTTGTTCCCGTAACAACCTAAAATGGGTTTCAAATCGTCAACTGCAATAAACAGTACATTCATTTTTTTATCCTGGGCAGTAAGTTGCGTCAGGCTAAATCCAAGTTGAGCAGCAATTCCGAGTGATGCTATTAGTCTATTCATTTTGTTATTCGATTTACTTTATTTTCAGAAATTTCATATTTTACCACTTTTCCGTTGAGCTGACAGGTCAGTTGTTGGGTTCCACCGACTTCTTTAAGTTCAACCTTTGATTTTTGTTCATTAAACGGAATGAAAACAGTTCCGATAAAGTTATCACCAGATTTGGCTTTGGCAACAATACTGAAGTAATTATGCCAGTCAGAAGCTTCACTAACCCGTAACGAAATTTTCGGCAATCGCCCGGTTTTCAGTTGGGTGGTCACATTGCCAACCGAAATCATATCCATTTTTGAATTGCCTGACTGAAGTAATACCTGCTGGTTTTTAACCGCAAAATCAACTCCAGGCTGAAACCGAACTTCGATCTCAGCATCTTTGGCACAGTTTACCTTATCGAAAACGATGGTGAAATTGTTCTCTTTGTCCAATATGATCCAGCGGTTCCACTGTTTCAGTTCTTTGCCCGGATAAGCATTTGTCGGATCCATTTTTACGTAATCCCAGCTTTTGTTGGTTTCAAAATCCACTACCTTCCCGCCAATTCCTTCTTTCCACGGTTGATCTTTGTATTTTGCTTCTGCTTGTTCCTCGCCATTTACCATCACCACATTGTGCCCTTTGCTCGATGCTTTAGGGTATTCCCAGCGCATTTCGCCAAAGTATTTTTCATCATATCCGGCTCCTTTCAGTTCGCCAATAAAATAGTGCCCCATCCAGCTAAGATTAAAAGTTCCGCAATCCAGGTGACCGTGATGCGGATCATCATTCATGCCTGCTTTACAAACAATCGTAATATTTTCAGGCTGAAAGTTTTTTCGCATTGCTGCCCAGTCTATACCTTTAAAGTGCACTGAAAATTCATCGGGTTGTTTCGCCTCCACCTGGGGTACCGGCCAAATCAGATCGTATATTCCACCATCCGATTGGATAAAATTCTGGCGATACCATGCTGCGTCAGTCGAACCAGTTTCAGCAACCAGCTTGTTAATCAAAGAGCTGTTACCAACTGCTTCTCCCTGACTGTCGCCAAATCCGGCTGTTAAACCGAATAAGGCAAAATCGCAGGGATGTGAACGGATTTTTTCGTGCCTGAATAAATTTACTTTTCCTGAAGTTGCACGTTTCAGCGCTTCCATAAAATACGTGCTGTGCTCCATTTGCATGCTCCAATATCCGCGTCCTTCCTGCCATCCACCATTTTCGCCATAGTTTTCGAAAAGATTCCAGACTCCTTCGTACGATCGGGCTACAACGTCGGTCAAATGAGGATCTTCGTTCAGAAGGGCAAGCGCTGCCATACCAAGAGCAGAATGACATACGGCTGACCAGTTGCATTTATAGGCTGTTGCCCACCAGTGGTACTCGTAATTTCCACGAACCAGTGTTATGGCTTTTTCGAGTAAAGCGCCGCGAATCCGGTCGCGCTGGTATCTGGACATAGCCGGATACAGCCAGTCGTAAACAATTGAAAGGCCACGGGCATACTGACTGCTTGTAATATCGTATGAAAAAACAACCTGATCGTCTTTCACGTTGTATGGCCAAACGCGCGAATAAATAATTTCGAAGTAATGGGCCCGGTTGATCCACGAATCGAGATAGCAAAGTTTTTCAGCGTATTCGAAAGCCTTTTCAGCATAGGTTTTATCGCCGGTCATTTGGTACAGAAAAGCCAGTGTCAATGCTCCTTCAACATGCCAATTCATGTATTTCCGGTACTCATCAACCCCGTAAAACCGGGTATGAATGTTTTTCTCCGGAATTTTCATATCCATGGGGGCATTCAGGTATCGGCTTCCTTCCCAACGAATTTTCTCATACAATTCGGCATCGGCCTGTACCGTTTTAATCCGGTTGAGCATGGTTTGCTTTTCAGCTTCGTCAAAAAGTAAATACGGATGCGTGCGCTTAGCCTTTGAAATATCTTTTGTTTCAGCAACAAAATCGGGTTGAGCGAATAGTTCTGCTCCGGTAATCAGGATGAATAACAGAAAGATAAAATATTTTTTCAGCATTTGGTTTAGGTTTAGTAGTTGTTTGGGTTTAGATTATCTGGCTTGACTGATCATTTTCAGCAAATCCTTCAGATCGGTTTTCTTATCAATTGGATAGGAATAATCCATCAAAAACCAATTCTCGGTAAATGAAACTTCGCCTCCGGGAGCGATGGATTCCATCGGACCAATGGGCTCAATTTCGCAGCGCTCTTCCTTGAAATAATATACCGACGCCGTTCCGGCAGCCATTTCGCCATAAATCCGGTTGGGATAAACCGGATATGTTTTTAGATAAAGCTGATTGTCTTTTGTGATATAGGCCAGCCAACCATCGGCACCATCGGTCATAAATTTGGGAAGTTTCACAGGGCCGCTTATTTCCAGAATTCTGTCGTGCACAACTACATTCTCTTCATTTTCAGGATTGAAATTAATGATTGCCCCGGGACCATAGGTAATGTATCCCTTTGGATAGCGGCTTTTTAGATGAAGTGGGGTGAGCGAAATGCCACCTCCTTTTACAAATGTGCGGCTCCAATGGCAATAGGTTTTTACCTCTTTCGACCAGTTACGAATAATCTGGGTGCATTCCAGTTTCGAACCGTTTTCTGCCAATTTAAATCGTCGGATCAGCTGAACTCCGGTTGCAGTATCTTCCTGACTAATCATCTCGGCCTGGCGTGGGCCAGTTATTTTTCCAGTCCATTTTCCCATGAACAAAGCCGGATGAGGGGGAACTGTTTTTTCGGGGCCAATATCAAAGCGCCCAGCCGGAGGATGAATGTACACGCCCTTTTCATAGATTTTCCCATCGAATAAAGGATTCATAAAAAGCACATTCTTGCCGTGCAATTCGTATTTCAACACCCTGCCACCCAGATTCGGTTCCAGAACAACGCGGGTGGTTGAGTTAGAAAGTTCGATGCAATTGGGATATCCGTTTTCAGAAATGATGCGTGTGCCATCAAGTTGAGAATAAGCCCAAAGCGGACAAACGCAAATAAATGCAAAGACGATTTTCTTCATTGGTCTAATTATTTTTATCGATTTCCGAAAATTTACCTAACGTCATAAAAAGTCATTCAATTGTCATTTGGTGGTCATTAAGTTGTCTTCAAATTACAACTGAATGACAATGAATGACCACAATTGACTGATGAAAAATACCAAATAGGTAAGTTAACGGACAATCATATATTTTTTTGACTCTGGTAATATTCAAAAGGCAATACAAATTCACATCCTTCCGAGATCAGAAAATCAGCGATTTTTTTGAACTGCTCAATCCTTTCCGGTGACCACATATTTGGATGCCCTTGCAAAACCATATAATCGGTATATTTCCCTTTTAATTTGGTGTAATTCGCCATGAAAAAGCTGAATTCAGGATTTCCGGTGCCATTTTCCATATTTACCCGATTATCGAGATACAGGATACCATTCGGAAGGACTGGTTTCTGGCTGGCAAGCATAAATACCTTGTAATTTGGATTTCCGGAAATGACCTTATTGGTAACCGAATCGCTTGCATTGTAAGGCGTTCCAAAGGTATGCATCTGAATTCCCAACAACTTTCTTATCTGCTTGTCGGCCAGTTCAAAATGCAGTTTTTGATCTTCATAGGTTGAATCCTTGAACTCTGTTTTAGAGTGATCCAGGCCATGGTGCCAGATTTCGATCAATTTTTCGCCTTTCAGATTGGTTGCCCGCAGATAGGGTTTTAAGGTTTTCAAAGCGGTACGATCGTTTCTGTCGGCAATAATTCCAAGTCCGGCTTTAAGTTGCTTTTGCACCAGATAATCCATGGTGGGCGCAAAGCCACACACTCCATTTTTGACAGATAGATCATCCAGTTTAAGAATGATTTTCGGGGCGGCAAAAGAGAATGCTGAAAGCATCAAACCCAGGCAGGTTATCCAAATTGTTTTCGTCTTCATTTTTATTATTTCCTCTTTTTGAAATTCAGCTATTGCGTTTATACCTGAATGGCAGAAAGGTAATTATTTCAAGTTTATTGATGTGCCAGGATTAAAAAGAAAATCAAAAATTCCGACTTAACCCCGCCAGCCAATTATCAGCCTTTGGGGCAAGTCAGAATACCTAATCAAACTTAAACTAAAGTTTAATTCTTCATTATTTTCTTCACTATCCGTCCGTTAGCTCCTGAAACAGAAACAACGTAAAGACCTTTAGCTAGTTCTGCTCCCTGATCATTGTTTCCATTCCAGCGGATGTTGTAATCACCAACTTTCTGTTCGGCATTTACCAGTGTTTTTATTTTTTGACCCACTGAATTATAGATGCTGACTTCCACCTTTTGAGGCTGTGACAGCGAATAATAAATAGTTGTAAAATCGCTAAACGGATTTGGATAATTCTGCCTGATTTCAAGTCCTTCAATGGCATCAAAAGGAATTAAAGCACTTTTATTCAAATTAGCGCCCTGCAACCATTGCGATTTCAAGGTAGGCCATGCATTCATGTCACCCAGCGGATAACCGTTATCTCCACCTTTGTATGATTTTGAGGCTGTTGAATAGGTTACATCCCATTCGTAAGGATAAATTTCGGAGAAGTTATTGGGGAAAACAGATGCTTTTGGATGTGTTACCCAATAGGTTAAAAAGTTGTAAAGATTTAGCCATGATGAAGTATTTTTGAATACCAATTCTTCGCGAAAATAAGCTTGTGGCAATCCTGCACCGACAAATTTTTTAATGGCGTTGTTGATCGGCCTCGGATCTGCAATCGAGTCTTTTTCTGGTGTCAGGTTGAAAAAGTCAACAAATTTCTGGTCATGATAAATGTTATTATTCCTCATTTCAACCACAGCCGATGTAAGTTTCGACGAAAGGCTATCGTGCGTAATCACACAAAATCCTTTATCGGGTTGCAACTGTTCTGCTCTCCAACGAGTGGTTAAACGGTCTCCGTAAGTTAATGGATTCGAGAAAATGTTGTTGGTGATGACCGCGTGTTTTGTTTTGCCCAATTGCAAACAACCGTGATAACCCTGAACATTTACAATTGTATTGTGATCGAATTTAACGTAGTTGATTACAGGAGCCATGTTTCGCATCACCCGGTCGGTTAAATTATAGATGGTATTGTTCTGAAAAACAATGGTATCTACAGTCGCGGTGGTTCTGATGTCGAGGGCACGCCCATTTCCTCCAACCGAAATATGGTGTCCCGAATTGCCCAGAATACAATCAGTCATATACAATTTAACACCATCCACCTGAATGGTGAATAAAGCACCACGATCGCTTAAAATGCGGCAACCGCGAACAATTGCCCGGTAGTTTTTTCCATACATATTCAGAAACCGATTTCCAAGAGTTCCGTTTGAATGGCGTCCGTCGAATTCAATATTCTCCAATGTAAGGTTCAAGCGAGCCGTGATCATAGCAGCCGAACTTCCGGCGCTGTTTAAGGTGTGAAAAACAATGGGCAACGGCCCAGTCCCGGCTTCGGCCCTGATGTGTAAATCGTAGTCGAGGCTGTTAATCGTTGAAGTTGCCAGATAAACCTGTCCGCGTTTCAACTCATAAATAACGTTTTTATTGGTGGCACGATTAGGTGCATCGGCATTTATCGCATTAAATATCTGATCGTAAACCAGCGGCTGGCCAGGGGTAATCCCCGGAATTTGAACGACACGTTTTTGCGCGTTGGCTAACTGAATGACGGCAAGAAAAGCAGTCAGAAGAAATAGCTTTATATATGTTGTTTTCATATCTGATGTTTTATGAAAGTGTAAAAGAATAAATGATTACTGCAAATTAATCTGAATACCAAAATCAGCAGTTAGACCATACATGTTGCGGTAGGTCGGGAAATCAGAAGTATATCTATACCCCTTTTCAGTTGCGTTGGTAATATTGTTCAGATTTAATAACAGGCTGATATACTTGTTTATTCTCTGCTTAGCAGTTAAATCGAACCTTAAATGGGCATCGGTATAAGTGTAATAACCTTCCTGATCTGTATTCGGATTGATACTAGTCAGCCTGGTTCCCTGATAACTCATTGAAACACGGGTTGAGAATCCTTTGTGATCGTAGCCTAACCATGTGTTTGAGGTAAAATCAACCTGTGATGGCATCCGGCTTTCGGTTTTCTGAAAATAAGATTTGGTGAAATCAACCGCCAATGTTGGACGAACATCTTTGTACATTACAATATCTTCAATTTTCTTCCATACCAGATAATAAGTTCCTGACCATAGTCGGGTAAAGTTAAAACCTAAAGCAAAACGGTTAAACGGACTTGGCAGAAAGTTAAAGTGGGTATTGTATTCAAATTCCAAACCGCGTACATAAGAATCATCGAGATTGATGTAATCCTCACTCAAATCGAACGATTGTGGAGGTAATCCGTTTTTAACTGCATCTTCAGGAGTAAGTGTACCCCTGATATTGTAGAACATGTTGTCTATTTGTTTCATGTACCCTCCAAAAGAAAGCAAACCAAATTCACCCGTATAAATGGTTACTGAAGCATCGTAATTCCATGCTGTTGCATGTTTCAAATCGGGATTGGCTTTTTTAACATTGAAACTTCCGGCGTCGTATCTGAAACGAGGTACAATCCACATGTAGTTGGGTCGCGATAAGGTTCTTGCGGCCGACATTCGGATGTCCATCCATTTGGTTGGTTTAATTTTTAAATGAGCGCTAGGCAGCCACTCTCCGTATTTTTGGGTAGCAGTATCGGCTTCAATGTATCCGTTCGCGCCCCTTGCACCGTTAATTGATGAGTAGATTCCATGATACGTATTGTTCGAATATTCGTAACGAATACCCGGAATAAACGTAATCAGATCGGCATAATTCAGTTTTAACATGGCGTAACCGGCCGATACGGTTTCGTAGCTGTCATAGTTATTTTCGGCGTCGCCCAAATCGGGCAAATATTCCGAAAGGTGGTAAGTCTTCCACCATTTAATTTGACTTTCAGGAATGTATGGGAATAAATTGTAATCGCCTCCCAGGATTGGAACGTTCCTCTGCTCGGTAAAGTTCGACATTTCAATAATTCGCGAAGCTGTTACGGCTAAATCAGGTCTCGGATCGTTTTTATTGGCCAAATCGGTTAAAGTTGGTTTTAAAGAGTACTGCTGATCGGATAACCTGATGCCGTGACGCCGACGGTCTTCGGTCTGGTATTTCCCCCCAAACTTTAAATATCCGGCAATTTTATCACCCCATTTCACAGGCACTTCAATATCCAGTTTGGCCATGTAATTGGTTTGCTTCAGGGTATCAGGCCTCCAGGCCGACTCATTCAGGAATGACAGTGTGTCTTTTATTTGATTTACGCTATTAAATGCTAAGTTATCAGCATAGTATTTCGGATCGGCAATATTTTGGCCCGCCGTACCTGGTAATAATCCATTGGGATTTCCCAACATAAATTGCACCCACATATCGTATGGATTATAACCGTTGGTTTGGACGCGGGTTAAACTCCAGTCCACTTTCATTTTATTCAAATTCAAATTTCCGCCCAAAGAGCTGTTTAATGACGCTGTTCTGTTGTCGGTTGAAGTAGCATCGTGCAGCAATTGACCATTTCTGTTGATATTTTTAGATAAGGTGTAGGTTTCGCGCGGCGAGGAGTTGAACATGTTTGTCAGGTAAATGCCACCACGGTCAAACTGGTAATCAATTAATGCCAGCCCACCTAGACGTTTGGTGATTTGCTTCCTTTCGGTAAACGTAATTTCCGAAATAAAAAATTCTTCAGCAATCTCGGCATTTGGGTTAAAATAGCCGATGTCTAAACCCTGAGCACTGCGATCGGTTTGTTCGTAGTTGGCCTGAGCCATTATACCCAGTTTGTTATTCAGAAAACGGGATGAATAATCCCAGGAACCTTTGTAATTATTCAGTTTCTGGTACAAATCGTTGTAACCGCCATATAGCCTGAATTGATTTTTGGTCCGTTCCGGCGCTTTGGCAATCACCAGATTGATCGACCCGGCAATAGCGTCAGCATCCATATCTGCTGTTGGCGATTTAAAGACCTCAATTCCCGAAAGCATTTCAGGAGAAATATTACTTAAATCGACAGAGCGATCTCCGCTTACACCCATATCAGTGCCCGGTTGTTGCACTCCATTAATGCTTACGCTGGCGAATTTAGGATCCAATCCGCGAAGTACAACTTTCGATCCTTCGCCGTTGCTTCGAACCAGCGAAACCCCGGGAAGACGGCCAATGGCTTCAGCGGCATTTACATCGGGTAACTCCCGAATAGCATCTTTCGATACAACGTTCACCAGCGCGTTCGAATTCAGTTGCTGGTTAATGGCAGCGTTCTGTCCCATACGCTGGCTGCTCACCACCACCTCGCCAAGTGCAATAAATGGCTGGTCGAGACTAGCCTGTACCTTTTTCTTTTCACCTTCTTTTAAGGTCACCTGAACGTCCTGCGTGGTGTAACCAGTGTAAGAAATCTGAATGGTATAATCTCCGGGTTGTAGGTTACCAAACCTGAATCCCCCATCCATATCGGTAATCATTCCGATTACAGTACCCTTAATTGCTACCGAGGCGAACGGCAGCGTTTCATTGGTAGATTTGTCTTTTACAACTCCTGAAATTTCGCAAGGAGTTGCTTTTTGCGCAAGGACAATATTTTGTCCCCCGATAGCGGTCAGGAAAATCAGGACAGCTAAACTGAACATCCATCTTAAATACTTCATAAATTTAGTTTTAGTTTTTAATGTTGGAATTGAGATATAATTAATCAGAAAACTATTGCGAAACAGTATTTATCTGGTTACTAAAGGTCAAATAACTCTAATTTGTGAAACTGCGATTCCAAATTTACCGAATTGCCCCGCCATTTATTTTCAGGAATGTTGCTCATTATATGATTTTTGTGCCACTCTATGACTCATGTTGCACAATGAGACAAATGACCTCCATCCTTCTTAAATACTTCAAAATTTAGTTTTAATCAGAGGATAAAACAGTTCAATCAACGTATTCAAACCAATCAAAATCAACATGATTATTGCTGGGTTCACCATTAGCCGAAGCATACATCCCAATAAAAGTACCTGTAAAGCGGCCTGCTCCCGGCATTCCCAGAAAGCTGCCATCCAATTTATTTTCCAACACGTTCCAGTCTTTCCCATTCGCCGAATAACTAAAGGTGTAAAAAACGTCCACCGTTGAAATTTTCAAATAAATTGAACCGGAATTGACAGACCGTTTGGCTATCTGGTCATCTTCCGATTTTGCACTTCTTCGCTGAATCAGTCTTAAAACCGTTCGTCCTGTCTCATTTCCCAATGTGAACCTGAAATAATTGTCTTTGTCGCGTTCAACAACTAATCCGGCTTCTTCATTGTCCGATTCAGGAACAAACTCCATCTTTATTGTTGCAGAACAATTAGGGCTTTCTTGTCTTCGCCCGATAAACGATGGATTTACGATTTCCGAAATCATTTCAGGACGTAATTGCAAACGTAAAAATCCTTTTCTTTCGGTTAATGACCACCATTTAGATAGGGGTGTTCGAATGAAAGTCCAGCACGGATTTAAAGTTCTATCATTAAACTCGTCTGGCGCAGTTTCTGACTTCCATTTTTTATCTTTCAGATCTGGTCTTTCAAAAAACAATTCTCCGCGCCCTGTATTTCCAGTGGGATTAACAACAGGCCACGCGCCAGACCAGTCGATCGGTGATAAGAAGGTTTCCCGACCCAAAATGTGTATATCGCCACCATAAGGTCTTCGGGCAAGGTAAACCATCCACCATTCCCCCTTTTGTGTTTGCACCAGATCGGCATGTCCGGTCGAGGTAATGGGATGGGTTGTGGGCAGGTCACGGTGGGTGAGAATTGGATTGGCCGGGTTCATTTCATACGGGCCAAAAATATGTTCGCTTCGCCACACTGAAACGGCATGGTTTTGAAATGTGCCACCATGCCCTGCCACGAGGTAATATTTTCCTTCCTTTTTATACAGGTGGGGTGCTTCAAAAAAATCAACACCTTCTTTTATTCCTCCGTCAATATTTCCTTTTTGATAAAAATCGCTGCCATCTAAAATATCCACCTTTTTGCCTGTCAGCTTCATGTTCTTCAGATCAAACTCCTGAAGCCAGAGGTTGCGGTGATTATTCCATTTTTTTGGTTGAGGCGAATAATTACCCTGATAATAAACTTTTCCGTCATCGTCAAAGAAAAGAGAAGGGTCAATCCCCTGTGCTTCCGGTAACCAGACTGGTTCAGACCACGGGCCGGCAGGATTTTTGGCTGTGACGATAAAATTGCCCGCAGGTTTCCCAACCGGCACTCCGGTTAGGGTTGAAATGATATAATAAATTCCTTCATGGTAGCGCAGTGTTGGCGCAAAGACTCCTCTTGTACAATCAACATTGCTGAGATTTAATTGAGACAGACCATCAAGTGCATGCCCAATCATCTTCCAGTTGACCAGATCTTTACTTTGGTAAATCGGAATTCCAGGAAAATATTCACTGGAACTTGTTGCCAGATAGTAGTTGCTGCCAACACGGCAAATACTTGGATCGGCATTATACCCCCTAATTATCGGATTGACTGCCTGTTTTTCATTTTCCTTTGTTAAACCGGTCTGGATATTCAGCAGGGTTACAGAAAGTATTAAAATGAAGATAAACAGTCCTTTACAGATAAGATATTTAATCAGATTTTTCATATATGAAGCAGATTTTTATCACTGATTTAATCTAATCAATGGAAACTCTGAAATTCTTAATGTGGTGCAACCATAAGGAATTAAGGTAATTTCTTCTGGTTCATCTGGTTTAAATTGGTTTACTGGACTATACTTTGACGTTATAGGCAATGGTCCGGCTGAGCCATTGTAAATTGTCCAGAAGGGTATTCTGACGCCTTTTGATTTGATTTCAACCGGACAATTTTCAGGATTCCATGGATACGTTCCCGGAGAGATACTCTTTTTAATCACTGTGTAATTCTCTTCCATATTATCCAACGATGCTTCAATCAGGGCATAATTCCAGGGAGTTGCAGGTTCTACTTCGAAATAAAATGGACCGTATTTATCGTTGTTAACCTTTTTCTTCCAGTTTTCCCCAATCTTCAAGGCAAAAGTTAACGGACCACGTTCGATTGCCACAGAATTTAAATACCAACGACTTGTTTTGAGTTTCATAGGGAGTATTAATTCCACAACATCGTCATTTTTCCATTCCCTGTTAATACGCACTATTTGATTGCCTTTATAATCATCCCAGAGTAGGCAATTTATATTTACCGAAGCTTTTTCGCACCAGGCAGGTATCCTCAAATGAAAAGGGAACTTTACAGGATTAGCCATTTTAAAAGTAAACCGGATTGATTCATCAAACGGATAATTTGTTTCTTCATTTACCTGTATTTCATTACCACCTGCAACTTTTACTTTAGCCGTTGATGGGGCGTAAATCAGCGCAGCAATTCCTTCATCAGCTGAAGCATACCAAAGATTCTGAGTAAATTTAGGCCAGCCCTGATGCATATTGGCAGTACAACATGGATAACCGGTTAATTCCCCAAAAACAATTTCTGTTCCCTCATAAGCGGTGCCGAAGTTATGCGGAGTTCGGGTAATCATAACCTGGTTGGCTTGCTGGTAATACTGACGGCTGTCGTAATTATCGGTTGTCTGCGTAGGTAATGCATTATAAGCCACTTTTTCAATCAGGTCAGCAAAAGTTACGTCGCCTGAAATTGGTAAAATGGTTTCCATCGAGAACATCATTTCAACTGCGGTGCATAGTTCAGAACCCTGAGTTGGATTACTGCTGTGCATCATTTCATCGGCTCCAAACAATCCATGCGGCATACCGTAAAATTGATTTAAGTCGGCAATACCACTGTGAACAGCATCAATATGTTTTGAGTGTTTATTTTGCTGGTAATAAACGACAGGTTCTTTTATTCCTTGTGCCAAATTTACACAATGATAACTGCGATGTTTCAGAAGATCTCTGTTTAAAAATGCTTCTGTCCAGTTTTCTGTTTGAAAGTGAATCAACTCGGCAAGGTTGAGCAAAAATTTTTCATCTGTATGGTTGTATAGCCAGTAAACAATTGCCAGGTTATCACCACCACGAAATTTCCCCCAGTTGGTCCAATTGTTTAAGGGGCGCTGTGGAAGTTCCCGAAGTTGATATTGGAAATAGTTCAACATGAATTTGATGACTCGTTCGTCACTGGTTGCAGAATAATATTGTTGCAAAACCTTTAGCATAACCATTTTGGGCCACCAGTCTTCAGCATTATTCCTTTGCAGACCTGGTTCATCAGGAAAATTCTTATCGGGTCCGAAATATCCGTTTGGTTTTTGACTTTGAAGAGTCCATTCTATCCAGGGTTTTGTTTTTTCAATCAAATCTTTGTCATTCATGATATATGCCAATGGAAGCAGCCCGTCAATCCAGTATGGGCCGCGTTCCCAAACATCACCATCGCCACCCAGCCAGCCATTTCGTTTTCCCATTACCTCCCCGTAAATAACATCAAGGTTTCCAGTCATTCCGTTTTTCTGACTGATAAGCTGCACTTTAAGCCATCCTTCAGGTTTGACAGCTCCCAGGGGAAGTTCTAAAAAAGGTTTCCGGCTAAGCGGTTCCCGATTATTCAGGTAAATACTTAAGGAATTCAAATTATCCTGAGCAAAAAGCTGAACGATAAAGGGGAGATAAATTAAAACGGAAATCAGAATTTTTTTCATTGCTTTTAGTATTAGCCAAAGATTAATACCTGATCAAAATACTATTGGGTTAGTCGGTTTGTTTTTTTATCGTTTCATCAATTCCTGATAGTTCTCCCCCATCCTGGCTTTTAGTTGGATATCATAAAGCGATTCAGGAACAATACCAGGTTGGTTCAATCCTTCCCATTCGCCATCGGGACGGTCGTTGAAATGGCCGGGATATTTCCCGCCAATCAGGCCGATACAATAGTTTTTGCCACTTACCCAAGGCGATTGCACCGCAGTTTTTGGTGAACGGCAATTCCACACCACCTGGGTTACTCCAGCCCAACCATGTCCCGAGCCCATTTGACCTCGATCCTGAATATTGATCTGGCCATCGGTGTCAACCTGGTCGTACAATGTTCCGCAGCTCCAACGGTGGTGCGGACCAATATCGGCATGGGTATTTCTGGCTTTACAATTGGTAAATACGTTGGGACCAAGCACTCTTCCACCAGTCACAAAATCGTGACGGCCTTCGGTTGCATAGCAGTTTTTAAACAGGTTAAGCTGCCCGTTACAGTTGAATGAGTAGCGCCTTCCGCCGGTAATTTGCGATTTGGCATCGAGGCTCTGTGAATCGAAAACCGAAATATTGCGCGACCCACCGTCGATGTTAACGCAGCCTTGCCCAAAATAACGCGAAACCACATTTCTCGCCCAACCCTGGTCCACTTTCGAAAAGTTGATAGCAGTCCAGCCGTGGTTTTCATCGGTTTCACCTTGGTAGGTCGATTCCATCGAAAGGTTTTCGATGCCGCAATTTTTGATCCTTCCTTTGAAGGTATATTTCAAGAGGTAACCGCCACCATATTTTTTGTCCATTTGCATCATCACCGGATTATCGAGATAAACCTTGTTACCATAAATACCGGTAACTATTCGCTCGAAAAACAAATGATAGCCCGTAGCCTCCCATTGTTTTGTTCCGGGGCGTTCCACAATCTGGTCCATTTTCAGGTCGTGTATCCAGTTATCGGTTGCAGGGCGGTAGAGTAAAACCGAATCGCCAACGGTAAAGCGGGAAGCATCCTCCAATTCAATGTATTTTCTTCCGACCGGCACGTAATTTTCAGCTATGGCAGTCTTTGTTTTTTCCATCTGTGCCATACGCCCGTTGCCGCTAAACCTGAATAAATCGAGTTTTTCGGTAGCAGTTTCCTTAATCAAAGTGCCACCATCGCCAGCTCCTTCTCCACGAATTACTATTCCGGAATGATTTATATTAATGCTGCCATTTACGCTGTAGGTTCCCTTTTTCAGCAGAACAGCGCCCCTATAACCATCTTTGCCGATCGGACGGGTTGCCAATTTATCGATGGCATTCTGGATATTCAGGCGGTTATCGCCCGAAACAGGCTCAACAACCACTATAACCGGTACTTCCGGAATATCGCGTTCGCCCGATGCATAGCCCACTTTACTGAAATCGGGAATCGTATTTCCATTCTGATCAGGTGTGTAAATCAGTTTATTTCCATTCTGGAGAGAAACGTGTTTCGATTGCCACTCTTGCCGGGCAAATGCGTTCATTAGGAGAAAATGAAAGCCAATAAAAAGAAGTACTTTTTTCATTCGTTGTATGTTAGGAATGTGAATTTAGGTATTAATTTTTAAACCCGTAGGGTTAGAATTATTTTGTATAAATGAATTGAAATTTACATTGAACCAATGAGGCTGCATCGAGCGTCCCTGATCAGGATCATTCAATGCAGCCTCAATACCGGGAAATGTAAAACCTGGATTAATCCAAGGTTAGTGCAATATTATCCATGTAAAAGTTTGTTTGTTCGTAAACTTCAACCCAAACCGATTTCAGGTTCAACTTATCGGGAATGGTGTTGGCAGTCCTCCAGTTTTTTATAGCATCCGATTCTATAACTGAAATGCCATCAAGCTTGATAATGATTTTGAAATCTTTGTCAACGGAAATGTTGATGGGTCTCATTCCCTTTTTGTCAGCAGTTTTGGCCCCGTCAGTGAATACAAATTCCGGTTTTCTTCCCGATACAATAGTTGTCCATGTTGAGGTTGAAAATACAGAACTAAATACTTCGTAACTCAACAGGTAATTGTTGGCAGTTCCTGTTGAAGTTGGCCATATTTCGAGGCGAATTTCGCGGACGTATTGTTTTACCTTTGAGCCATCACGACGTATTGGTTTATTGATTTGCATGCGATAATACATCGAGCTGGTAGCATTCTTGTATTTATCTCTCCATGCCATATCGGCCTTAAAGGTGAACGGATTAAACAAAGCAGTATCGCCAAATTCTCTCCGGAAAGAGCCTCTGGTATTCGCCCTGCTGCCAACCAGAAGAACTTCACCGTTTGGATAAGTGGCGGTAAAGTTGCTCAACGAGAAATTGGTTGAAGCAACGCTAAATTTATCGAAGAAATAATCGCCCACAATCATTTTGGTTGAGCGTGCATCCGATTCACCATTGCACTCTACCTTACAAGTAACGGAGTATTCGCCCGCTTTACGAGGGGCAACCCAAACATTCTGGAAAAGGTTTTTTGGACCGGAAAAGGTTCCTCCATCGCACTCCCAGGTGTATTTGGCATCTTTCAGGTCACCTACTTCAGCAGCCACCCAAACCTGAATTTTCTGTCCCTGGAAAAATTCATTTCCAACTTTCGAGACTGAATCAATTCGAACAAATGCATCCTCTTTCTGGCACCCTGCAAGGAAAAGGACAGCGAGCATGACAAATAAATATTGTATTTTTTTCATAATCATCTCTTTATATTGTTACTGGCATTAATTAAGTCCTATGACCAACTTAGTTGGCGGAATAATAAAGTCGTCGAGTACATGAATCACCCCATTGGTGCAATCGATTCCACCTGTTCTAGGTGCCAAATCGGTTTTGCGCGATCCGGTGAATCCATTGATGCGCAATGCGGCATTACGGTCATTTATCAGATAGATATTAACCTTGGTTGTATCTCCTGCGTTTTTATAGGCTACGCTTTCATAAAATGTTAAGAAAGCTTTTGCATTGCGATAAGTCACCTCTTCTTTTAAGATATGGTACAAAAGAAAATCTTTCACCTGCTGAACCGGATAA
The DNA here is from genome assembly GCA_023251435.1 of Bacteroidota bacterium. Taxonomy (GTDB): domain Bacteria; phylum Bacteroidota; class Bacteroidia; order Bacteroidales; family Prolixibacteraceae; genus Aquipluma. The sequence continues at coordinate 38,146 of JAHEYU010000040.1, forward strand.
ACATTCCAACTATCAGGAGTCAGAAATTGAGGTCCCTTTGTGGCGTCAGCCGGATTGTAAGCCGGGTTTAGGACTTTATTGCATGCAAAATAGCTACCCATAACAGCCGGAGGTGTAGGAAAATAGGTTTCGTCAGACAAAGCCCTGTTAGTAAGAAAAAGGAATGTACGTCTGGGTTGTTTATATTCTTCGGTAAGGCCGGCATAATTTACCGCTTCTATCATGCTTGAAAACAAATCAGCCCTTGATTCCATAAACTCCATGGCATTCATGTCAATTTTCGAATCGCGCAGCGAAGCGTCATATTCAAAGTCTTTTTGTAAATCCAATCCTGCCAGTTGGCATCCTGAAAAAATAACCAGGGTGATGCTGACAAATATGATTTGGAAAAATATTTTTCGTTTCATATTCATTTTGTTTTAGTTTTGGGTGTAAGGTTCATTTTGTTTGATTATGGGATTCCCCTCAAAAGCTGAAGAATGAAGCGGGAATAATATTCTACGGGCATCGCCGAAACCTTCTGCAATTCCGCGTTCCTTAAGAATAGGATCCATGATCTGAACTACTCTATCGGTTCGGATTAAATCGAACCAGCGTTTACCCTCGCCCCACAATTCAAGCTGTCGTTCAATCAAAATGGCATTTTCAAGACTTATCTCATTCGGAGTATTTGTTGCTGTGAGTAAACGGTTATATCCCATTCTGGTCCTGATGGAATTCACGATAGCCATAGCATCGGTTCTCCTTCCAACTTTATTCAAGGCTTCGGCCCTAAGCAACATGATGTCAGAATAACGATAAATCGGAATATGTACCTGACATTCATTATTTGGCGGATAAACAAAACCTCCTACATAATTATAAGTCGTGTTTAGTTTTCCGGGATCCCACGGTGCAAATTTACTCGACAACTGAGTATTATTTAAGTTATATGCCTCATACGACACTTTAACTTTGCCTCCGCGGTAAAATAATTCCAGTGTGTCAATCATATTCCATTTACGCGCATCGGTTACTCTCGATACAAGCGTATCCCATATAGGTTGTCTCAATTTATAATTGGGAGTGTTACTTCCTGAACCGTAAAAAGATGCTAAACCGTTACCTCCACCATCCTGAAGATAATCCCAGTACATATTAAAAATGCTTTCGGTCGAAGTAGCAGGTGAAACAAAGATGTTCTTCCAATCAGTAATTTTGGCCACCAACGAATATTTTTTCATCGCAATCAACTGATCAGAAGAGATAATGGCTTTGTCGTATTCTTTGAACCACATATGAACATCAGTTTGCAAAGCAAGTACAGATCCGCGATTTAAAAGATAGATGGAAGGAGTATTGGAATCGAAATTTGTCAAAGCATTGTTTATATCGCTTAAAATTTGAGCTTTAACAAGATCAACACTACTTCTGTCATTAAACTTAACTTGTCCGTCAAGTGCTTCATACGGTTCGGTAATTAACGGAACGGGACCCCAAACCCTGATCGCATAGAAATACATCAATGCCCTCATGGCATAGGCCTGACCCAATTGCACGGCAATTTGAGGGGCAGACACATCGGGAATAGTTGGAATATACTTAATGGCAAAGTTAGCGCTCGAAATAGTGCGGTACAGGTTATTCCAGTTAGACTCGGTCATACTCGCGTTAAGTGTATTGGTCAAAAATTGTAATTGTGCAGTACCAGTCCCAGCCACTTGTTGATTATCTGACCGGACTTCTCCCCACAAGAAATAGTTGCGCCCCAGGGTCAATTGTAACCCATCGTACATTGCAGCAATCCAAATATCTGCATCTTTGGGAGTTTTCCAGAACTTATCGCGCGAAAGCTGCGATTCCGGCTGTTTATCGAGAAAACTTTCGCAACCCGAAAACAGGAAGCTACTCAATAATAAAACAGCGATTAAAGAATAATATATCTTTTTCATTTTCAATTTATTTTAGAAGTTTAAATTGAGACCAAGACCCATTTCTTTTTTTCTAGGGTACGATCCAGCGTCTCTACCTGGGGTTAATACTCCTCCGCCAATTTCAGGGTCAAATCCGGTGTAATTTGTCCAGGTGACCAGGTTATTAGCGTATATGTATGCTGTTAAACCTTTCACGTACAATTTCTGGGCAATAGCGTCATTGAGTTGATAGGACAAACGAATATTGCGAAGCCGGATGAACGAACCATTCTCAAGAAACTCGCTGCTTAACTCGCGTGAAGTGTTTTGGACTGTCCCTCTCTGGGCATTTGGCACATCTGTTATGTGTCCTGGAAACCTCCATGCATTGTATATTTCGTAAGGCTGAGGTGTCACATTGGATGTTGCATAGGTAGTTAAACCATATTTTGCCTGGTTATAAACCATATTTCCCCAATTGGCATAAAACGAGAACGAAAAGGTGAATCGTTTATAATTCATTGTATTATTCCAACCTCCAAACCAGTCGGGTAAACCTTGACCTAAAACCTGCCGATCTTTGTCATCGATCTGATCGTTATCATCAGTGTTATCCCAGATCATATCGCCAGCTTGAAAAACCGCAGAACCAACTTTTAGCGGAGAAACCGGATTTGAAGTCGCATCCCATCCAAAGTCTTTGCCATCAGGATATGTATAACCCTTCAATATGGGTTTCCCGTTTTCCTGAATAATAACATTTCCCATGTTATCGCGTTCGAAAACCGGATTTAAACGGGTTTTATAATCACTGGTATAAGCATTCGATTCATTGTATTCGTAAACTCCCAGCGCTTTGTAACCGTAAAATTGACCAACTGGCTGCCCTTTTGCGACCAGCCATGCGCTACTTTGCACGTAGTCATTTCCGGCCAATTCAAGTATTTCATTCTTGTTGATGGAAAAATTAACTGAAGTCTGCCATGAGAAATTCTTTGTCTGAACCGGATATCCGGATAAATTGATTTCAAGTCCACTATTCTCAATGGAACCCAAATTCACCTTGGCAGTCCTAAAACCTAATTCGGAAGGCATTAACGAATTGTACAACAAGCCTTCCGTGGTTTTGATATAATAATCGGCATTTACGGTCATTCTCCCGTCAAAAAGGCTCAAATCCAGTCCTAAATTTGTCTGTGATGTCTGTTCCCATTTTAGATCGGGGTTTCCAAAAGAATCTGAAGTATTAACTCCGGATACTCCATTATAATAGTATGATCCAAAGGTATACAGGTTCATCGATTCGTAATTGCCAATGTTCTGGTTTCCTGTAATACCCCAGCTTGCCCTGAATTTGGCATCTTTGAGATAAGCTTTTGACCAATCCATAAACTTTTCGTCGGAGATACGCCATCCGATTGATGCTGATGGGAAAGTACCCCATCGATTGTTTGTAAAACGGGATGAACCATCGCGACGGATATTCGAATTAAAAAGATATTTTCCTTTATAGCTGTAACTTAGGCGACCAAAAAATCCAACCATTGAATGGGACGTTGCCGATGTGGTTGTTTCCAAAAGATCCAATGCCTGAATTGAATTAATGGTTGTTACATCTTCTGATACATAATTTGAGCCGGCAAAATTCATGCTTTCATCATACCAATCTTCGGCAATCGTTCCAAATACAGCAGAAACAGCATGATCGTTAAAATCTCTGGCGTAAGATAAATAGGCCTCTCCGGCAATATTTGTGTTAAAATCAGTTTCATCTCCACCATCTGCAATCTGAGGATTTGTTGTTGTCAAAAGCGCGGAGTTGAAGAAATTTCTACGGCCCAGCATAAAATTACCGTTTACGCTGGTCTGTAATTTCAGGTACTTATTAAACTTGTATTCCAGCATTTCATAAATACCTACATTAAATATCTTGTTGTCATTTTTCCGGTAATACGCTTCAGCGATTGGATTTTTACGCCCTGCAATATCAAAGGCATAATTTCCGTCAGGAAAAAACAAAATGAAATGAGGGGGACGTTGCATTGCCTGTTGAATTACTCTACCCTCATTTATTTTATTGGTGTTTTGATAAGAGAAAGTTACACGTGATGTGAATTTCAGTTTATCGGTTGCCTGATAATCCATGTTAATACGACCACTAAACCGTTTATTGAAACTATTCAGCACAATACCAGTTTCATCTAAAATACCCAGACTACTGAAATACTTTAATTTATCTGATCCACCGCTTGCACTAACATCCATTTGCTGACGCTTTGCAACCTGAGTAATCAAATCCTGATAATCGTTATTTGCATTTGTAGCCAATCCAAGTGAGTCATTGGCACTTGTATAGATATCCAGTTGTGTCCGGCGTTCAAACAATCTTCGTTCATAGGCATTGGCTTGAGGAACTTTCCGGGAAAGAAAATTCCAGCTCTGTAAATACCTTACATCAATTTTAGGCTTACCAGCTTCTCCTGTTTTTGTGGTAATAATAATTACCCCATTGGCTGAACGTGATCCATAAATTGCAGCAGATGCAGCATCTTTAAGAATCTCCATCGATTTAATATCGTTTGGATTAATTGAACTGATATCACTCAATGGCACACCATCAACAACATAAAGCGGATTTACCCCACTTTCAAAGGTTGATGTTCCTCTTATTCGGATCGTGTTTTCATCACCGGGGGCACCTGAATTACTGACGACCAGAACACCAGGAGCCTCGCCCTGCAAAACATCGTAAACATTTACAGCCTGACGTTTTTCAATCATTTTTTCGTCCACCGAAGTAATGGCGCCGGTTACATCGCGTTTACGCTGTGTTCCGTAACCAACCACAACTACTTCTTCAACACCAATGACATCGGGCTGCAAGGTCAAATTAACGGTGGTTCTGTTGTTGATCTGGACTTCTTCTTGTTTCATCCCAATGTAACTGAATACAAGAACTTTGGCTTTTTCGTCAACACTAATAGTGTACTTGCCATTCACATCGGTAATAACGCCCTGTGTGGTACCTTTAACAGTTACAGCAACCCCGGGCAAGGACTCACCGACATTGTCGGATACGACCCCGGATATGATTTTCCCCTGTGCCATTACATTCAGAACAATGAAAAAGCACAATGCGGCAACCATGGATAATTTTCTAATTACAGATTTTTTTTTCATGCTTCAGTTTTTAATTAGCAATCACTAGTTTTTATAATTTCAAATTTACCGGATAGCCCCGACATTTATTTTCAGCAATGTTTCTCTTTTTATGATTTTTGTGCCACACTATAACTCATGTTGCATGTTGACACAAACGACCATCATAGTATACAGAATCAGTATCAAGAATTTGTTGGAGCAATCAATAAAAAGACCAGATGACGTCTTTTTACAAGAATAAGCCACAAAATTGAAAGGGAATAGCTACATATATGTTTATTTTTACAATAGTTAGTTACCTGTTATAACTCGAAAATATGAAAAATACGAAATCTATTCCGTTCCTTGTCCTGGTAGTTTTACTGTCCGGTACATGCTTATTTTCATCGGCACAAAAAAACGATTCAAACCCAGGAGCACAAAGCGAATGGGTTTACAAGGGGACAGACGGAAAATTGAAGTACAAAACAACTCACACAGGAGATCGGGTTATGGATTTTTCGCACGCCGGGTACATGGGTGGCGGTGTGGCACTTCCGGTAGTTGAGGTAAAAAAAAGCGTTAAGCCTTCTGGTGGTGCCGATGACACAGAGCTTATTCAGTCGGCTGTTAATGAAGTTGCAGCGTTGCCTTTAAAGAATGGTTTTCGGGGAGCAGTACTTCTGGAACCGGGTGTCTTCACATGTTCCGGGGCTATTAGCATTTCGGCTGATGGTGTGGTATTACGTGGAAGCCGCATAAACAAAACAACACTAAAAATAACCGGGGATAGGCATACGGCCATAGTTATTGGGAAAAGAAGGAACGCTCAAACAGCAACTGAAGTCAGGAATGATTTCAAGGCTGCTGAAACCTACCTATCCGACAAGTATGTTCCATCCGGAGCCGTCTCATTTAGGATAGCCGATACAAAAGGACTTGCAGTGGGCGATTTGATTGAAATCAGAAAACCAGTAACAAAAGCATGGGTTCATTATATGGAGATGGACAATCTGGTTCGCGACGGCAAACCACAAACCTGGATCCGCGAAGGTTCAACCATTAATACACGTCGCACTATCGCCAAAATTGAAGGCAATAAAATTACGCTCGAAGTGCCTGTTTCTGACTCTTTCGATTCGGAATATGCGGAACCAACCGGGACGGTAGTAGCCAAAATACAACCCAACAATTTGGTTTCGCAATGCGGAGTCGAAAATCTTCACATTCAGGCTCCACCAATGCAAACCAGTCATGAACAGGCACTCTATTCAGCTTTGCGGATAAGTGGACAGGACTGCTGGGCTAAAAACTTACTGATTGAAGAAACGATGAACAGCGTTGGGACCTCTGGCAGTCGGATTACGTTGGAAGAAGTAGCAATCACCCGAACAGTTCCCAATGTGGGAGCCTCAAAACCTGCAGAGTTCGCGCCTAATGCCGGACAAATTTTAATGAACCGATGTTCGAGCAAAGGAGACAACATCTGGCATGTAGGTACCGGTGCCGGAATAGCCGGGCCAATTGTGATGCTCAACTGTACATTTGTCGGGAATGGACACATCGAAGGACATCAGCGGTGGACAACCGGAATTCTGGCTGATAATTGCGTAATTCCCGACGGAGGAATTGATTTTAAAAATCGCGGATCAATGGGTTCCGGACACGGTTGGGGCTCTGCATGGTCGGTAGCATGGAATTGCACCGCAAAAAGCTATGTGATACAGCAACCGCCGGGTACAACCAACTGGCGGATTGGATGTATTGGAACCAACCTTCCCACTGCGCGGCCTTTCGATAAATCACCAACTTTACCTTTGGGTATTACCGATTCGCCTGATGCGAAGGTTAAGCCTGCAAGCCTTTACCTGACGCAACTTGAAGAACGTTTGGGAAAACAGGCGCTTAAAAATATCGGATACTAGATGAAAGCAATTAAAAATAAAACCATCTTGGGAATTGCCCTCTCATTGGCAGGAGGCAGTACTCTTCTATCGCAAACTAAGCCCAATGTGCTTTTTGTAATGACCGACCAGCAAACTTATACCATGATGAGCTGTATGGGAAATAAGTGGCTAAGTACACCAAATATGGACAAGATTGCCCAAAAAGGTTACCGGTTTGAAAAAACCTATGTTTCAAATCCGGTTTGCATGCCTTCACGGTTTTCGCTGCTTACGGGCCATTATGCTTCCGAAGTGGGCGTCAAGGAGAATACAAGCAATTACAATAAGGCCAAAGTGAGTGAAATTGTTTCGAAAGATGCTTTGGGAGTTATTTTTAGGAATGCCGGTTATGAAACTTTATATTCGGGCAAAACACATCTTTACGGAACAAAGGATGTTTCGGAATATGGATTTAAAATAAACAATACCGACCCTTATGACGGGCCAGCAATTTATGCGGAGAAAGTACTTGCCGAAATGGGAAAAACCAGACAGGATAAACCATTTCTATTGTTTCTTTCGTTCCTGAATCCTCACGATATTTGTTACAAGGCGGGAATGGACAAACGTTATCCTGAAAATCTTTCGGAAGCCAATGTTCGTGAAACAGCCCGCATTCTCGCTATGCAAAAAACTTTGAAACCGGAAGAATATCACAGACAAATTCCACCGCGATCAACAAATCCTACCCCGATAAATGGAGAACTGCCTGACATGGTCTCTATGGATGTTTTCCCAAGGACATGGAACAATGATCAGTTGGATTTATATAACTGGATGTATCACCGATTAACTGAAAGTGTTGACATTCAGATTGGTAGAGTACTAACTGCTTTGGAAAAATCAGGTCTGGAAGAAAATACCATCATCGTTTTCACTTCCGATCACGGTGATATGAATGGATCGCATGGTCTGATCCTAAAGAATGTGATGTTCGAAGAATGCCAGCGTGTGCCATTTATTTTTGCAGGCAAAGGGATTAAACCCAATTATACTGATCATTCAACTCTGGTGTGCAATGGAATTGACTTCATCCCGACTATTTGCGATTTGGTTGGAATTAAAACGCCGGAAAGACTTCCAGGCATTTCACTCAAGCCGTTTCTGACCGGTCAGGAACAAAAACCGGATAGAAAATACATTTTCACTGAAGATTATAACGGCTATCAGATTAACGATGGAAGATATAAATATACCATTTATGAATTGCCCGGATACCCTGAAATGCTGACTGATTTGCAAACCAACCCCGGCGAAACCATAAACTATTCCAGTGATTCGGCATACAGGGAACTTAAAACTATGCTAAAAAAAGAGCTGATGGCCAATTTGTCAAAAAGAGGACTGACCCCACTTCCACAGGACAGAACTATTGAAAATATCAGGAAATTGGAAAATGCAAAAAACGCAAAAAATAAGTCAAAAGTTAGGGCAGAAGAATAATAAAAAATCAATTCATATGTCTGGAATGAAACGAATTAACCTAATCCTGTTTGTAATTATTTTCTTCTCTTTAACCGTTCAGGCCCAAAGAGATATTATCCGGTGGGATCTTGCCGGTGACGGCGGAATTTCATGGGTCGTTAAGACCAATGATGTACATACCGACCACATTGAAATGAGTGGCAAACAGATTTCGGCTATTGTAAGCTATGGCCTGAATGCTGAAAAAGAATTGGTGCTGAAGAAGAAATTAATCTTTCCGATGCTTCGGAAGTTACCAAACAAAACAGGCTCGCATCTCTCACTCGAATTTGATCAGCAAAATCAACCCGTGATATTGGTGAATGGAACCGAAATGCAGGAAACTCCGGTCCGTTTTCACCACAAGGGACTTCTGACCATTGAAAGCCTTTCCAATACACCGGTTACGCTTACCAAACTGCTTTTCCCTTCAGTTGATAAGGCTGCTTACCTCGAAATCTACCGGTTGAAGAATACTTCGGCGTCATCGGTGTCAGTTGAAATTCAGCATGATGTACCCGATGTCCATACCAAAGCGGAAGAAGGAATTTACGGTGAATACCTGATACGTGTTGAAGCTACCAAAAAGGGAAATTTTACAATCAGCCCCGGCGGTGATTTCGAATTTGCCATGATTTATTCAGCGCGCAAGGTTCATGAAGAAAAATACGCCTTTTCAGCAGCCTATGAACTGGCCAGACGCATCGAAATGATATCCGGAATTTTAGACAAACTGGTACTTGAAACACCAAACGATACCATCAACCGTGAATTTGCCTTTGCAAAAATCAGGGGAACCGAAAGTATTTACGATACCAAAGGCGGGCTGATGCACGGACCGGGCGGCGGCGCCTATTATGCTGCTATCTGGGCCAATGATCAGGCAGAGTATATCAATCCGTTTTTCCCTTTCCTTGGAAATATAAACGGCAACGAATCGGTGCTGAATTCTTTCCGCCATTTTGCCCGGTTTATGAATCCGGAATACAAACCCATACCGAGTTCCATTATTTCTGAAGGGGTCGGAACCTGGCACGGTGCCAAAGACCGGGGAGATATGGCCATGATTGCCTACGGCGCATCTCGCTTCGCACTTGCTTATGGTGATAAAAATGCGGCTTTTGAACTTTGGCCACTGATTGAGTGGTGCCTCCAATACCTGGAAAGGAAGAAATCGCCCGAAGGGGTTATTTTCTCCGATTCAGATGAATTGGAAAACCGTTTCGAAAACGGCGATTACAACCTGGCAACCAATTCGCTGGCGTACGGAGGTTTGGTCAGCGCTTCGTATCTGGCTGCTGAATTGGGAAAAACAGAAGCTGCAAACCGCTACCGGAACCGGGCAGCTGAACTCCGGAAAGCCATTGAAAAACACTTTGGCGCCACTGTTCAGGGATTCGATACTTACCAGTATTACCAGGGAAACACAAAACTTCGCGCCTGGATTTGTTATCCGCTGAACATGGGAATTTTCGACCGGAAAGATGAAACCATGAAAGCTCTTTTTTCTGATTTCCTGTGGACAGGCAACGGTATTCTCTCTGAATCGGGCACAAAAACATTCTGGGACAGGTCAACTTTGCATGCGTTCAAAGGACTTTTTGCTGCAGGAGCTACCAACCAGACAATGAACTATTTCGAATATTATTCGGCCAAAAGGCTGCTGGGCGATCATGTTCCATACCCGGTCGAAGCCTGGCCCGAAGGAAATCAGCGTCATCTTTCGGCCGAATCAGGGTTGTATTGCCGGGTGGTTACCGAAGGCCTGTTTGGCATCGAGCCTACCGGGTTCCGGAGTTTTACAATGAAACCCAGGCTTCCTGAAGGATGGAATTTTATGAGATTAAAAAATATCCGGGCTTTTCAATCCGACTTTGACATTGAAGTTCATCGTAAAGGAAAAAAGATCAAGGTCTTAATCCTGCAGGATGGTCAGAAAACCATTGAAACAAACTGGGATCAGATATCGGAATTGAATGTTAAACTTAATTAAACCAACCAATGAGAACTAGTACATTAAGTGTGTTCGTGATGGTGGTGGCGCTTTTTACAAGTTCCTTTTCCACCGCTAAAAGTATCAAAGTATCCTCGCCTGATGGTCGGATTGTTGCCACACTGATGGTTGACAAAGAGCTTGGCACACTTACCTACAAAGTCAGAAGCGGGGACCGCGAAATCATCAGGGAAAGCCCTGTCGGCATCAATACCGGCAAGGGCGATTTCCGAAGTGGAATGAAGCTGGAGGCTAAGTCAGTCCGGGTGATAGATGAAACGTACAAGCTTCCGCAGGGCAAAGTATCAACCTATCTCAACCATGCCAGAGAACAACGGTTGCAATTCAGTAAAGAGGGCCAAAAGCCCGAAGTTTTGTTCCGTGTTTACAACGATGGCATCGCGTTCAGGTTTGTTATCCCCGGCGAAGGGGAAATCCGGATTATTGAGGAAAGCAGCGCCATCAATCTGGCCGGCGAAAACTTCACCTATTACGGACAGAATCACCCGAACAGGTATGGATACGAAAGTGCACTCGGACCAATTGACGGCGAACGTATGTCGAACGCCGTACTGGCGCACCTGAAAGATAAGGATCATTTTGTATTGATGGCCCAGGCGGCCACGAACGGACAGTATGTTCAGTGTCATTTTCAACGCACCGGCTCCTCTTTCCGTTACAGTTTCCCGATTGACCAGGTCCGGATCGGTCCGGTGGTGGCCCGGCTTCCCTTCCAATCGCCCTGGAGAGCTGTGGTAATTTCACCGAAAAATCCGTCGCGTATTGTTGAAACATACCTTTTGGAAAACCTGAATCCTCCATCCGATCCCGCTTATTTGAATACTGACGGGACCTTGAAAGACTGGATCAGGCCAGGACGTGTGATGTGGGATTTCATTGCCAAAGACGGGGATAAACCACGAATGTGGATTGATGCAGTAGCGGAAATGGGCTGGGAATACTACATGGCCGATGCTGGGTTTGCAAGGAAGTGGGGAGGAAATGACACTGTTCCTGAAGTAGTTAAATATGCTGATTCAAAAAAAGTGAATGTCATTGGCTGGGCGCATACACGCGAATTTGATACCCGTGAGAAAGCGGATTCAACAATGGGTCGTTATGCAGATTGGGGACTGAAGGGTGCAAAAATTGATTTCTTTGATCAGAATACGCTCAGCGAAAATCCAAAAGACTGGAAAGATTACCAGGATACCCAACAGAGTTTAAAAATGAGGGACTGGATTTTTGAGTTAGGCATCCAAAACTCATTTTTACTTGAACTTCATGGAAATACCATCCCCACCGGGGAAAGAAGGCAATACCCCAATTTGATGACCCTTGAAGGCGTTGATGGAATGGAAAGAAGAACCAAACCCGCGTCAAACGACCTGACCATTCCATACACCAGAAACGTGATGGGACCAGTCAGTTATACGATTGTCCATTTCGAACGCTCACCCGGAACACATGCATATCAAATGGCGATGTCGATTGTTTATGAGGCCGGATTAATGATTTATGCCGAGCATGGTAAGAAGCTTCTTGAATGGCCTGGCAGAGAAATGATCAAAGATGTTCCATCCAATTGGGATGAAATCAGGTTTATCGACGGAATGCCGGCTAGCCACATCATCATTGCACGTCGCAAAGGGCAGGACTGGTTTATCGGCGGAATGACCGATGCAGCGCGCACAGCCAACATTCCACTTGACTTTCTTGGAGATGGAAAGGAATACAATGCCCTTATATTCATGGATGAAACCCATACCACCATGCTAAAAGAAACACAGATGGTAAATAAGGCTACCAATCTGTCATTAAATATGCTGGAAAGAGGGGGTTTTGCTGTTCGCCTCAGTCCGAAGAACGGTAAATAATTTACACTGCGATTACATAAAACAATCAGTTCTGTATATTAACTAAATAAAGTATGAAGACCAAAAACACGCGCAAAAGAGTTTACATTTTACTGATAAGCCTAGCTGCAATAGCTTTATCCTGTCAGCCTGAACAAAATAAACAGCCGCTTGAACTGTGGTATGACCAACCGGCAAAAGTTTGGGAAGAAGCCCTTCCGCTTGGAAACGGAACCACAGGGGCAATGATCTACGGAGGGATCAACAGTGAACAGTTTTCCCTGAACGACCACACGCTGTGGGCAGGCTATCCCAATGCGGGTAATAAAGAAAAAGGCCCCGAAATTCTTCCCAAAGTACGCGAAGCCATTTTTGCCGGCGACTACGAAAAAGCAGCCTCCTTGTGGAAAGGCATGCACGGTCCCTATTCGGCCCGCTACCTCCCTTTGGGCGACCTTTTCCTGAATTTTGATTTTAAAGATACTTTGGTGGATGCTTATTCGCGCAAACTCGACCTGCGAAATGCACTTTCAACCGTTGGGTTAACATCAAATGGCGTTGACTATCTTCGCGAATCGTTTATCAGTTTTCCCGATCAGGTGATGGCTGTAAAACTGTCAGCTTCCGAAAAAGGGAAAATTTCGTTTGATGCATTGTTGTCGTCTCAACTACATTATTCGGTTAAGTTAAAAGAACCGGGTTACCTCATTCTGAAAGGCAAAGCCCCGAAACACGTGGCACACCGAAATACCGAACCGCAGCAGGTCTTTTATGACGAGGACGGTGGCGAGGGAATGACCTTCGAAATTCACCTGAAGCTGATTGCAAAAGGTGGAGAACTCGTTTCTTCAGAAAATTCGGTTGCCGTTAAAAAAGCCGATGAAGTGGTGATTTTAATGACCGAAGCAACCAGTTTTAATGGGTTCGACAAATCGCCCGGACTGGAAGGTAAAAACCCGGAAGAAATTGCCAGTGCAAAAATGGAATCCGCCTCTGCCCTATCCTGGGACGAATTACAGGATCGCCATCTTCAGGATTACCAAAACTTGTTTGGCCGCGTTGAGCTGGATCTCGGCCCGCAGCAAACCCAACTTCCGACCGATGAGCGAATGATGCAGTATAATAATGGAGTGGTTGACAATGGCCTTGTTGCCCTCTATTTTCAATATGGCCGTTACCTGATGATCGCCTCATCGCGCCCCGGAACGCCGCCATCCAATTTGCAGGGAATCTGGAACAATCATGTTCAACCGCCGTGGGGAAGCAATTATACCATCAACATCAACACACAAATGAACTACTGGCCCGCCGAGGTGACCAACCTTTCGGAATGCCACGAGCCGCTGTTCGATTTTATCGAAGATTTGTCGGTGAACGGAGCGAAAACTGCCAAAGTTAACTACGGAATACAATCGGGCTGGACCGCCCATCACAACTCCGACATCTGGGCCAAAACATCGCCCACGGGTGGCGAAGACTGGGATCCGAGAGGAGCTCCGAGATGGTCGGCATGGCCATTGGGTGGTGCCTGGTTTTGCCAGCACCTTTGGGAACATTACCAGTACACCGGCGACCGTGTTTTTCTCGAACAAAAAGCCTGGCCACTGATGAAAGGCGCTGCCGAATTTATGCTGAACTGGATGCTTGAGGATAAAAATGGAATGTTGGTTACCAATCCCGCCACTTCGCCCGAGAACGTATTTAAAATCGATGGCAAAACCTACGAAATTTCGATGGCCTCCACGATGGACATGTCTATTATCCGCGAACTGTTTACATCCTGTTTGCAGGCATCCCGCGAATTGGATACCGATAAAGAATTGGCTGAACGGATTGAACAGGCGCTTCCAAATCTCTACCCGTTCCATATTGGTCAGCACGGCCAGTTGCAGGAATGGTTCAACGATGTTGACGATCCGAAAGATTCTCACCGGCACATTTCCCACCTTTTCAGTTTGTACCCCGGTAACCAGATCACTCCTGAATTTACGCCCGAACTTGCCAAAGCCGCCAAACAAACGCTCATTCACCGTGGCGATGTGAGTACAGGTTGGTCGATGGCCTGGAAAGTGAACTGGTGGGCGCGTTTGAAAGATGGCGACCATGCCCTGAAAATACTGAAAGACGGACTGAAATACATCGGCTCAAAAACAGAAGTGATGGGCGGCGGAGGTTCAT
>JAHEYU010000105.1 GCA_023251435.1 Bacteroidota bacterium
GTTTCATGATGGAAACAACCAGTACATTGTTTCGGCCTGGGACAGCAAACACATTTTGAGCCTGACCGGAAGTGCAGCCTTGAAAAAGGGTTGGCAGGTGGGTTCGCGGTTTAGGTTTGTGGGTGGGCTGCCTTACACGCCATACGACATGAACCGTTCAACGTTGATTGAAGCATGGAATCTGCGTGGAGGAGCTTATTTTGATGAAACACGATTAAATTCAGAACGTTTTCCGGCTTTTCATCAGCTCGATGTTCGTGTTGACAAAGCCTGGTACATGAAAAAAATGACGATGAAGCTTTACCTTGACATACAGAACCTGTATAATTTTCAGGCTGAATCGCAGGATTTTCTGGTGCGTGAAGAGGATGCAAACGGTAACTTCCTTACCGCCGATAACGGAACCCGTTATGTGCTTCGGAGTGTAAATAATACTTCAGGAACTGTGCTGCCAACAATTGGAATACAGGTAGAATTTTAAACACAAGTCACATAGACCACATATTTTTTTACTGTAAGACCTTCAAAGTTCGCTGACTTTGAAGGTCTTTTTTGTACAATTTATTCGTAATAAATGTTCTACTTTTTCGATGTGTTCTTTGTTCCTGTGTGCTTCTTCATTTCCTGAAGAATTTTCGTTTTACTATCCGGATGTAAAGCGTTACTTTTAAAACGAATAATTTCAAAAGGAATTGAATGAAGAAGATTCTGCTTATCTCTCTGCTAATCTGGGTTCAAACGGGATCTATTGTTGCCTGTGCCCAGGAAATCCGGAAAGGATACGAACACCTTTTTTTGTCTAAAAGAAGTTATGTGGTTTATCAAACCTTGAATGATCTACAAATTGATGGAAAAGGGGATGACATTTCGTGGAAAAAGGCGGAATGGTCAGGCGGCTTTGCCGACATAGAAGGTGACAAAAAACCTAAACCGTTGTACCCAACTAAGGTAAAAATGCTTTGGGACAATAACTTCCTGTATATTTTGGCTGAACTTACCGAACCGCACATCTGGTCTTACTATAAAACCCGCGACCAGATTGTGTATCATGAAAATGACTTTGAAATTTTTATTGATCCGGACGGCGACACACACAACTATTACGAATTTGAGTTAAACGCAGCCAACACGCTGTTCGACCTTTTTTTACCAAAACCCTATCGCAATGGAGGTCAGCCGCTGATTAGCTGGAATTCGGAAGGTTTTAAAAGCGCAGTTTCAATCGTTGGAACGCTCAATAATCCGTCGGATGTTGATCAGAAGTGGACTGTTGAAATGGCCATTCCTTTTAAGTCGCTGAACGTCGGACAAACAACACCAACTCCCGTCGATGGGCAAATCTGGAAAATCGATTTTTCGCGGGTTAACTGGCAAACCGATGTCGTTGACGGAAAATATCAGAAAAAGAAAGATGAAAAAACCGGAAATGCTTTGCCCGAATACAACTGGGTTTGGAGCCCGACCGGCGAGATTAACATGCACACCCCCGAACGCTGGGGAATGCTGCAATTCTCCGAAAATACGGTGAAGAATCAAACTATGAAGTTCCAGATGCCGGTGGATGAAGAGTTGAAAAACTACCTGTGGCTGATCTATTACAAACAACACGAATTCAGGAGAAAACACGGAGATTTTGCGTCTTCCCTGGCTGAACTTTCGCTGCCGGATGTTTTCAAAGATAGCAAAGGAGTGTCTGCAAAATTGGAACTTGTTGCTTCGCAAAATCAGTTTTCAGCAAAACTAACCGCCGATAATGGCTTGGTTTTATCGCTGAACGAGAGCAGTTTATTACAAAAAAGTCAACGAAACAAAAACCATGAATAAAAGAGATTTTATCAAATCATCGATGTTTGCCGGAATCGGATTAATGAGTTTTGGCCAGGCCAGCGGAAGTCAGAAACAGAAAAAATCTGCCGGTTATAAAAATTGGGTATGGGAAAATCCCAATCACACAGAACAAGAAAACCATATCAAGGAAAGGTTCAGCCGTTTTTACGAGGCTGGAATTCGCGGAATGTTTTTTGAAAGTGACAGTGAAAACCATTTCAGGATAGCCAAATCGGTAGGTTTGGAAGCTCACCGCTGGATGTGGACACTGAATCGCGGCGAAAAAGAAGTGCTGGAAAATCACCCCGATTGGTATGCGGTAAGCCGTAAAGGTTTATCGTGCGCTACTCATCCACCGTATGTGGGTTATTACCGCTGGCTTTGCCCGTCGAAACCCGAAGTTCAGGAATACCTGAAAAATCAGGTGAAAATGATTCTCGAAAAAGACAATGTTGACGGCATTCATCTGGATTATGTACGTTTTTGTGATGTCATTTTACCCGTTAATCTTTGGCAGGGTTATAAAATAGATCAAAGCCGCGAATTGCCTGAATACGATTTCTGTTATTGTGAAACCTGCCGGGCGAAGTACAAGGCTGAATACGGAATTGATCCGCTCGAAATTGAACATCCCGATCAAAGTCCGTCGTGGCGAAAATTCAGGTATGAGCGTGTTAATTCGTTAGTCAATCAACTGGCTGAAATAGCCCATCAGAAAAAGAAAGTAATTACTGCGGCTGTGTTCCCGACTCCTGAAATTGCCCGCCGAATTGTTCGGCAAGATTGGACCAATTGGAATCTGGATGGTGTTTGCCCAATGATTTACCACGGTTTTTACCGCGAGCCGGTTACCTGGATCGGCGATGCTGTTGAAGAAGGTATTCACTTTTTGAACGGTAGATTTCCTGTTTATGCCGGATTGTATTTACCCGATTTTAAATCAGACGATGAGCTGGATAAAGGAATCAAAACAGCTTTGCAGCACGGCGCTTCAGGAGTATCTTTGTTTGGAAACGTTGATGAAAAAGTGCTCGGGTTACTGAAAAAGGCTTTGTCTGAATTTTAAACCAAAAACAAGACGATTTAAATTTTGCTCTCAATTTACTTTTTGTTTTCATGATCACACTTTGTATCAATCAAACCAGCACCGATCCGTATTTTAACCTGGCAGCCGAAGAGTATTTCCTGAAGAACTTTCAGGAAGATTTTTTTATGCTTTGGCGTAGCCGACCTTCGGTAGTGGTAGGGAAACATCAAAATGCACTGGCCGAGATCAATCATGAGTTTGTGCGTGAAAACCAGATTCCTGTAGCACGGCGACTTTCGGGTGGTGGAACCGTTTTCCACGATCCGGGCAATGTGAATTTCACCTTTATCCGGAATGTGACGAATATTTCTGATGTCAATTTTAAGGTTTTCACCGTTCCCGTGGTAGAAGCCCTGAAAAAGTTGGGTGTTGAGGCTTACACCACCGGCCGCAATGATTTGTTGATCGATGGCAAAAAAATATCGGGAAATGCCGAACATGTTCATCGAAACCGGGTTTTGCACCACGGAACTTTGCTGTTCGACAGTCATTTGGAAGCGTTGAAAGGCGCACTGAAAGTAGATTTGTCGAAGTTCGAAGATAAGGCGGTGCAAAGTAACCGCAGCGAGGTGACCAACATTGCTAATAATCTTCCAAAGGCGATTTCGGTCGGAGAATTTACGGACTTTTTGTTCCACGAAATCAGCCAAAACTATACTGAATTTCAGGTTTACGAACCGACCGCGGCTGATATAACAGCTATTGAAAAGCTCTCCATAGAAAAATACCAAACCTGGGACTGGATTTTTGGCTATTCGCCACGTTACCGCTTTACCAATAAGCTGGAAACCGAAAATGGCGAAATTCAGATCAGTTTGCTGGTGGAAAAAGGACGGATTACTGAAGTCTCTCTTTCTGGCGCAATTTCGTCCGAATTCAGCCAGAAAATTACTGAAATGCTTATAGGCTGTCATCACGACTTCGAGGCAGTTAATGAGTTGATATGCTGTAAAAAAGATGAGCTTAAATTTGATTTTTCTGCTTTGGCGAAAGCTTGTTTTTAAATCAACTTCTCTTCAATCGCCATTTTAACCAAAACGGCGGTGTTTCGTGCGTTGAGTTTAAACAACAGGTTTTTGCGGTAACTGTTAATGGTTTCAACTCCAAGAAAGAGCTCTGCCGCAATTTCAGGATTGGTATAACCTTTTACAATAAGCCGGAGCAATTCGGTTTCGCGGGGGGTAAGAAAAATATGGCGGTGCGAATCGCGTTTCATAAATAAATCGATTTCATGGCACAGAAAAATATCGCCGCCAGCAACCACCTTTATTCCTTCAATTATTTCTTCGGGCATGGCATTTTTGAGCAAATACCCCTTTGCACCATTTTCGAGCATTTTACGAACAATGGTGTATTCGCCAAAACTGGTTAAAGCAATAATGTTGATTTTTGGCCAGCGCTGATAAATTTCTTTGCAGAGATCAATTCCGCTGTAATCAGGTAAATTAATATCGAGCAGAAGCACGTCGGGCTGCTCAAAAGTCAGTGAATGCAAACATTCTTTGCCATCTTTTGCACTAAATGGAACTTCCAGAATTCCCGATTCGGTAATCAGTTTTTTCAGTCCATCCAGAAAGAGGGGATGATCGTCAACCAATCCAACTTTGATCATTTTTACAATTTTAAAAATTAAAATTTACCTGAATTTCGGTGCCTTTACCCGGGAAAGACGATAGCTCAAGCTGTCCGTTAAGCGATTCAACCCGGGAACGAATGCTTCTGATTCCTGTAGTTTTTTCGGGTTGAAGGATGCTGGTATCAAATCCGGCACCGTTATCCTGTACCACAAGATTCACCCGGGTTTTTTCCTGAATGATCTGAACATTAATCTGATCGGCACCAGAATGTTTGATGGCATTGTTTACCAGTTCCTGTGCAATACGAAAAATGGCAACTTCAAATTTTTCGTCAATGCGTCCCTCATCTCCAAAAAAATGAAGGTTGACATGATCAATCGTTCTGCAAAAATCGGTAAGAGCAGCCTTCAGGCCATAACGCATGAGCGATTCAGGCATCAGGTTGTGAGCCACGCGACGTAGTTCGCGGATGGAGCCGTCGAGCATTTCGAGGGCATTGTGGAAAGCCGGCACATCCGATTCGGGCAATATGGCATTTCCTTTCATATTAATTAAATTTAGTTTTACTACTGAAAGCATTCCTCCCAATCCATCGTGCAAATCGCGGGCAAGTCTTTTTCGTTCAGCACTTTCTCCTTCGAGCAGGGCTTGCGACGCGGTGAGCTGTTTTTCTTTTTCGAGTTCGCTGATTCGCTGTGCCTTTAGTTCGGCATCTTTTTCAATAAGAAGATGTTTGCGTTTTTGATTTCGGAAATAAAAGAAACCCAAAGCAATTATAAATATCGATGCAGCAAGCATTCCGATGAGGTAAATATTTTGCAGTTTCTTATCCTTTTCGAGTATGTTTATTTGCGACTGTTTTTTATCTGATTCGTATTTAAGCTCCAGTTCTTTTGTTGCCCGTAGAATTTTCTCGTTCATAATAATATCGTTCACTGAATCGTGTAACTGGGCATAATGGTGATAGCGGCGGTAATCGTTTCGGGCCAGATACACTTCAGCAAGCGACGAAAAACATTCTTTTTCTTCTGTCAGAAAATGATTCTCTTTTGCAACAGCCAACGCGTGTAGGAGCAACTCTTCAGCCGAATCGAATCTTTTATTGTACAACTCATAGTAAGAGAGTCCTCGTTTCGACATGCAAATTCCCTGTTGATCGTCGATACGAATCTGTATTGGTAAAACCTCTGCGTAGTAATCTCTTGCTTTTTCGTAATCCTTTATGTGGTAATAATGATCGGCAAGATTCACTAAAACGCTGCTTTCCAGATAAAGATTCTGATTAAGTTTTGCTATTCGGAGAGATTCGGTATAACCCTCGATTGCTTTCTGTGTTTGTGGTGGATTTACTTTGGCATAGTTTATCGACAAATTCATCAGTATCACGCCTCTGCTGTTACTTTCAGGTTGGTCAGAACTCAAAGTAAGAGCTTTTTCTCCGTAAAAAATTGCCTTATCGTACTGTTCCATGTTTTGATAAATAAGTTGCATCACATCATACAGCAGAGACAGGTAAGATTTGTTGTTGAGCTTTTCAAAATACGGAGTTATTTTAAGATAATAATCTAAAGCTGTTTCGTATTGTTCCTTGTAATTGTAGCAATTGGCAATATTGAACAGGCTCTTGGCAATTAGCATTTCATTATTAACTGATTGTGCTGCCTCCAGCGATTTTTGATTAATTATTAAAGATGAATCAATTTCGCCCTGCATGTTTAAAACTGCTGTGTAGTAGGAGGCATATTTACAGAAACCCGGCACATAGTTAATCCGGTTACTTAAGTTCCCGGCTTTCCGGTAATACTGCTTTGCTATTTCCGGCTGGTTTGTTTCGTACTGCTCCCCAATATTTAAATAGAGTTTTACAGCATTCGAATCTTGTTTTACTGATGGCAGCAAACTCAGCAGGCTATCCAGATTCATTATGGTCTGGGATTTTAGCTGGAAGCTTATTAATATGAACAAAATGGCTAACGACTTCTTCATGTTGAAAGTTGAATTGAGTAATCAAAATTATTAAAACCGCAAATCCAAAGAAACCCCCTTTTAGGGGTAAAAGAAGGTGTTTCCAATGGCTTAATTTTGTTTCGACACGTAACTTAAAATTCATTAAATTTATAGATAAAACCATTTAGAATAGTTTAATCCCAAAACTTTAAATCAGTTACCCATGAAAAACTTTATCTTATTAATCGGATTGTTAGTCGGATTATTTATGCTTCCCGAATCCTTGAATGCCCAAATCAACATTAAAGACAAAATTAAAAACCAGACCAACAACAGAGCCAACAACAAGGTAGATCAAGGCATTGATAAAGGTTTAGATGCTGTTGAAAGCGGTGTAAAGGATCTTTTTAAAAAGAAAAAGAAATCTGAGGAGGGAGAACAGCCCGAAGAACAACCTGAAGGAGAAGACCAATCTACCCGGCAAGATGATAAGCAATCAGATAAATCAGCATCATTGCAATCATATTCAAAATTCGATTTTATCCCAGGCGAAAAGGTCATTTTCTACGAAGATTTCAGTCAGGATGCAATAGGCGATTTCCCGGCATTGTGGAATACCAATGGTTCAGGAGAAGTCGTAAACACCAATTTATTTCCCGGTAATTGGCTAAAATATGTTATGAACGAATCAATCTGGACTGATAAGTTACTTGTTCTGCCTGATAACTATACTCTGGAGTTTGATGTTATTCCGATTGAAGGAACAGAAGGCGGTATGGGTGGCTGGAGTTTCAGACTGATGAAATGTATTAATCAAAAATCGTGGGATGGCGGAGCTGTTCCCGGAAATGCCGGATTCCATTTTGGAGTAGAATATTTTGGCAGGGCCTTTTACCGGGCATACAACAATAAATTGGATGGTGAATTCTGGGATCAAAAAGGAAATAACGATGATGAGAAAAATTACCAGAAAAAAGATCAGAAATACCACATGTCGGTTTGGGTGCAAAAAACAAGGGTACGGGTTTATCAGAACGAAATAAAAATATTCGATGTTCCACGGGCATTTCCTGATCCTGCAGTAAAAATGGATCGGTTAAGGTTCGAACAAGATGCGGCAATGATTTCAAATATCCGCATTGCAGTTGGCGCTCCCGATACCCGCAACAAACTGATGACCGAAGGAAAGCTGGTTACCTACGGAATTTATTTTGATGTAAATAAAGATGTGGTAAAACCTGAATCGTATGGTACGCTGAAAGATATTGCTGCTGTACTGAATGAAGTTCCGGATGTAAAAGTCAAAATTGTTGGCCATACAGATACCGATGGCGCTGATGCCTCCAACCTGGATCTTTCGAAACGCCGCGCGGCATCGGTAAAAGCTGAATTAGCAAAATCGTTCGGAGTAAATGCCGACCGACTGACAACAGACGGCATGGGAGAAAGCCAACCTGCTGCTCCAAATGATACTCCTGTAAATAAGGCGCTAAACCGAAGGGTGGAATTCATCAAACAATAATAACACACCACAATGAAAAAATCAATTTTATTCACGGTTATTATCCTTGTCACGTTGGGCTTAAAGGCCCAGGAAATCTTTTTCCCAACAAAGGAAGGCACTGTTCTTACATACAAAACATTCGACAAAAAGGATAAAGTAACCGGCACAATGCGATACACAATAAATCACTTAAAAATCAATGGAAGTGACATGGACATTACTTATCAGGTCGAATCGATTGATCCGAAAGACAAGCTTGTATTCAAAGAAGAAATTACCATTCAACAGAAAGGCGATAAAATCTATTTCGACATGAGCAATTTTATCAATAAGTCTGCCTTTCAACAGGATGGTACGATTCCGGTTGAAATTGAAATCACCGGGAATAACCTGGAAGTTCCATCGAATCCAAATCCCGGTGATGTACTTCCTGATGCCAATGTTGAAATGGCACTGAAAATGGGTTTCGTCAATATGAAAATGTCAGCCAATGTGACTAACCGTAAAGTTGAAGCCATTGAAGATATAACTGTTGTCGCCGGTACTTTCAAAGGGTACAAATTTTCGTGTGATGTAAACTCCTCCGTAATGGGCTTAAAGGTTAATTCGAAAAATACCGATTGGTACGCAAAAGGTGTAGGTATAGTAAAAACAGAAAGCTATGACAAAAACGGGAAGCTACTATCGCGTACCGAATTAATTGAGTTGAAGTAATTCAACCAATTCATAGAGATCAGTTAAGCGTTCTTCCTTTTACAGAGTTCGCTAAATTGAGCTTTAGTAATTATGAAGTTTCAGTCTAAAAATATAAAAAACAGGTATGAAAAAATTTCTCGTGGTATTAGTGCTGATAATCACAGTAAACGTTACAAATGCACAAACGATGCCTGAAGCTTTTCTGGGTTTGTTACCCGTACCTCCGGGAAATGTATGTAGCGAAGGGGAAGATGATGCCAAAACGGCTTTTATTCAAAAAATTGGGGAAGTTCATGACCAGTTAGAAGAAGAGATCTCGCGTCGGAAGGATGAAATAGAAGCAAAAATGAAGGCAAATGAAGGTAAAATGATGCAAAATGCGATGGCGCGAACCGGTGTATCCCCCGAATTGATGCAGCAGATGATGGCATTGGAAAAACAGAATAAAGGGGCTACTGGTGATCAGAAGAAGGCCTATGAAGCCCAGAAAAAAGCAATGGCCGACCAGATGATTCAACAAAGTATGAATATTTCGATGGGCGAGATCGACAACCTGAAAAAAATGGATAAGGCCGGGCAAACTGCATGGGCAACGGCTTACGCTACCGAGAAAAAGGCTGAAGTTATGGCCGATCCGCTGGCAGTTCAGAAAAAAACTGCCACAGATATGAAGAATTATCAACTTTTAACCAAACAGAGACAATTGACCGATAGCCTCAACGCTCAATCAACAAAATATATGATTCAATTTCAGGAATTGGATAACGACAAAAATGCAGTGGCTATTCAAGCTCAAATTAAAGAATTGGAGGAGAAGCTGAACGAAGACTATAAAAAAGAGAACCGGCCAAATGATAATGCAATCAAGGCTTTAACGAATCAAATCAGAGATCTTCAGATTAGTTATTGCAACCTGCAAAGTCCAAAGTATCTCGAAATTTTGTCGAGGTATAAAACTTTTATGCAAGCCTCCCTCATGCCTTATTACCGGCTCGAAAAACTGACTTACCAGGTAACTGCCTCCCAAACCGGAGTTGAAATAGATGCGGAGCCGGGCTTAATGGGACTTCAGCAGGTTGAGTCATTTCTGCGCCAATTGAGTGATATATACAAATACAACCACATCACTCCAAAATATGTATACATCGGAATAGAATAAGCCAGATGTATCGATAAAAAGGGTTCATTCATTCAAATAATCCCAATGAAGCAAATCCAAATCCTGTTTCTGTTTCTGGTCATTTGCATGATGGTTTCCGCCCAAAATACGGGCAACGATGCAGCTTCCATTCGCGCGCAAATGTCAACCATCAGGAAAAATACCAATTGGAGCGACCCGGTGGCAGCAAAAGAAGCTAATGCAAAGATCGAGGCGCTATCCGTAAAACTGACCCAGGCATTGCGTAAAAATAGCCAGGCTCAACAGCAAGCCCAACCGGGTGACACAAAAACTCCTTCTGATGAGGCGGCAAAAAATGAAATGCAGAAGGAAATGGATGATTACAGTAACAAGTTGTGGAACCAGATGATGAAGATTGTTCGCGAAGGAGAGGGTGCCGATATTTTACTGGCCAAACCTATTCGCGAAGAAATTAAGGAAGATTACAGGAATGACGAGGCAGAAGGATTAAATCCGGCCATGTTAAGCGAGTGCACAACGCTGATTCTCGATTTTTCAGTTCCAATTACTCAAACACTTGTATCGCAAATGGAGTTATTCAAATCAATAAAAACCTTAATTATTATTGGAGTCGAAAGCCTTGTTCCTGTTGATCTGAATTCCATTCTCAATAAAGCAAAAAATTATCCCTTGTACGAGCTTTACATGGTTGGATTTGATGCAGGTATGAAAAAAATCCCTGAAAACATCATGCTTTTTCGTGAGCTAAATACACTGGTTCTTTATGGAAACCAGCTTTCAGCTTTACCTTCAAGTTTAGTTCAGCTTAAAAATTTAAAAATATTAAACATCAATTCTAATCCGGTTCAAACCTTAGAACCATTAAGTAGTCTTGTAAAAAACCTTGAAGAGTTAAGCATCAGGGAAACCGGAATCCCCCAAACGGAGGTTGAGGTTCTGAAACAAAAGTTTCCTAACTGTAAAATTCAGGCCGAATGAAAAAAGCCATTGCCATAATAGCTGTTATTTTCCTCCTGCTGAATACAAATTCAATTTACAGTCAGGAAGTTTACTTTCTTTTTGATGGGTCGTATAGTGGCGAAAACCGCGAACAACAGGTACTTTCGAAATCATTTAATGCTGTTTTTATTGTTGATGTTAATCAGGCTATTCAAAAAGAATTTCCATGCGCAAGAATCTCTTTATTACAAGACATATCAAGATTTTGTCTGCCCGAACTTGAATTACAAAGAAATCCTGCTTTTGGTGACCAAAAAGTAGAGGAGCGAAAAACTAAACTGCTTACCCATCTCAATAATTCCGACTATTGGGTATCGTTTTGTTTTTACCCGATAAGCGATGAAATGGCCATCGCAAGCCTGAAATGCTCCGATAAAAAAGGAAAGAAACTTGTCAATTTTGCAATTGAAACTACCTCCGCTGATTTGATATTGAGTCATTCTTCTCAAGCAGTTACTAAGTTTATAAAGGAGCTGTCGAAATATGAAATTTGCCCATATACAGGCACAATGAATTTTGAAGTTAAAACAGAAAGAAACGAAAAAACTACCGATGCCTACCCGATATACTGTAACGGCGCTGATAAACAATACAAAAAGGAAGTTGAGATTAACGAAAAAAGTGTAGAAATCTGGAAACTAAATAAAACCGACAAATATTTAACAGATGGAAGTCTCTCTTACACACTGCGAGAGGAACGCCTTACTAACGAACTAAACGAATGTTACCTCTGTCCGTCAGGCCGAAAAGGATCCCGGGTTTATACCGAAAAAATTATTCAAACAGCCAATATCGAAGGTCTTTCAATTGAAAGCGTTTCAAAAGGTAAAAACATTCCCGATGCCCGAACAGAAATTACCTTTTTGGAAGATGGAACTTATACAATAGAAGTAATGGCAGCATCAAAAACGGGTGATTTAAAGGTTAAAACTGAAATACATGCCGAGGGAACCTGCGACGTGATTAACAAGCCCCCCGTAACAATCACCAAAAAAGCAGATGTACCGCTTAATTTAAAATTGGGGCCTTTTCCTGGGAGCGGAATCGATAAGATACTTAGCCAAAATGGTTCGTACCAGACAGAAGATCCTGTAACCAAAGAAAAAACCACAGTAACCTACAATTTCAATCTGAAAAGAGATTAATAATTGTAAAATGTGATTCAAAAAATAAGGTAAATAACTTATTATGAAAGGAATAATTATTTCCAAATATCTGATTTTAGCAATTGTCCTGCTTTTGCTAACTTTTATTTCATTCGCCCAATCCTTCCAATATCAGCCCGATAAACCCGGGAAGTTTATTTTTGATAATCGCCTCGACAAATGTACAGGTGTAGATGTACCCACGTTACAAAATAAGCTATCTTCCATTGTTGAATGGGTGCGCCGGAACGATTCGGTTATAGATCGTCCCAAAGGATTCGATGCTATGGTTCTCCTGTCAGGATTATATTGCGATAAAATAAAAAGACAGGAAGACTTTGGGATGCGAAGTATCATAGGTTTTTCATTTTTTCATTTTTACCTTGAAAAAGGGGTGCCATGCAGGGCAACAGGGAATACGGCTCATGGAACGGAAATCTTTGTCAACAGCCCGATTTACTATATCAGCACCCAATTCGACGAAGCCGAATTTAAAACCGACGACCCGCCACATTTGAAACAACCGCTGGAAAAAGCACGCAAAAATCTCAGAAATTATTATACCACAGCACCGGTCATCAAAGAATTTGCCCCCGGTGTGAGATTGTATGAAGAAGGAGGTTGGTTTAAAGGAACCTTACTTGTTTTTAACCCCGACAGGCCCGAAATCTGGATTCCGGTAACCGTTGAGGAGATTATGGAAGTGAAGCTGGCGTACTACAAAGTAAAACACGAGATTGACAGCATCAATTACGAAAAGATGGTTGCAGCCTGGGCTAAAATGAACTTTAATCCCGACCCCGATCGCAAAATGCGTCCAAGGCTGTACCAGGCAATAAAACAGGAATTTGAAAACTTCACAGCCGAAGAATTGAATCTTCCGGCCTGGTCATGTACCTCTGAAGAATGCGGAATTTCGACGATTAATTCACGCGGCGAAGGCAGAGCAGTGGTAAAATTTAATCCGGACTGCTGGGACCGCTCACTACCGGTTACAGCCATACAATACCTGTCGTGGCAATACCGGCCTGAAACAGAAGAGGAATTGGAAAAATTCATTCCACGTAACGGTGGTCTTACTGATTTTGGCGGATTGTTTTTTAACAACCTTCCGGTTGAGAAATTGGGAGTTTTAATTGATAAGAAATAAACAAAATGAACAACAAAACAGCCCTTATTCTCCTGTTGCTGATATTGGCAGAATACCTGCATGCAGCTGACCCCAAATTCTACGTAATGCTTTCTGCGAACAACAAGTCAGCTGCTTCATACCTAACCTACTTTGAATCTCAGTTTTCCATTGGGCTCAAAAATAAAATTCCATGCGCCAGTTATTTAAGCCAATCAGATGTTGTTGCGATATTGGATTGGGAAAGACAAAAAGAGTTACTCGGAGCAGGAGATGTAAATCAATTATCGAATATTGCCGAGGCAATGAAATGCGACTATCTGGTTCATCTTAGAATCAGGATTCTTGAAAACACTACAATGATCGATGCATTTATTGTCAAAAAGGGTCAGGATAAGGTTATCACCAGAATTGCTGAAAGCGCGCCCAATGGAGATGAGTCACTTGATGCAATCGAAAATCTCTCGAAACAACTTATTGATGAATTGCATCAATACAATAACCAACTCTGCCGCGAAAAAACATGGACAGGAACTATTAAAATTGAACAACACACTTATGAAAAATTACTGAATGCTGATGATCCGGGTAAACCTGGTGGCAGCACCAAGTCCGATCTTTCTGTCCATTGCGCGGTCAATAATGATGTTGCTCAATGCACTGTAAACTATTCTGAACAGCTTACTGGCGCAGAAGGAAATTCATCGACTGTTGCTTCATGCACCTGTCAGGCGGATGTCAGCATTTATGTTTTAGAAGGTAAAACATCGATTAGTGTGGGAATGGTAACAGCCAATGGTACCAATAGCGGCAGTTTGGAAGGTGGCGGCGGTTTTTCTTCAGAGATAACTATGCCATTGGGTGGCTGGATTGTGGATGCCGCCATTGGAACCAGCACTCAAAGTGATTCGTGTTCAGGATCCGTCACACAAAGCGACCTTACCATTACTTGGAGCCTGACTAAAAAGTAATTTTACTGAGTTTTACGAATGTATAAGCCCGGGATAAAATGGAAAAATGTCCTGAAAGTGTTTCAACTGGAATGAATAAATTCAAAATAAAAACCAAAAAATGACAAAACATCTGGCACTTGTAACTTTCATTTTACTATTATTTTTCAACCTCAACGCCCAAAACCCATCCACAACTATTCCCAAAAAGCCCGCCACCGGGGATGTGAAAGACCCCATTCTTGTGGTTACCGGCAAAGATAACGGTGTTGTGGATGAGTGGAATATGTGGTTCAAAGGTAACGGTACTTCTGTTTATCGATTGTGTACGCACCGGGATGTACCTATATGGGGAGCCACCCCGCCATACGGACAGGTCAATATGTCCTCAGAGGAATTGTTCAGGATTCGGGGAAGCGTACTCAATCTGAAAGTGTGGGAGCAACTGCAATTTTATGTAGCTAGTCTCAGTGCCATTGTGATTGGCAGCGGCGAAAACTCCGCAGAAACTTATATTATTGGCGATGGCCTTTTCGAGACCGTTTACAACTCATCTGGCGGTGATAATACCTCCAGCGACAAACCTCCCCGCTCTTCTTCAGAATTGCCTCCCAGTGCTTTTGCCAACGCTGTACTTACACGCACTGCTACCGGCGCCAGACTGGAGATTGCTGGCATCCCGTCTGCCCGATGCGGAGAGGAGTCCCTCAACATCAATTCCACCTCACCAATCATCAAAATCAATTTTAGCAATGCAGAACTAGCAACCTGGGATCGGCTTGAGAAAACCGTTT
>JAHEYU010000143.1 GCA_023251435.1 Bacteroidota bacterium
TACCCAACACAAAAAATTATGGAACGGCCACCACCTAAACAACCAAATTATTTTTAAAATAACAAAACCACTAACAAAAAAAACTAACCAGAATGAAAACAATGATTTTAAAACTCAGCGTTTTTGTCCTGATCTTTACATTGATGGGGGCAGGGTGTGAGAAAGAAAAAAAATATGAAGATATTCCATTGGAATATATAAAATGTCCATGTAACAATGATACATCTTTCACAAGGAAGATAACAATTCAAGATGTTTTACTTTTTGATGCAAGCAAAACTTCAGAGAACGAAATGCGAAGCCTCAGTTTTGATGGTGAGAAATCACAATTCATTAGTTATCATAAAGACACAAAAAGTGCACTATTATGTATTATCAGAGTATCAATGGAGTACATTAGTGATATATGTAATTTTCCTGCTACAATAAACGCATTGGAGATACCTTTGACTGGTGAAACAGTTTCACTTAATGCGGATATATTTGAACCATGTACGCCAAAAGCTCATACAACTTATTCTTCCTATTCTAATAATTGTGTTTTAACATCCTTAAAAAGAAGAATAAAATGAAAGCAATATTTATTGGTTTGTTAGTTCTCTTTTTTATCCAATCAGCCTCTTCACAAAATGCCTTTATTTATGGCGAAAAGGGGAGTGTATTTATTTTCAGGAAACTGACAGTGTGGTTGAAATCAAGTTTAGGAAAAATACTGATCTTAGTGAGCAGATACGTATAGTAATCTTTTGGTGTTTTTGGAATCAATAGTATATGTTTATTTAACTGCCAATCACCCTAAAAACCAAAACATAGAATGGCTATCACCCAGAAATATTTATTTCGATAAGAAGCAAATTTGTTTAACTAAAATTAAAAACATGAAAATATTTTTATCAGCGATAATAATAACATTATCGGTATTGGCCATTATTTCATGCCGAAAAGATGACGAGAAACGAGTAAAATGGGAAGTGGTAAACCTTAATTATACCGGCGATCTGGATGATATCTTTGCCTTACCTAACGATACTATAATGGTTATAAGCAGGTTTGATGATACTTACCAAAAGACCTGCATTTTCGAAAGTGATGATGCTGGCAAAACATGGAAACAAAACTGTTTTGATTTATTAACCCCAAGCGGTTTCTCAAATTTATATTGCTTTAACCATTTAAAAATATTTTGTGGAAATTTTAAAACGTATGATGGCGGGAGGAGTTGGCAACAAGTAGGTATTAAAGGAACACCCTCGTATTTTTTCAATAATGACATAGGCTTTTATCTGTGGGGAAGTTCTATCTACAAAACAACCGATGGTGGAATAAGCGCAGAACTGGTTTTTGACCGGATAGCTTATGACGGGTTCCAGTTTATCCAGTTTTTTGGCAACCGTATTGGATATGCTTCAGGCGGTGCTAGTTGGGATAGTTTTAACTCGGGCATTATGGTAAAAACTACCGATGGAGGTAATACCTGGCAGCAGTTGCCTGAAAAATTTAAAAACATCGAAGGAATGTCTTTTATCTCTGCCAATGTTGGGTATATTGTCATTGACCTTCATGAAGGAAGTGTAATTGAGACAACGGTGTCGGGCTCTGAATTACTTAAAACTACTGATGGTGGCATTACCTGGACAAGCATTTATAAAGGATACGAAAGCAAATTGTTCGCCAAATGTAACTTTGTTGATGAACAACATGGGTTCATCTTTGGTGTTGGAACAATTTGCTCTACCTCTGACGGAGGGAAAACCTGGACTCAGGAACATGAAATCCCTTCTTCAGATTACGCATTAAATAAGATGATTTTTACTTCTTCAGGGACAGGTTATGCCGTTGGCAATAACGGCCTTCTTTTAAAAAGAATAATCTATTAATCTTTAAATTACATTATTATGAGAAAATTATTACTCATTCTATTAGGCGCAATCGTATGTATATCATTCGGGTTTGCCCAGGAAGGTGTCGTAAAAACAAGTTACACCAAGGACAGTGTGATTACTTTTAGGGTGTTCGATACGAAAATTAAAAAGATTGACGTGTCAAAAAGTAAAGAGGCTATCAAGGACCTCGTAAAAGCGGGCAAAGATGATGATCTCACGGAACAAAAATCCCGTCCGGACGAGTTGGGTTATACTCATCATTTTTACCAGCAAACGTATAAAGGAATCAATGTCGAGAACGGCATGTACATTGCCCATATAAAAGATGGACTAGTGGAAAGTGTAAATGGCGATTTCCTTAACGTTGGCACAGTGGATGTAAATGCCAAGCTAAGTGAAAGTGAAGCTCTGGTCAAAGCCCTTGAGGCAATTGGCGCAAAGACATACAAATGGCAGATTAAAGAGGAAGAACAGTTTATTAAAGAACTGAAAAACGATAATGCTGCTACCTATTATCCAAAGGGCGAAAAGGTAATTGCTTACAACAATGTTTCCAAAGCATATCGGTTGGCCTTTAAATTCAATATTTATGCGCACTATCCGTTAAGCCGTAACAATATATATATTGATGCCATTACTGGAGACTTGCTGGGGAAACAAAACCTGATTTTCGATACCAATGCCATAGGCTCAGCCGATACAAGGTATAGTGGTAACCAATCTATTACTACTGATTTGAATTCGGGGACATATCACCTCATGGAACTCACCAATTCAGTGCGAATCGAAACATACAATATGAGGGGGCGCACGATATTTTCCGAGGCTCCCGTTTTTACTGACAGCAATAACACTTGGACATCCACTGAATACCATGCGAACCTTGACGATGCTGCCTTAGATGCCCATTGGGGTGCCGAAAGGGTTTATGCCTACTGGAATTCGGTAAGAGGGGTTAACAGTTGGAATGGCTCCGGCGCCCCTTTATTGAATTATGTGCATGCTGATCTGCCGAGTATTGACCCAAATCACTATTCTGATAACGACAATGCTTTTTGGGATGGCGAAAAAATGGTGTATGCTGATGGCCAAACTGCTTTTAATCCGGTAGTTTCACTTGACGTGGTTGCCCATGAAATTGGACATGGTTTTTGCCAAGGTGTTTCAACTATGCGTGGGCAAGGTACTGCTAAGATTCTTTCTGATAATTACACGCCCGAAGCAATAGTCTTAAACGAGGGCATGAGCGATATCTGGGCTGCATGCGTCGAAAATTGGGCAGCTCCGACAAAACAATGTTGGCAAGTTGGCGAAGAAATAATGAGAAACGGGTTTAGCTGCTTGCGTTCGTTACGTAATCCAAACACAGAAGGGTTCAGAAATGGATTTACTACCGAAGGTAACTATCCGGATACCTATGGAGGTACAAGCTGGTATAATGGTGCTGATTTAATTATATTTTCACATGTAAACGCGACAGTTCTAAGTCATTGGTTTTTTCTGGTAAGTCAGGGAAGCGGAGGGAATCAAACTAACGACTTAGGAAACACCTTTAATATTACTGGAATCGGGATAACTGATGCCGCTAGTATTGCATGGAGAACTGAGCGTTACAAGTTTACTGCAAGTACAAATTTTGCTTCTGCCCGAGATTTGACAATACAAGCCGCCACAGAACTGTATGGAGCTAATACCTGCCAAGTTAAGACTGTAACCGATGCATGGTATGCCGTTGGTGTTGGAAGCCCCTTCCAATATACTAATGTTACCCTTTCCGGCCCCTCCGCCGTTTGCCCTTCCGGCACAACATTTGCAGTTAATAATGTACCTGCCGGATCAATCGTTAGTTGGAATTGTAGTTCAAATATTTCGTTCGATCAACAACCCGGAAACCCAAAAACATTTACAGCCATTGGTACAGGGCAGGGAACAATTCAAGCTACCTTAACATCCAATTGCGGTAATGTAATTTTACCTGCAAAAACGGTTGGGGTAGGTGCTCCGGCTACTCCTGTCATAAATGGAAACACAACCATTACATGCGGTAACGAATTGTTTACCGAAGCGAATGCGAAGCAAGTGACTTGGTCTGTTTACGGACCAATGCAAATAGTTGGTTCTGCTTACGGATACAGATGCACCATCCAGGGCACCGGTAATGGTTATGGTTGGGTATATGCAACTGCAACAAGCGGTTGTGATACGA
>JAHEYU010000041.1 GCA_023251435.1 Bacteroidota bacterium
ACTATATTTTCATTTCTTTTTGTGCCGCCTCCTTTAAAATTATTCCCGCGGCATGTTCGTTTCATCGGGTTATGAATAGCTCTGGGCTTTAGCCCGGAGGCAAAGAAGAAGGGGAAAAACCGTCCGCGCGAAAGTGTCGTTCAATGTAAAAACCTCCTTTCGGACGAAACAGAGGTGACCTGAAAAACAAAGTAGTTACATAAAAGAAAAGTTGCACATTTGATTTTTACCTCATTACCTTATATTTTGCTGTTTTGATCCCTGTCCGCGGCAGCAGGCGGGCGCCAGATTATATTTATTCCGCGTTCCATTGTTTTTTATTTTGTTTTAATGCCCCAGCCAAAAAGGTGTCCAATTAATGTATAAAGGGTAACTTACAGTTCAAATATAACCTACTAATTGTTTGCAGCAGAATTCCCCGAAAGAAGAATTCGCAGATGAAACAGATTTAATTAATTTTATCCTTTTGTAATGAAATAGTAATGTTGTTGGTGTATTGTTAATTTCTGAAACAGGGTATATGTGGAGCAAGCTAAGTTTAGTTTTTATTGCGTTGTTATTAAGTCTGATCGTTGAGTCGAAAGATTATCGATTTGCGCATTTGACTACTGCAAATGGTATTTCGCAGAGCGAAGTATATACATTTCTTGAAGATAGCAATGGATTTATGTGGTTTGGTACGGTCGATGGGCTTAATCGGTACGATGGCTATTCATTCAAAATATTCAATACAGATAAAACTATTCCCCATGCTCTAAGCAACAATACAGTAAGAAGTCTTGCCGAAGACAAGAATGAACGTATCTGGATAGGTACCGACGATGGATTGAATTTTTACGACCAGCGTAAAGAGTTGATTTATAAAGTGAAAATTAACAAAACATCAGAGAAATTGTCGGTTTGGAGTATGCTTATTTATGAAGATTATATATTTATTGGAACAAACAATGGATTATGGAGAGGCTCTGTTAAAAGCTTTGATTTAGACGATATTGAAAAAAGTTTTCAAAAACTTAGCAAATTCAGCAGTAAATCGAATACAAACGATATAATTTTCAAATTGATACCAAGTAAACATGGCGGAATTTGGGTGCAGACAAATTATAGCATTTCAAGAATTATCTTTCAATCTGATAAAATTGATCCGGTGATCATTGAAGATTTGGCAATTGATGAATATAAGTCGATAGTTAGTATGGTAGAAGATACATCCGGTAATATTTGGATGATATCTAATGGTGGAAAAGGAATAATCAGGTATAATCCTGAAAAAAAGAGTTTTAGGAATATAATGCAGGATAGTGATTTTCTGGGAAAATTTTCGAAAAAATATGGGACCTTAACATTCGACCATGACCAGAAATTATGGATTGGAACAATTGATAAAGGATTGCTGTGCATTAATTATGATTTCGGAAAAGAGGAGATTGTGAATATAGAAAGCCTGCAAAATGATCCGAATAATGCGGCAGGCTTAAATTCGAACCTTATATATTCTCTCTATGTTTCAAGTACCAACACGCTTTGGGTTGGAACCATTGGTTCTGGCGTAAATATCTTAGATCCGGAATTAAAAAAAATCCAGTATTACCGCATCAAATCTACAAGTAGCGATTTATCCAATGTTAATTTTATCAGGGCGGTGATGGTTGATAAACAAAACCGCATTTTGGCTGGGACTCACAACAATGGCCTATACTTAATTGACAGGGAAACAAAGCAATCGAGCAAACTTGGATTCGATACTGACCCAATTTATTATATAAGTGAATACCGCGATAATCTCTATTTAGTTTGTTCGGGTAATGGCATCTCTTTAATTGAACTTAATGGTTCATCTTTTAGAATTTTGGATACTTACGAAGAGTTTAATCTGGCTGTTTTTTTTGTGACACATTGCCGAAACGACCAGTATTGGTGTGCGACATTGAATGGGCTTAGACATATTAAAATAAATAACAATCGAATTGAGATTATTGCAAAGATTGACAAAACGACTCAGCCCGCGATCTCGGCAAATAATTGCCGGGTGTTATATTTCGACGATATCTATAACCAGTTGATTGTTGGCACCGAAGGCGGGGGCCTGAATGTCGTTCAGCTCGACAAGCAATGCAATCCTGTTGATATCGAGGTATATAAAATGAGCGAAAACGATCACTCCTTAAGTAATAATTATGTTCGCTCTATTATTCAGGACAAAAATAAAAATCTTTGGATTGGAACTTACGAAGGGTTAAACAAGGTGATATATAATTCGGCGACCGGTGAGCGTACTTTTAAGAATTATACTAAAAAAGATGGCCTGCCAAATAATATGATCGAATTTATAGTCGAAGATGATAAGAATTTCTTGTGGTTGGGCACCAATGGCGGATTGTCGAAATTTTCGCCCGAACAGGAATCTTTTATGAATTACAATATGGACGATGGGTTGCAAAGCAACGAGTTTTCTGAACATACTGTATTTAAGACAAAAAACGGGGAAGTAGTGATGGGAGGCATAAACGGTATAAATGCTTTTTATCCGGCTGACTTTCAGGAAAGTAAATTGAAACCAAGAACTTTGATTACCGACTTTTTTCTCAATAACGAACTAATTAAATCTGGTCAGGAAATAGGAAGGTATGTTCCGCTCAAAAATAGCATATTGCATACCCAGCTACTCGAACTTTCGCCAAGACATAAAAATTTGGGGTTTAAATTCTCTGCAATGTTATATCCCAATGCCGGAAAGGTTAAGTATGCCTATATGCTCGAAGGATTTGACAAGGAATGGAAGTACACCGATGCGCTTAACCGAAACGTAAATTACACCAATTTAAGTCATGGTAAGTATATTTTTAAAGTAAAGGCAACCAATACCGATGGCGTTTGGGACGAAAATCCAACAACGCTTGAGATACGCATAAAAACACCCTTTTTCTTTACATGGATTGCAATTATCCTCTATCTGCTATTTGTTGTTTTGCTGTTTATCTATTTTTCGCATTACACAGTAATTGGTTTAACAACCAAACGAAATCTTTTACTCGAAAAAGAGCACAACGAGAAACTGCTTAAACTCGATGAAATGCGTGCAAGGTTTTTTATCAATATTTCTCACGACCTTAGAACCCCTTTAACACTGATAAGCGGGCCATTAAATAATATTATTGCCAATAAATGTTCAGTAGAATTAAATGAAGATTTACAACTGATAAAACGAAATGTAAAGCGCCTTGCCGATCTGGTGGAGCAGTTACTTGATTTCAGAAAAGCTGAAAGAAGTATTCTGACACCCAAATTAGAATCAGTTGATTTTATCTCTTTTTCAAACAACGAAATTTCACATTTTTCTTATGCAGCTAAAAAGAAGGGATTGGAACTCTGTTTGGAAAATCAGGGAGAGCAAATGATCGTTGAAATTGATCTTGGATTGTTTGCCAAGGTCTATTTTAATATACTCTCCAATGCTATAAAGTACACTTCATCGGGGAGTATTAAAATAAAGATTCAACGCGTGTTTAAGTTAATTCCCGGATTGTCGCACGACCTTTCCAACAATCGGTATATTCAGGTGGAGGTAACTGATACCGGAATAGGCATTACCAAAGAACAGGAAAAACTAATCTTCGATCGTTTTTACCAGGGAACCCCGCAGGATGGAAATGGTTATGGTATCGGATTGTCGCATACCAAAGATATTATCGAAGTTCATAACGGGATAGTTGAAGCGGAAAGCAACCCCAATGGAGGCACCATTATCCGCTTTTTTATACCCGATTTGGTGTTGAAAAATGCAACCGCTGCCGGTGCATTTAGTACTGAAGATATTTATATGAATGAAGATATTAATGATGAACAAACTGATAATGAGGCGGATAATACCAGTTTTAAGGGTATTCTTGTTATAGAAGATAATTTTGACATGCTGAATTATATCAGGAATGGGTTGAAAAATAACTACAACGTTTTTACTGCCAACAATGGTGCCGACGGGTTAAAGATTGCGCTCAGGAAAATGCCCGACCTTATTGTAAGCGATGTGATGATGCCCGGTATGGATGGCATTGAGTTTTGTAAAGCCATTAAGTCAAACATTATTACAAGTCATATTCCGGTTATCTTGTTGACGGCCAAAGTCGATTTAAAAACAAAATATGAAGGAATTGAAATTGGCGCCGATGATTTTATTCCCAAGCCATTTGAAATGGAATATCTGCTTTTAAGAATTAACAATTTACTGCAATCGAGAGAAAATCTGAGAAAATTATTTCAGCGAAGTGTGGTTTTAGAGCCATCTGAAATCACAGTTACATCAGTCGATGAAAAATTTCTGGCAACATTAATGAAGGCTATAGAAGAGAGCATGTCGGATGAAGAGTTCACGATTAATTCGTTGGAATCGCAACTTGGCCTAAGCCATTCTACTTTTTATCGAAAGATTAAAACATTAACAGGACAATCCGGACAAGAATTTTTACTCAATGTCAGAATAAAAAGAGCCCATCAGATATTATCCGAAAAGAAAGGCGTGCGTGTTTCTGAAGTGGCTTACATGGTCGGGTTCTCAAGTCCAAAATATTTCACCAAATGCTTTAAAGAATACTTTGGTTATTCTCCATCCGAAATGGGAAGTACCCAGGATATCTCTTAAACCGGGTTTATCTCATCGTTTATAATCAATGTGTTATGGTTTTTTCGCTTTGGGTTGTTGCACAATTGCCCTTTCATTCTTAGCGAGAAAATAGCTACATGAACAATTGATGTCCCACATTTGAACAATCGATGCGGTCTGTTTTAGGTATTTTACACCAAATTTGCAAGAATCTTTAAAATAAAAAGAATCGAAAATATTCTTTTACAACATTGAAATTAGAAGTTGTTTTAACCATTGTTAAACTAAAAAACTAAATTATGAAGTCATTTTTACTACTTTTCTTGCTAATGGTATTTGGGCAGGCAATGTTTGCTCAGGATACCATTAAAACGTTTCTTATTACCGAAGCGAGGTTGCACGATACCCACCGCGCTTACGTTGAATTCACAAACATGGGTACAGAAGCTATTGACCTGAAAAAGTTCAAAGTTGGTCAGATTTTGAGCAATGCCATTATTAATGGAAAGTCTACAGGGCAGGCATGGGCTATATTCCCTGATAAAATGTTGCAGCCGGGCGAATCATTTGTATTTGCTACCGTTAGCGACTACGACGCCAATATGTATAAATTGGGTAACTACAAGTTTAGTGAAAGATCTACTCCGGAAAACTTGTTAAGCGAAGTCGATATCCAGATGCATATACCTAATATGCCTGGTAATAAAGTGTCAAATGCTCTTGACAGTATTTCTAAGAAATACAGCATTTTCAATGAGATGTGGGGCGGACAGACCGGAATATTTCTTCAACAACAATTGAATAATGGCGACTCTTGCGTGGTCGATCAGGTGGGTGGTATGTTTTTAGATACTGGCGGAAAACAACATGGACGTGGACCATATTCCGAAGGATATGATGTTGCTGGTTTTACAGGTGCCACAAAATACGCATATCTTATTAGAAAATATAGTGTTAAAAAAGGCAATCTGAATTTTGAAAAAGCCAGAGGTGTTGGTCTGGAAGATTCAGAATGGATTCCAATTCCACAGATTGGCGGCGCTACTGGTTGGAGAATGGTTCCGTGGACTGTTGGAAATCATGGAAACTATCAATTAAATGCAAATACGCTGAAATCGGATGTTATTACGGTTGATTTAGCCAATAAAAAAATGGTTGTACCATGGGGCGTGGGTCGCAGGGATGCATTTATCAGCCATTTTAAGAAGGCTCCAGGAGTTGGATGGGAATATATTTTTACTGAAGATTCTACTTCAACAGCCGCACACACCGGCGACAAACTCGTAATTTATGTCTGTGGTGATCAGCTTACCCGTGAAACTTTCGATATCGAAGTTAAAGCTCCTGCTGGTACTGCCAACATGCTTCTGCCCAAATATAACGGACAACCCGATGGCGGTTATATTGATGCAGGATATCAACCATGGCCAAGGGTAACAGCCAATGCTTCTGGAATCGATTCAATTTGGGGTCCAAATGGCGGAGTACCTTACGCTACACGTGTGGATAGTTTATTGGAATTACTTGAAAAGCCATCGAACGCAACCCTGGAAGTGGTATTTGCCAATGGAGTAAAAAAACCAGACCTTACAGATGGCGACAAAATTAGAGTAACTTCTCAAAATGGCTTAAAAAAGGATTATGTGATTTCTATTGGCGCTTATATTCCAAGCGACAATGTCGATTTACGATCAATTACATGGCCCGAAATTCCTGAATATTACAAAGGACTCTTTGGATGGAAAGGTGATACTATTCCATCGTTTGGACAGAAAACACTCAATTATAATTTGGAAGTTCCACTTGTATACGAAGGTATTCCTGCATTAATCGGAAAAACAAACGATACCAAAGCCACTATCGAAGTTACCCGTGCAAAGAGTTTATCAGGCTCGATGGCCGACAGAACCACCTCTTTCAAAGTAGTAGCCGAGGATAATAAAACCACAGCAACTTACAACGTTGTTTTAAACAAAGAGGTATCATACGATAACATACAACCTTATGCTGCCGAACCTTTCTTTTCTGAAGTGGTTAAAAACTGGAACTGGAATGGAACAAGTGTTTTAGAGATTACCAATCCGGGAAATCAACCACTCGATTTAAGTGATTATATGATTATAAATTATGGTGGTAGTGCGCTTGCTACATCAATACAAAATAATCAGACTGAAGCTTACAACATGCGTTACGAGAAGTATATTCCGGGTTATAAGTGGACAGCGTCAGAGGGCATCTGGAAAGCCAGCCCATACCTTGCAGAGAAGGATCTTTCGGTAAATACCATCGTTCAGCCAGGCGGTGTATTTACATTGGCACGCACCAATACCAATGGAGGTATTATTTGCGACAACGCCTGGAAAGATCTATCATCTGGAAACCCTTTAATATCGCAAGTTGATGTTGAGTTTAACACAATTGCAGCACCATGTCATAATTTTATAAATCAATGGGGCGAGACTACACTTGTTGAAAATGGAACACCGCTTGGGAAACCTCATCAATATGCTACTATTGCCTTACTTAAAATTTTGAACGACTCTGTTAAGCAAGGTTTAAAACCGGCAACAGACCCGGACGATTTTCGTGCAATAGATTTTATTGGAGGTGATGGAAAATCATGGATTTTACGTGGTGGAGATCTCAGCCAAGGTAGTCCGTTTGCATACCAGCGTAAACCACACATCACAAAAGGTAACCCAGAACCTGTTGTTTCTTTTGGGCTTAAAGGAGTTCCTGACAGCGAAGAATGGAATGTAGTTGATGGTGATCGTTTAGGTGCAGCAGGGTATGGCTGGCCACGCACAATGTTATTTGTATTAAAAGATGTTGGCAAACATTACATGATTCCTGCAACAAGTTATAAATCAACAGTTACTTCTGTCGTTTATAAAGTAAGCGAAGGCTTCACAATGAAAGAAACTATCAGAGGTGTGAAACAAGGAACAACTGTTGCCGATTT
This sequence comes from Bacteroidota bacterium, assembly GCA_023251435.1. GTDB lineage: Bacteria > Bacteroidota > Bacteroidia > Bacteroidales > Prolixibacteraceae > Aquipluma. The sequence goes on from JAHEYU010000041.1 coordinate 7,563, forward strand.
TTATAACAATATTATAAAAGCGGATACAGCCCAAAGCCTCAAAGTATTGTCGGGTGCGGTTGAGTTACTTGCTACAGATATGCCAAAAAGTGGTGATATTCTGAAGGTAATGTCTGCCGATAGCGCCAATGTGACACAATATGTATTAAATGTAACTGCCATTGGTTTAAGTTCAGATGCAATCATAAAATCAACATTCTATACTGTTAAAACAACAGTGAATCCTGATGGTTCTAATTTTGGCAAGGGTGTCATCGACGTTGTAGCCACTGGAACATTGCTGAAAGACGCTATCACGAAATTAGTGATGCCTAATTATTCCTCTGTTAATATTATTAATGAGAAAGGTGCCTTTGTTGCCTTAAAAACATTGAATTACACTGATAGTTATGTAGATGTATTGGTTAATCAGAATATTTTTATCGAAGTTATTGCCGAAAACGGTGTAACCGGTATGGTATATCAATTCATGCCTGTTGCCAATGCTTCTGATGCCTATATTACATCAAATATTTTCAGTGTCGATCAAACAGCAAAGGTTGTTTCGCTGGTTCCTTATGGCATCAATGTATCTAACTTTATGTACAACATTATTCCATCTTTAAATGCAACCTATAAAATTGTTGATAAATTGGGATTTGAGCGTCAAAAGGGCTTTGTTGCACATGATGACAGGGTAATTGTAACCTCTCCGGATAAAACAAAAACTGTAACTTATTTTATTTCCAGAGTCGGACGTGACGAACTTAACCAAATAGAAACAACAAACTACTTTGCATATATTCTTTCTGAAGTGTATCATGTTGATCAGGTTACCAATACGGTTCATGGATTGGTAAAAGGCAAGAGTGTAAGCGAATTTATGAATAACGTATTCGTATCTACAGGAGCCACAGCTTCGGTTTACTCCAAGAGCGGAGTTTTAAAAGGAGCTGGCAGCATGCTGGAATCGACTGATGTGATTAAAGTAGCCCTGATTACCGGTACTTTAGAAGTAAATTATACGTTTAGTACTTTTGTTGGCGTAAACCAAACTGAAGCTGGTCACCAGTACTTAGTGTATCCTAATCCAACCAATAGCAACATTAATGTAATTGGTTTGATGAAGGGACAAAAGCTGAGTGTTTATAATTTTGCAGGAGAAAAAATCAAGATGCTAAATGTTGATGCAAATCACGCACAAATTTCGCTTGACGGTAAACCAGCTGGAATCTATATGATAGTGATATCAGAAAATGATAAAGTTGTTGCATCGTTTAAAACTCAAAAACTTTAATTGACATAAATTATCTGATAAGGCTGTCGGACATCGACAGCCTTATCTTTTGTATTTACCATACTTTGTATTTTTAAATGAAGGCAGGAAAATTAATATTAGTGCTCACTCTTTTATTGTCAATATCCGATCTTAAGGGTAGTGATAAGGTAGTTATTTCCATAGAAAAAGGAGAGTATTGGTGGAGTGGACTTAGTTCCAAAGGTTATGAAATGCCATATTCGATTGATACGAATGTAAAGTTCGATTTATGGGGCGACAACAACGGAAATCAGGCTCAGCCGTTATTGATTTCGAGCAAAGGACGTTATGTGTGGAGCGAAGAACCAATTAGCTTTGAGTTCAACAACGGCCAAATAACAGTTTCAACAAGAAATGGGGAGATTATTCATGGCAAAAGTGGCAACAATTTAAACTCTGCCTATAAGTATATTAGCGAAAAGTTTTTTCCTTCGAACGGTATAATACCTGCGGAGCTGTTTTTTACTCATCCTCAGTATAACACCTGGATAGAGTTAATGTATGATCAGAACGAAAATGATATTTTAAAATATGCCAATGCAATCATCGACAATGGGTTCCCTCCGGGAGTAATAATGATTGACGATAATTGGCAAATCGATTATGGGAACTGGGATTTTTCGCCCAGTAAATTTAAAGACCCCAAAGGATTAATCAAAAAATTGCACGATAAAGGATTTAAAGTAATGGTATGGGTTTGTCCCTTTATAAGTGCTGATTCAGAAATTTTTAGAAAGCTGGCCAAAGAAGGCTTACTTCTTCTCGATAAAGATAAAGAACAAAATATTTTGTGGGCTAATACCCAAAACAAGGCAGCAATTATACGCTGGTGGAATGGTGCAAGTGCCTGTCTCGATTTAAGTAATCCAAAGGCAAAAGAATGGTTTAAAAGCAAATTGGACTATCTCGTTGACACTTATGGTGTTGATGGATTTAAGTTTGATGCAGGCGATGCCGATTTTTATACCAAAGGTGTTGTATCGTTCAACGAGAGTAATCCAAACGAACATACCATGTATTTTGCTGAAATGGGCTTGTATTATCCACTAAACGAGTACAGAGCTTCATGGAAAATGGCAGGTTTGCCATTGGTCCAACGACTTAGAGACAAAGGTCATAACTGGGAAGATTTGAAAAAACTCATTCCCGATCAAATGTCTCAAAGTATAATGGGATATAATTACACCTGCCCCGATATGATTGGAGGAGGTGAATATCAATCATTTTTAAACTCATCCACCATCGATGAAGAGTTAATAGTGCGATCGGCTCAGGTACATACCTTAATGCCTATGATGCAGTTCTCGGTTGGTCCATGGCGGGTTTTATCGAAAGAAAACATGAAAATATGCCTTGACATGGCTAATCTTCATACTAAAATGGGAGAATCTATTCTCCAGTTGGCCAAAGAATCATCAAAAACCGGTGAGCCGATAGTTAAACCAATGGCACTGGCTTTTCCCGATAATGGTTACGAATTGATTAAAGATCAGTTTATGCTGGGAAATGATATACTTGTAGCCCCAGTTGTTGAAAAAGGTGTTAGGTCACGTAAAGTGGTTTTACCCGAAGGAAAATGGAAATCGGATGAAGGTTTTATTGTTAAAGGTGGCAAAACAATTGACATTAATGTACCATTAGAAAGGTTGCCATACTTTGTTAAGCAATAAATATTTCACTCAATAGTAACCAATTTTATAATAGTCAGTCAATTGATATTTGGTAGTCATTAAGTTGCAATAGAATGACAACAGATTGACAATAAATGACCACAACTGACTGATGCAAAATGCCAAATTTGCTAACAATTAATAAAAAACAGTAAAAAATAAACTCGAATAAGAAAGATGATAAAGCTAAAAAATGCACATGTTCTTTTACTTTTTCTAATAACAATCATCTTTTATGCCTGTAAAGATGAAGTTATTGAAAAGTACCAGAGACCCGATTGGTTGGCAGGAAAGGTTTACACACAGGTTGCAGACAATGAAACATTATCAACCTTTGCAAAATGCCTGAGATTGGTCGGATATGATACTATCATAAATGTTTCTGGTAGTTATTCGGTTTTGGCTCCAAACAACGAGGCATTTTCAGCCTGGTTAAAGTCAAAACAGTATGCAAATGTTGAGTCTGTGCCAAAGAATGAACTGGCCCGATTGGTTAAATACCACATCATACAAAACCCGTGGTCAAAAAGTCAGCTTCGGTCGCTCGACATTTATGGCTGGATTGACACTTTGGATATTAACAATAATGCTCCAAGGGGTAATAAAAGGCAAACCTTATTATTAGAAAAAAACCAGAAGTATGGTGTTGTAGTCAACACCCGAAACGAGGGTTTCGCAATTGTTGATACCTTAAATTCGAACTGGTACCGAAGAGTATTAACCGACTCAAGAAAGTATGCACCATTTTTTTACAGTGAATTTTTTTCGATCAATAATCTGAAAAGCAGTGATTACGAATATTATTTCAACCGGCCATTTGTTGGTGGCAATGATATCTATTTTAGTAGCGCCAAAACAGTTGGAAACGAAATTTTTGCTGAAAACGGGTTTGTTCATATAATCGACAAGGTGGTTGACCCGGGGTTGAATGCCTATCAATTACTTTCCAGGAAAGATCAACCCAATAATTATTCAGATTACCTTAAGCTGGTAAACAAATTTCCTGTTTTTACCTATAATTCGCGTGCAACCAAGGCACAGCCGGGCGCCAATTTAGGATTAAAAGTTGATTCGCTTTTTGATGTTTCGTACCCTGAACTGGCATTTGATATTTTGAACGAAAAAGCTGATCCACCCAAAGGGGTGACGGGCTTACCCGAAAATGTTACTATTCGGTATCACAATGGGATTTTTGCACCAACAAACGCGGCTTTATCTGATTTGATAAAGAAATACATAAGTGTGCCGAATGGATGGGGTAGTCTCGATCTTGCCCCAAAACATATTAAAAGAATCATTGCCAATTCCCACATGTCGTATCAGGCAGTTTATCCATCCGATCTTATCAGAGGCATTAATAACGGGGAACAGGATTTTTTGACCCTGAATGAGTCATCAGTTGTTGAGAGGCAGTATGGAAGCAATTGCACATTTATTGGATTGAACACAGCGGTAGTTCCAAGGGCATTTAGCAGTGTTACAGGTCCTGTTTATCTCAGGCCCGGGTACTCCACCAATATGTATGCTATCGAAAAGGTCGCACTTCTTCCTGCATTAAAAAGGAAGGGAAAAGATTACATGCTGTTTGTCCTGAATGATGATAAACTTCTGGCAGATTCCTCGTTGTCTTATAATCCGATCAGAAAAGAATTTTATGTATATCGAAAAACAGGTTCAAAGGCCGAAAGGTATGTGCTTTCAACCAACGATATCAGAACTCTTCTGATGAACCATGTGGGCGTTGAACAACCCAAAGGATTGGCCCGTAAGGAGTTTATATCGAATATGGCTGGTAGTTATATTATTGTGAATAATACAACCAATGAAGTATCGGGTACTGCTAAAACTACCGAAGGGTTTCAGGGGTATAATGAAGCACCTAACTATCCACGAAAAGTTAGTGAGAATGCAGACAATGGTACTACTTATGAAATTAATAACTGGTTTAATTTTAGTACTGTTAACATTTATAACAATGTTAAAACCAGGTTTCCGCTTTTCTTTAAATTAATTGAACAGGCAGGTCTCGCAAAAGCTACTACCCAAACCATCACTTTTCTTTCAGACAACGATATTTATACCATATTTGCCCCAAGCGACGAGGCAATGAAGGCCTTTAGCAGTGCCGGATACACCAAAGAAGAGTTGGAAAATTTTATTAAGTTACATTTTGTGCAGGGAAGAATCATTTTTACCGACGGAAACAAACCATCAGGGTATTATGAAACAATGAAGGTTGATAAACGATCTACTGAATTCTCCAAGTTTTACACACAAATTTACATCGAAACCAGACCCGATTATATCAGAATAAAAGATAAAAGCGGAGTTCCATTTGCAATTATCGAAGAGTCTGAATACACCAATATATTATGTGGCAAAGATGTATCTGCCACAACGACTGCAATATTTAAAAATATTTTCGATAATGCTGTAATACATAAGATTGACCGGGTTTTAATCGCGGATCAACTGGATACTAAATAGTTTTTAATAGAGAATGATGAATCATCCAAAGGTTTGAAAACGAAATGAAAAACATCAAAGCAACTATATTATTACTGACGATACTTATCAGTTTTTTTTCAGTGCATGCTCAGCAAAAGTCTGTAATCAGGGGCAGGGTAATTGATAAAACCGATAAGCAGGGCATTCCTGGCGTGAATGTTATTGAGTACGACCGTGCAGATAGAACTGTGAATGGAACCATTACGAATGTTGATGGCGACTTCGTATATCAATTGTCTAATCCATCCAATAAAATCGTTATAAAGAATATTGGATATAAACCTTATGAACTGAAGCTTGATTTTACTAAATCAATCATAGTTGAACTTGTTTCAGATAATATCGATTTGGACGAAGTGGTTGTAAAGGGCGAGTTAAGATCAACAGCAGGACTAACCAATGTTGAAGAACGTGATAAAGCTACCTCCTCTGTAAAATTAGATTTGTTGGAATCGTATGATGGAGGAATAACTTCGGCCGAAGATGCTCTGCAGGGCAAAATCGCAGGTCTGGATATTATTTCAGCCTCAGGTGACCCAGGGTCGGGATCTCAAATTGTTATCAGAGGACTAAGTTCAATGGGAAATAGCAAACCTTTGATTGTGATCGACGGAATTCCGCAATTTAAGGTAGGTGGTTCTATAGACCTTAGTGCTGCTGATCAGGAGGATATCAGTAACCTGATAAACATACCGTTACAGGATATAAAATCAATTGAGGTGTTGAAAGATGCCGGCTCGACTGCTATTTATGGATCGCAGGGAGCAGATGGTGTTTTGCTGATTGAAACCAAGAAAGGGCGAATGGGTAAAGTTCAATTCGACTACCAGTACAAAAGAAGTGCAACCATTCAACCACCTGCGGTTCCTCTGCTCAATGGCGACGAGTATATCATGCTTCAGTTGGAAGAATGGCACAATAGCCGAGGCGTTTTCGAGGTACCTCTCGAGATTGCCTACGATAAGGATTACAAAGATTTTTATAATTATTCGGCCAATACCGATTGGCTTCGGGAAATTACCCAAAATGGGTTGGTTAACGATCATTACTTTAGTATCAGTGGCGGGGGCGAGAAAACGCGTTTTTTTAATTCGTACAGTTATGTCGATGACGTTGGGACTACCGTGAATACGCGCGGAAGAAAATTCTCAACCCGCATAAATCTCGATTATTTCCTTTCGAAAAATATTCTATTTCAAATTAAATTTGATTATTTCAACAATATTAACGACGGAAACTTAAAAATAAATAATAAAAATATTCGCGAAATGGCTTATATCAAAGCCCCCAATATGAGTATTTGGGAGCACGATGCCAATGGGAATTTAACAGGCGAATATTTCAATCCGATTACCAGTTACCAGGGGGCCGGGACTTCCTATTTCAACCCGGTGGCAGTTGCAAATCTTGCTACAAACAATAAGGTGGATAATGATGTGAAAAACACTTTCATGTTACAGGTCAGGTTTAATAGCTGGTTATTATTAAGAGAAACAGTTTCATTTCAATATTCCGGAAGTAAACAAAAATCCTTCCTGCCATACAATGCCATTGGTGCCGACTGGACCGACTGGAATGTCAACAAGGGAGCGGAAAACAATTACCTGGGTAATTCAATCCGCACCGAAACGCAATTAACCTTTTCATCACCTTTTAAGTCCAAAGACCATCAGTTATCAGGGGCATTATCATGGATAACCGACCAATCGAGAACAGAGGGAATAGCAACTGAAATTAATCGTTCTGCCAGCATCAATCTGATTGATCCGGCCGGAAATGCCCAGGTTGGATGGATTGCCAATGGCTCTGATGAAAAACGGATGATTAGTGGGGTGGGTAACATTAATTACAAGTTCAAAGACAGGTATATGATTACATCGAATACCAGAGCCGATGCTTCATCAGTTTTTGGCCGCAATAAGAGAATGGGTGTATTTGCCGGAATTTCAGGAGCTTGGCGATTCTCGGACGAACCCTTTTTAGACGCATTGTATTGGTTGGATGATAGTAAATTACGATTAAGCTGGGGGGTTGTTGGTCGTCAACCTGACAATACCTATGCACGTTTTTCAAATTATGTTACTACAAGAAATGGCGCTTACATCGATCATACCGCTATCGCACCAAATTCAATGGAGCTGAGTAATTTAAGTTGGGAGAACACGACGACAACAAACTTAGGTCTGGATATTAGTTTGTTTAAAGGACGGTTTAACATCACTGGCGAAATTTACGATAAACTTACGACCAATATATTATTCAAGGATTACGATATACCCGGTATTTCAGGATACGACAGACTTCGCTACTTTAATGGGGGAGAACTGTCTAACAGGGGTTGGGAGGTCATGCTTGATTCGAGAATCATTCAACAGAAAGATTTTTCATTGTCTGTCAACTTTAATACCAACCAAAATCGAAATGCATTTACGAAACTTCCTTTAAATTTTAATCCTGAAAAATCAACTACCATCGGAAATGGCCAATATCCTTTGTTGGTTCAGGAGGGTAAACCCATCGGGTCATTCTTCGGGTTCAGGTATTTGGGTGTATTTGCTTCAGACGCAGATGCGGTTGCCCGCGATGCCGATGGAAATATAATGTATCACAGTAACGGGTCACCTATTCCGTTCAGATATTTAAATTCATACACCTTTAAAGGTGGAGATCCGATATACAAGGATTTGAACAATGACGGAAAAATTGACCTGAATGATGTGGAAAAAATCGGTGACTCGAATCCGGATTTTATTGGCGGTTTCGGAGCCAATATAAAATACAAAGATTTCAGTATTTCGGCCAGCTTCCAGTATCGTGTCGGTTTCGATATTATTAACGGTATTGCAATACAAACCGAGGGGATGAATAACCGGAATAACCAAAGTAAGGCTGTATTGAACAGATGGAGACTTCAGGGCCACAGCGAACCGGGGTTATTACCCAAAGCCTATATGAATCACCCTGCAAATAACCTAGGCTCAGATAAATACGTTGAAAGGGGCGATTTTCTGCGGTTCAACGATATAAAATTCTCCTATAAGTTAAATACCGGGCTATGTTCAAAGTTAGGCATACGCCAGGGCAGTGTTACCTTTAGTGCAAGAAAGTTCCTGACTATAACAAACTATACAGGACAGGATCCGGAAGTTGGGCAGGATGCGTCTAACCCTTTCTGGATTGGTGAAGACAAAGCCCAGACACCTCCCCCGCGAGTATTTACATTAACATTAGGAGTTGGACTTTAAAAATTTAAATTATGAAATCATTCTTGAAATATATTTTTATTGCCGTATTTATCTTTTTTCAAACTTCGTGCAATAGTTGGTTAGATATTTATCCTCCAAATGGATTGATACGTGATGAGTTTTGGAAAGAAAAAGAGGATGTGGAAGCGGTATTAATGGCTGCTTACGAATCATTCGCAGAGATTGACGAAAAGCTTTGGTTAAACGGCGAGTTGCGGGCCGATATGCTCTTAGCTGGTACAAACCAGGCACCTGATGAAGAGAAAATAATGGAGAGCAATATTTATCCCGATAATGCATTCTGCAACTGGAAATCGTATTATATAATTATTAATTACTGTAATGAGGTTATTAAAAATGCTCCGGCAGTTAAAGAGTTGGATAATACTTTTACCGAATATCATTTAAAAAGCCTAATGGCTGAAGCCTACTTTCTGCGAAGTTTGACCTATTTCTATTTGGTGCGTATTTACAACGAAGTGCCTTTGATGTTAGAACCTGCCGAAAATGATGCTGTTGACTTTTACCTTCCAAAATCTACTGAAGAGGTAATTCTGAATCAACTAGTTAAAGATTTAAAAGAAAACAGGGAATTTGCGCCTTCCGGTTCATTCGTTAATTTGGAGGATACAAAAGGCAGAGCATCGAAAGTTGCTTATGATGCCTTGTTGGCCGATATTGAACTTTGGCGTTTTAATTATGAAGAAGTGTTGGTTAATATAGCTAAAATTGAAGAAAGAATTGATATTGGACTATTGACAAGCGCCCGCTGGTTCGAAATTTTCTATCCGGGCAATTCGTTCGAAAGTATTTTTGAAATTCAGTTTGATGGCAAACTCGGACAAAACAATTCGCTGGCCAGCTATACAAGTAGATCGAGTAATAGATACTTTTCGAGTCAAAAGGCAATTGATCTGCTTTCATTAGAAACATCGTTTGAGATTGTCAGAGGTGAGAATGCGAGTATAGCCAGGTATGGTGAAAGTTCATATTATATTTATAAGTTCCTGGGACAATCGGCCGACGGGGTTACTGTAAGGACGGGTTTCGACGGGAATAGTGCAAATTTTATAGTTTATCGCCTGGCCGATGTATTGTTGATGAAAGCCGAAGCCCTGGCGATGCTCGAAAGATATCCACAATCACTGGAGATATTAAATAAAATTCGTGAAAGGGCAAATTTATCGCCGGTATCACTTGCCGATAATAGAGTTGCATTCGAGGATGCGATAATGTATGAGCGGTCGATTGAACTGGCCTTTGAAGGCAAGCGTTGGTTCGACCTTTTACGATTGGGTCGCAGAAATAATTTTGCAAGAAAAGATAAACTCATCGAGATAATTATCAGCAATGTACCCTCTATACAAAAACGTATACTGGCAGCCCGGCTTACCAATCCATTGGGATGGTATTTACCGATTTATGATTCTGAAATAGAACGGAATGTAAACCTGGAGCAAAATTCATTCTATGTTAATTAAAAGCGAAAAGGAATTCATTATGAAAGCATTTATATACATATTTATAGGCATATCGGCCCTGTTTTTGACGGCCTGTAATGATGGATCTATTGAAGGTGAAGGTCGCTTTGAAGATATGCGTGGCAAATCGATTTACGGCTATTTGACAGATAACAAGGAGGAATATTCTAAATTTATTGAGATCGTCGAAAAAAGTGGTTTGAAATCATCATTGAGTGCATACAATCCTTACGAGAACGGTTATACCTTATTCCTACCCACAAATAAAGCGATTGACAACTATTTGGCAAACAGTACGCGGTTTAAAACGCTGGAACAACTTACCGGCGATTTGGAATTCGCAAAAACATTGTGCGAGTATCATATTGTAAATGCCGAAATAGAGTCGAAAAGCTTTCCTTTTGGCGCTTTACCAAAATCAACAGTTTCAGGAGACTACCTTACCATAAGCTTTGTGAAGGAAGGTAATACTTCTTACTTTAAGTTGAATAATAAAGCAGTTGTAACCAAGACGGATATTGATGCCTCAAACGGCTATATTCACCAGATTGACGCTGTTTTAGATCCGGTAGTTTATACTACCTATCAATGGCTGTCGCAAAACCCTGATTATTCAATCTTTAAACAAGCAGTTGATCTTACCGGAACACGTTCTTTAATCGACTTTAATTTGAAAAAAGATATTTCGGTTTTGCCTGTTACCATGTTAATTGAGCCTAATTCAGTTTATAAAAAAATGGGAGTAAACAACATTCAGGATTTAATTTTGTATGTTAAAGCAACCGATCAGAACTATACAGATAAATACAATGCTTTGTATAATTTTGTTGCATACCATTTTTTGATCAACAACTACTTTTTAGACCAGTTTGTGAATAAGAGTTCTGTTTATAACACTTATGCAGAAGTACCTCTAAATATAAATGGCTTAGGTTTAGATATTGCCATTAATAAGGGTAAGCAAATATTTGAAACTATCATTTACCAATCAGATACGACTTATATTGATTTCATAAAGTTTGATTACGATGCCAGTAATTTGGCAACACAAAGTGGCACAGTGCATTTTATCGACCGGATAATGACCCCAAAGTCGCCCGCCCGCACAAATCAAACTTTTCAATTCAATGAAGAACCATCGCTGGTTCCCCTTCGCAAGGCAGGTGGTACTTATCTGATGATTCCAAATTCATTGAAAACAATTCAATGGACAGGTAACGATTTGTTTTTTGTACACTCAGGTGGTGTAAATAATGGTGCGAATAATAATGATTACATGAAAATAGAAGGTGATTTTACCATTTCGTATAATTTACCTAAAATCGTTCAGGGAAAGTACGATGTTTATCTCAGAGCAGATAGATTTTCCACTCAAAATGCTTTTGTAGAAGTATTTATCGACAATAAGAAAATTGGAACAATAGTTAGTTTGATTTCCGGAGGGTCTGCAACAAATCCTTTCCAATATTTTAAAATTGGATCAACCGATTTTAGTCGGTACACTGAACATACTATTGAAATCCGGGCATTGATACCTGGTATATTTAAATGGGATATAATTGAATTTAGAGCAATTAATTAAGAGACACATGAAATCGACAATCATATTATTTTTCGCAATCATTGTTTTTTCCATAACATCTTGTACAAACAGATGGGAAGAACATTTTAACGTAACTCCCGACACTGTTGAAAAAAATGTTTGGGATGCGATGAAAGAAGATGCCCAGATATCAAAATTTGTTGAATTGCTGGAAGCCAATAAGTTGGATACTCTTTTTAAATCGGATATTGCGTACACCGTATTTGCTCCCAGCAATAAATCTTTCGAAACAATCAATTTTTCAGTCATTGATACTTCAATTTTATTGGGCTATCATATCGTTAGTCACTTTATTCAATCAGAGAGCATTGGAAAATCACGACAGGTAATGACTCTCTCCAAGAAGTATGCAATAATTACTAAAAATGGAACTGCGCTTAGTATTGATGGAGTACCTGTGAGTTTTGAAAGTTCGTTGTACCGGAATGGTAAATATTTTGTGGTTGACAAAGTGGTGACACCATTGCCCAGTCTATACGAATTCTTTGAAAAAAATAATCATGTATTAAGCGAATACATTGATAGTCATGATTCAATTGTACTGGATCTCGCCAATAGTAAACCTATAGGGTTTAATACGGCTGGAAATACAGTGTTCGATTCGGTAACTGTTGTTTACAATCGTTTTGAAGAACAGGTCTTTCCGGTAAGAAAGGAATTTCGCAACAAAACTGCCACTTTTGTATTTCCGCTGGCAAATGACTACAATTCAGCCCTTGATAAAATGGCCGTCAAAATGGGTTATACCGATCGTAACAATATTCCTTCATTATGGCAACAAAAGGTATTGGTTCCTTATCTTATTGGTAATGGAACTTTTGAAAACATGCTTGAACCTGAAGATTTTGTCATTTCAACTCCGCTGGTTAAAAAGAAAATGAAAAATATAGTTGGCGATAGCGTGGTAATTTCATATAGACCAGTCGCCAAACAATTGCTCAGTAATGGCTATGCCTATAACTACGAAAATTTCGAAATCCCTGATTCATTATATAATAAAGGAACAAGGTTTGAGTTTGAAGACCTTTTGGTAGTAACAGGTATAAATAAATTTGCGTGGGGCGAGTTGGTTAAAGTAAATAGCTCAATAACTGTTTCTCCATTTCGTGAATTCGTACCCAAATCATCAAATGACAGTATTGTCAGGGTTTTGTTCCCGCCCTCGTTTACTGGTAGCTATTCAATGGAATTTGAAACACCGTATCTGTTTCCGCGAAAGTATATTTTGGTTCTTCGTACACTTATGGATATTGGAGGTATATACAATATTTATGTAAATGGCAAATTGGTAAGAAAGTTCGACTATTACGATTTTGTGATTTATAAAACAATACTACCAAGTGTTGTTCCGGGACAAAGGTATATTCCGGTTGGTCGCTATAATAGCTTTGATATGTATGTCGACAATATTGCTGATTATTCGAAAGCTAAAATAAAGATTGAATATGCGGGACCCGGAAGAATCACTTCCTTAGGATTTGTTATGGACTATATAGAATTTATCCCGGTTAAAAATTAAAATGACTCATTAACAAGAAACAATTTTACGAATGAGAAATCATAATTACTTCATGAAAAAAGAATTGCTCAGTCATATTCAAATGAATATCAAGATACTGTTGGTTTGGTCAATTTCATGCTTAACTGGAATTGGTATAGCGAATGCTCAGGATGCAAAAATAATAAAGGGGGTGGTTTTAAATTCATTGAATGAACCTGTTGCAGGGGTCTCGGTGGGGATTGAAAAATCATCGGAATTACCGACAGTGACTAATCAGATGGGTGAGTTTACGGTGACAGCAATTTCTGGAGATGATTGGCTGAATATAGAGCCTGAGTCCAGTTATAAATCCAAAAGGATAAACCTTAACAACAGGTCAAGTTTGAAAGTATATTTATCCAGAAATAATTCTCCATCGGGGAACGACCCGTTAAATATTTTATCGAACACTGTACTAGGGCGTAATTTGGCCGTCTCTAATACCGTTTTAAACCTGAAATATACAGACGAGTCTCCAGCGTTATCGATCGATCAGTATATGCAGGGGATCGTACCCGGCGTAAATGTAACAGGCCGTACCGGCGATCCGGGCGGAGGTACCAATACCCTTACCAGGGGGATTAATTCAATCAATGCGAGTAATACTCCTCTTTATGTGATCGATGGACAACCGATTTCATCGTTCAATGTCCTTCAATCCAATCTTAAAGGTTATAGTTATAATCCGCTTCTTTCAATCTCCCTTATGGATATATCGGAGCTGACCTTCATTAAAGATCCTGCTTATACTGCTGCTTTTGGCTCAAAAGCATCGAACGGACTGGTACTCATCAGTACACTCGACCCAAGTGCCACTAAAACAGTAATTGAGCTTGATGTGCGTACCGGCTATTCATTAACCCCTCAAAAAAGAATGACGCAATTGACTGCCAATCAGCACAAAACACTTGTTAGTGAAGTGCTTTTTTCATCAGGCAAGCAAGAAGAAATCATCAAAAAAGAGTATCCAAATCTTTTTCTGACTTCTGGAGATGATCGTTATATCGACTATCAGCACGAAACAGATTGGCAAAGCTTAATTTTTGATGAAGCCTTTTTCAAGAACATGAATGTAAACATAAAAGGTGGAGACGAAATTGCGAAATATGGTTTGTCGGTTGGTTATGTCGACGCCGAAGGAATTGTAAAAACCACTTCTTTCAAAGGATATAATCTCAGGTTTGTGAGTATGGCCAATATTTATAAATGGTTAAAAATGAACTCTGGCGTTTCAATGTCCTACAATATTTCCGAGTTAAAAGAGTCGGCAGAAATGGCTCAAACCAGCCCTGTTTTAACTGCCCTGGCAAAGGCTCCTATGTTGAATCCTTTTTCGTACGACGAAGAAGGGCGTGAATTAAAAACGCTTTCTCCGGTCGATGAGCTTGGTGTTAGTAATCCTTTGGCAATAATAAACAAGTATGATGCAAAGAATACCAGTTTTAATTTCAGCTCAAATTTTGGTGCAAATGCCAAAATAAACAAAGATCTCGTTTTTAACACAAATTTTGGGTTAGGCTATAATGTATTAAGGGAGATAATCTTTATGCCCAGTGAAGGGATGGAGCTCTACTACAACAAAGAAGCCTACAATGTATCGAAAGGCAATAACAATAGTTTAATCACTTTCTTTAATAACTCCTACTTTTTGTACAATAAAACCATTGGAAACCATAAGTTAAGTTTCAATACGGGTACAAATATGCTAATCAACAGATACGAATTTGATTGGGGCTTATCTAAGAATGCTGCAAAAAATGATGAGTACCGCACATTGGGCGATGGAGTTAGTATTCTTAGGGAGCTTGGAGGCGATAATCAAAACTGGAACTGGTTGTCTGTTTACGAAAGTGTGAATTACAGTTTCCTTGATAAGTATTTGTTAAATGCATCATTATCTATTGATGGATCATCGCGAATTGGCGAAAATGCCAGAAATACAATCAAAATCGGGAACATTCCTTTGGGGGTTTTCTATGGGATTGGTGCCGGTTGGCGTTTGTCAAGCGAAAATTTCATGAGTAATATAAACTGGTTGGAAGAGCTTAAATTAAGGGTATCTTATGGTAAAACCGGTAACGACGACATAGGAGAATCCAATGCCAACAACTACTACAATTCGGTTAAGTTCCGACAAATAACCGGACTCTTTAAAGCATTGATCCCCAATGATGAACTTACTTATGAAACAGTAAGTCAGCTTAATGCCGGCCTTGATTTGTCAATCTGGGGCGATCGTTTTTCCACAACCATTGATTTGTATTCTTCAACAACGAATGATATGTTGTTGTACAAGCCAATCGAAGCTTATTTCGGTTATGATTTCAGACCTGAAAATGGGGGGCAAATGAGGAATACAGGAGTTGATTTGGGCTTTTATTTGCGTATTTTCGACAGGCCTACGTTTAGTTGGGATATCGAAGGCAGTTGGTCTTTGGTGAAAAATGAAATAACCGAACAGTCCGGATCTGGAATTGTTACAGAGGTTCACGGCGCACAAATCATTAACGAAAAAGGTTCTACTGCCAATAGTTTCTATGGATATGTTTTCGAAGGTGTTTACACTACAACCGAAGAGGCAGTAAAAGCCAATCTTGTTGATAAACGTTTCCTTCCATACCAGGCTGGTGACGCAAAATTCAAAGATCTTTCAGGCCCCAAAGGCAATCCTGATGGTGTGATCAATACTTATGACAAAACAGCGATCGGATCATCGTTGCCCGAACATTTTGGAGGGCTGCGAAATACTTTTAATTACAAGCAATGGTCGTTGAGTGCTTATTTGCAATATGTTTCAGGTAATGAAGTTTACAACTATGTTCGGTTCGAAAATGAAAGTATGTCGGGCCTCGAAAATCAGAGTGCAAATGTATTAAACCGTTGGCAACATCAGGGGCAGATAACAAATGTGCCTCGTGCCAGATGGGATGACCCTCAGGGTAACGCCGCTTTTTCGAGCCGATGGATAGAAGATGGTTCATACCTGAAAGTTAGAACTATATCACTCAATTACACGCTGGATAAAGAGTTCTGGGCATTTAAAAAAGCTAAATTCTATGTCTCGGCAAGCAATCTCTTTACGTTTACCAACTATCTTGGCTATGATCCCGAGGTAAGTTATTCGCGCAGGCAATTCGATCAGGGTATCGATTACGGCCTTACTCCCCAGCCAAGGCAATTTATTTTTGGTGCTAAATTTGGTTTCTAACATTTTATTTTAAAACAAATGATACGATTTAAAAATCAAAAAAATCTTCTATACATCATTGCTCTGATGTTTGCAATGGTTCCGGTTTCGTGCACTGAGTTTTTTAATCCTGAACAAGAAATAGACATTACAGAAGACAAACTTTACAAAGACTGGTATGAGTACCGGGCGGTGGGGATGGGGATGTATGCCCTGCAGCAGGATTTGGCTGAGCAGCTTTTGGTCTTGGGCGAATTACGTGGTGATTTGCTAACTACTACCGACAATGCCGATGCCGACCTTATTGAGATACAAAATTTTAATGTGTCCAAAGGGAATAAATATGCCTCACCTACCAAATTCTTTAAACTCATTGCTTCATGTAATAATATCATTAAAATCTTAAGAGAAAATCATCCTGAAGTAATCGATCCAAATGTTGAAATAACCAATTACGACCGGCTTTATGGCGAAGCTTTGTGCATGAGGGCATGGGCTTATTTTTATGCAGTTCGCATTTATGGAAAAGTTCCATTCATTCACGAATCGTTAACCTCGATAGAAGAAATCAACGGCTATTTGGCTTCACCATCAGTTTATGTCGATAGTGTTGATATTGTTTACGGCAGTGATGGTTTCGACAATGATACCATTTACAATAATAAAATCGAGTTGACAAAACAATATTGGGATACTAAATTGATTGTTGATTATTTCAGCAACGACCTGATTGAAAATATTAAGGCAGTGGGAGTTGATCATGCTATCAATAACCAGGACGGTTCATGGGAAGTGATTGTTTGGAGTGATTTTGCCAAGAACACCCTGTTAGGGCAGATGTACCTCACCATTGGAGATTTGGTAAAGGCTTCGGTTTATTTCGAAAAGATCGTTAACTTCAGTTCTACTAACTATAGATTTCAGCTCGATAGAACATTTTCCAACACAAACTGGAAGAGTATTTTTACCACGATCGATTCCCGCGAGCATATTTATACCCTCTGGTTTGGTAAATCGAGTCAGCAGCAAAACGATTTTCAAAATATGTTCGATTCCCGTGCTCCACATAAATACATGCTTAAACCAACAAATTTTGCTGTTTCAAAATGGGAAACGATATGGAACGATTTTAAACTTACCAGTTTAAATGGAAAAACTATTTTAGATCCACTCAATCCAGGTCGCCCCGGCGATTCCTGCAGAGGATATAACGTTTCTTATGCTTATATGAAAAATGGAATTCCTCTTGAAAATAAGCAAATTAAAAAAATGTTATACCTGAGGTCTGTTGGAGAAACGAGTAGTGCCCGCTTAATTACCGAAGATGTAGATACTGTTGTTTGGAAATACAGTTTGAATAAAAATGTATTCGACCAGGATGCTAACTTAATAGTATATCGTGCTGCCGGCGTGCATTTGTGGTTAGCCGAAGCGTTTGTATGGTGGGCTCCCAATCAGGGAGGGATAGGAAGTCCGGCCTCAAGTGCCAAAGGTTTAGTCAACGATGGAGCGTATTACAATACAAGTGCTTCGAGGCTGCAGTTGGGTGTGAGAGGTCGTGTAGGTTTTGGTGGCACCAGCGGTACTTCGTTTGAACATATTGATGTAGTTGATATTAACTATTTACGGGATCCTTATACCAACAAGGTTATTGGCCAAATCGATCTTAGATCAGAACCCTTCGAAGCCAGGAAAAAGTTTCTCGAAGACCAGATTATGGATGAAAAAATCCGTGAATTGGCCTGGGAAGGAGAACGTTATTACGATTTGATGCGTGTAGCAAAACGCAGAAACGATCCATCATATCTTGCAGCAAAAGTAGCCCGAAAATTTCCTGCCGATCAAAAGGGTCGGGTTTATAATCTTTTGCTCGATGAAAAGAATTGGTACATTAATTACTTTGAATAGTAATAGTGATTAATGTTTTTCAAATAGAACAGGTTATTTTGTTTAGTAACTAAAAGCGACTGAAATCATGCAGATGGAAAAGAGAATTAAAAGGATCCCTTATATTTTACTGATTATTATTTTGGGATTCTTTGTGATGATGGTTTTATACAATCTTTTTATCCTAAAAGTATAGTTAACAGTTGTTTAACTTCTGTAGCTAATACTACCGGCTTTTAGAATCGCCAACGGCGATTCTAAAAATCAACATCAGTAATGGTTCATATCTGAACTGATTGTTATCTAATTTGGACAATAATTATTACCTGAATTTTTATTACATAGCTTAATTTTGACTTTCAATAAATGGAAAGGTAAAAGTTCATAATTGTTTGGTTTAGGTGTATTATTCATCGGTTCCTTCACTAATCATTTGATTTTGTGAAGGAACCTTTTTTATGAAGCAGTTAGTATTATTGAATGCAGGGAAAATTTAATTTTCAGATAGCATATAATTGAGAACAATAACCAACCTATTTGGACAGTGAATTGACGTTTATGAACAATTAGTAATACTTCTTTTTTTTTTGCAATGTTAATTTTGATTTTGAAATAATTCTCTGTTCATTTTTCAAAGAACGTTTCCTGGATATAATGAACTTGTTGGATTAATAACTCTTAAAGTGATTTTCAAAAATGAAAAAAGTATTGTTTTATCTGATAGCCGCACTTCTGTGTATTGTTTTCACAAATAGAAATCTGGTTGCCCAAAAAACCGATTTGATAAACAAATTGGATACCATCCGTCCACTGGTTAATCCCGACAAAGGCTGGTACCATCATATGTTAGACAATGGCATCCATAAATACCTGATTCAGGATGAAAAGGATTTAAAAGGTTTTCCTGGTATGGATCACCTGTACCTGCGTTTGGCATGGGCTTTTTTGGAACCCGAAGAAGGCAAGTTTGATTGGTCGTATATTGATAAGGTGGTAGATAAATATGTACCAATGGGTTACAAAATTTCATTCCGTATTTCGTGCAAAGAAACGGGTAAAGTTGGAGAAGCTGTTCCTGAAGAAATAGACGGAATCCGCTATGCTACACCTTATTGGGTTGTAAAAGCAGGAGCCAAAGGCATTGAGCGACCTGAATTTGGCAGTGCATCCTGGACTCCCGACTGGGATGATCCGGTTTTTCTTCAAAAGTTAGATAATTTTCATAAAGCATTTGCTGCCAGATACGATGGAAAATCCTGGGCGCGTTATGTCGATGTGGGCAGCATTGGTGATTGGGGAGAAGGCCATACCTGGAGTTCAACCCGTATTCCGCCTACATTTAATGAGGTTAAAACTCACATTGACTTATATTTAAAGCATTATAAAAAAACACTGTTAATCGTCACCGACGATTTGTTGCGTTCAACAGGATCAGAAAGTGAAAAAATGGAATTGTACAATTATGCAGTGAAAAATGGCATATCGTTGCGGGATGATAGTCCTATGGTTCTTGGATTAATGCAGAATGACCTGAAAACCTGGTGTGTAAAACATCCCTATTTTTTCGAAGGCGTGTACAAAAGCAGACCTACGGTTTTTGAACTGGAACATTATGGAAAAGTAAAAAATCAAGGACATTGGTTGGGTAAAAACGGAAAAGATACAATTCCTGAATTGAAAGTTACCGGGGCTGATGTGTTTCGGAATTCGATAAAATTAATTCGCCCAACCTATATAGGTTTTCACGGTTATCTTGGCGAATGGCTAACCGACAACCCCAATTTAACCAATGAACTCCTAAACCTTTGCGGATACTGGTATTTTCCAAAATCGATCAATGTAACTCAAAATAAAAAAGGAAAATTGTCATTCGAAATGGAGTGGCTTAATAAAGGCATAGCACCAGCTTACACAACTTATCAGTTAAAAGGAAAACTTATTTCTGCAGAAAGCAATTCGGAATCAATCGAATTTTTAATTGAAGATTCAGGCAATAAAAACTGGATGCCTGGCCAGACTTCAGCCGAAAAATATGCGGTTAAACTCTCCGGAAAACCCAAAGGTGAATACTGGCTTTCCATTCAGCTTTTCGACACAAAATCGCAAAAACCGGTCGAGATCGGATTAACCGAAAATTTGAAAAATAACGAATATTTTTTGCTGCAAAAAATAACATTTTAAAACTTCGATATGAAAAAATATATAATTCTTACACTGTTGGTTATGAGTATTTTTACTCAATTAGTTTATGCCAAATGGCCTAAATCAACCGTCGGTGAAATCCCAATTGGCACAACTTCCGTTCGCTACATCCCCGACTTTACAAGCGTGTTCCCCAACCCGGAACGTGGCTGGCACAATCGCCGTGATGTTGATGGCCGCGGTAAACAAGATGACCGCGACTTTTCAGACGTAAGAGCGGCAGGACACACACTTGTTCACAGCTATTTGCGCCTCGACGATTTCAAAGAAACAGACATTATCCCGCAGTCGTACCTCGATGATTTGCAGGAAGCACTGGATGCTATTCGCGCAGATGGACTAAAGATAATCCTACGCCCCACCCATGTATGGAGCGAAAAGCCTACCGTTCCTGAATCCCGCATTTTGAAGCACATCGAACAACTCAATGCGGTTATTTCGAAAAACGTTGATGTGGTCAATCACCTCGAGGTAGGTTATCTGGGTAAGTGGGGCGAATGGCACTCTGGCCTGTACACCGACCTAAGCAGCCGCGCCGATGGTGATACCCGTTACCGGATCATTGAACGAATTCTGAATACAACACCTAATTCGCTCCCAATTGCCATGCGCTATCCGATGCATATTCGCGAAATACTGGATGAACTCCCCGTACCTGAAGGTAGCCAGCCACTGACTCAAATTCAGAGGGATCGCATAGGCCACCATGGCGACTGTTTTCTTTATGACGAACACGATCGCGGCACCTACGCCAGATTGGATATCTGGTTTGGCAATCAAACACTGGAGCAGCAGAAACAGTACACGTTTGACATGAGCACATCTTACGGTGGAAACAAGATTGTGGGTGGTGAAACCTGTTCAGAAAAAATTGAACGAATTGACGATACTCAAAACGATATGGCAATGACAAACTGGACTGAAATAAATATCAATTTTTGGAAGGATGCCATTGAAATGTGGAAAAAAAGATTGCTGCCGGCGAGTGGCAATGATCCGGCCGAGAGTGAATTTATACGCATCTCACGCAAACTGGGGTATCGCCTGCGTCTGGTTGACGCCACCTTCCAAAAGTCGGCTAATGCAGGGAAAAGCTTTACGATTGCCGCGAAACTGAATAACGACGGATTTGCCAGTATTATAAAATCGCGTCCCATTTTTCTGGTGTTCGACAACGGAACCAATCGCTACAATATTGAATTGACCGGCATTGATGTGCGTAAATGGGTGAGCGGCTCCATTACGCTAAAACAGCAAACGGTAACATTGCCTTCGAACATGTCGCCAGGTACTTACAAGCTCGCTTTGTGGCTGCCCGATGCTTCTGCCAGCCTGCAATCACGACCTGAATACGCTGTCCGTTTCGCCAACAATAATGTTTGGGATGCCACCAAGGGGTACAACTTGTTGTCTGATAAGTTGATTATCAGATGATTTAAAAGACAATGGATATTTTTTATTACAAAAACTTACATTTATAAATTTTGATATGAAGGGATTAAGTATTTTTTTAGTCATTACTTTATTGGCAATGAGCGCATTTTCACAGATGAAGTATCCAAAAGTTCCGAAATCAACAAACGATGCAACAATAAAAGGGAAACTTGTGTATCCATATCACTTTAAATACGAGGGAAATCCATTGAGCCGCATGCACAGTGCAGCCGATCCCTCGGTACATGTTTGGGATGATGAAGTGTGGGTTATTACTTCGCAAGACCGTAACATGGACTCAACAAAACACCGTTTTCATTATGCAGCTATGGATGGCTATCACGCATTCTCTACAAAAGATATGATTAACTGGACTGATCACGGCGAAATTTTTCATTCATCTGATTTGAACCAAATCGCATGGGGGTCTACGCCCGAAAATTATATGTGGGCACCCGGTGCTGCCCGCAAGCAGGATAAGAACGGAGTGTGGACCTATTATCTCTATTATCCGCATAACGCTAAATTTGGCGGAGAAAAATGGGTTACTGGTGTAGCTACAGCGCCAACACCAATTGGCCCCTATACCGATCAAGGGCCACTGAAAGGTGAGACAATGCGCATGGATCCTATGACTTTTATTGATGATGATGGGGAAGCGTATGTTTATTCCAATGGGATGATTGTTGCAAAACTAAAACCTGATATGATTTCGTTGGCCGAAACCCCTCGCCCAATAGTGTATGCTACCGATTCTATTTTAAAGAATGATCTGTTACGCTTTTGCGAAGGATTATACATGCATAAAAGGAACGGAATCTACTACTTATCTTACTCGAACTTTAAAAATAAAGAGTATCAAAGTTTTTATGCAATGGGAAAAAGCCCTTACGGACCATTCGAATGGAAAGGCGCTATGGCTCCAGCTCCCCAGGGTGCACAAGACCATCACTCTATTATTGAATTTAAAGGAGAGTGGTATTACTTTTATCATATTGCCCTTAAAGAACTTCCGAAATATAAGGAATCGCAAGGAAGAATTGTATGTTTCGATAAGTTGTATTACAACGAAGATGGAACCATACAAATGATAAAACACACGAAATAATAAGGTGGTGATGTTTGCAGAATAGAACATCACAAATTGCAGTAAACGAGTGTATTAATAAAAATATAATTCATAATTAATTTTGAATAATGAAAAAGTTCGCTTTTCTTTTGGTTGTTGCTGTAATAGCAATTTTCGGTTGTTCTCAACCGCCAAAAACCAAAGTTCCCAAATCGACAAACGATGCTACCGTAATAGGTAAACTGCAGTATCCTTACGAGTTTAAATTCGAAGGAAATCCATTGAGCCGTATGCACAGTGCCACCGATCCCGATGTACAGGTGTGGGACGATGTGGTTTGGATGTATTGCGGTCAGGACAGAAATGTAGATTCGACAAAACACAAACACCACTACGATGCCATGGATGGCTATCATGCATTCTCATCAAAAGATATGGTAAACTGGACCGATCATGGTGAGGTTTTTCATTCAAGCGATGTGCCCTGGGCATGGGAAAAAGGTGGCTTTTTATGGGCTCCAGGTTCAGCGCGAAAGGATGGCAAATATTATTTGTATTATCCTATTAAAAACAAAGAGGGCGAATGGCGTGTCGGGGTTGCTATTGGCGATACTCCAACCGGACCTTTCAAAGATACAGGCAAACCACTCGAAGGATTGACAGGAATTGACCCCAAGATATTAATCGACGATGACGGGGAAGCTTATATCTACAACAATCCCGGTGTTGTGGCTAAATTGAAACCCAACATGATAGAAATGGCAGAAGAGCCACGGGTAATTAATTATGCCCCGGATGAGATCATGACAAATGATACTTTAAAGTTTCTGGAAGGCGCTTATATGCACAAAAAAGATGGTGTTTATTACTTCTCGTACACCAACTGGAAAAACAAAACCTATCAGGGCTATTATGCTACAGGCAATAATCCCTACGGACCATTTGAGTGGAAAGGTGCTATGGCACCAAGACCAGAAGGCGCTCAGGATCATCATTCCATTATTGAGTTTAAAGGTCAGTGGTACTATTTTTATCACATTTCGCTGAAGGATCTTCCAAAATACAAAGAATCTCAGGGTAGAATAGCCTGTTACGACAAGCTTTTTTACAACGAAGATGGAACCATACAAATGGTTAAGCATACGAGATAATACATTTAAATTCAAGCATGAATAAAATAGGTTTTTTTGCAGTTTTAATGGCATTGGCAATGAGTGGTTTTGCTCAGGTGGTTGACCCGAATGTCTCAAAATCGGTAGAGGTAGCAACTATTTCAGGGCAATTAGAATATCCATATTATTTTAAATATGATGGAAATCCATTGGCAAGAAATCATGGTGCGTCTGATCCGTCAGTTCATGTATGGGATGGCACAGTCTGGATGTATACTTCATTAGATCATTCTCCGGGGTATTCTGCGATGGACGGCTACCATGCCTGGTCCACAACCGACATGGTGAACTGGACAGATCATGGCGACGTGTTTAACTCGTCAATGCTGAAGGCAAGCAGTTGGGGATCGACGACTCAGCGCGGCTGGATGTGGGCGCCCGGTGCGGCCCGTAAGCAGGATGCCAAAGGCGTCTGGACGTATTACCTGTACTATCCGCATAACAAGGCGGCTGTTGGAGCTGGTGAGGATTGGGTAACCGGGGTAGCCACTGCCCCCAACCCTTGGGGACCATTCACTGATCAAGGTATTCTGGGAGGCTACCCAAGCTGGAAAGCCGCAATGGATCCCATGGTCTTTATCGACGATGATGGGCAGGCTTATATCTATGCCAACAGTGCCAAAGTCGCAAAGCTAAACGCGAACATGGTTTCATTAGCGGAAGCGCCGAAAAATATTGACTATGCCCCGGCATCGGTGAAGAATGATAAGACGCTGCACTTTGGTGAAGGATCGTACATGCACAAAAAAGACGGCATCTATTACTATTCTTACAGCAACTTTAACAACAACACATATCAGTCTTTTTATGCGACTGGCAAGAGTCCGTATGGTCCGTTTGAATGGAAAGGCCCGATGGCTCCTAATCCAACAGGTGCCCAGGATCATCATTCAGTCATCGAATTTAAAAGCCAGTGGTATTATTTTTACCACATTGCTGTTGGTAATTATCCTGTAGTCAGAGATGGGCAATCACGCATTGCTTGTTTTGACAGACTCTATTATAATAAAGATGGTTCAATACAGATGGTTGTTCATACCACCGGACCAACAAAAATTCTTAAACCCAACGCCCCAAATGGTTCTGTTATTCTCGCCCCTCCGGGAGGTGCTTATGCTCCCGGAACATCTGTTAAGGCAACTGTAAAAAGCGATCTTGGTTATGCATTCAATGGTTGGAGTGGAGACCTAAGCGGCTCGCTTAATCCTGTAACAATTGTAATGGATACTGATAAAACAATTTCCGCGGGCTTTGTTCCAACGCCAACATATACACTTACTGCAACCTCTGGCAAAGGTTCTGTAATACTTAACCCTGCAGGCGGGGTGTATAATTCCGGCGATGAAGTGTTATTAACTCCAGACAAAGTATTTGGCTATAAATTCATCTCCTGGAGTGGCGATCTCACTGGTTCGGTTGTACCGGGAAAAATAACCATGAATTCGAACAAGAGCGTTGTTGCGAACTATGTTGCATTACCGACCTATAAATTAACAAGTAGTTCCACAAATGGAATCATAGAATTTAATCCGACAGGAGTTGCTTTCGAAGAGGGGACAGTGGTTACGATAAATGCTAAAAAAGACTATGGATATGAATTCAACGGGTGGAGTGGCGACATCACTGATACAAAAAGCACAACTACTTTGGTAATTAATTCGGATAAAAACATAACCGCGAACTTTTTTTATGTTGGAGATGGAAAAATTGCCTTTGCAACAAACTGTGGAGGCAATGATGTTAGATCTGACGATGGCGTTTACTACAAGGCCGACAACAAATTCAGCAACGGATCAACTTACTCAAGCTCAAGTGCTATTGCTGGAACAAAGGATGGTGCTTTGTACCAGACTAACCGTTTTTCAAATAGTTTCAATTACAAAATCCCGCTTCCTAATAAAGCGTATAAAGTAACCCTTATGTTTGCCGAAATCTTTCATTCTTCTGTAAACAGCCGGGTGTTTGATGTATCTATTGAAGGGGTAAAAGTTTCGGGTAACCTCGATGTATTTGCGAAGGTTGGTAAGAATGTCGCTTATAACGAAACCTATAATGTAACCGTAACCGATGGGGAATTAAACATTGCCTTAACTACCATAAAAGACAATGCCAATATCTCGGCCATAAAAGTGGTGGAAGTAGATAATACACCAACCTATAAGCTTGAAACCACTGCAATTAACGGATCGGTAACACTTAGTCTTTTAGGTGGTTTTTATAAGGAAGGAACAAAAGTTGCGATAAAAGCCAATCCTAATTTCCGCTTCGTATTTAAAGGTTGGAGTGGCGATATGTCAGGTTCATTGAATCCTGATACTATTTCAATGGATGGAAATAAAAAAGTGATCGCCTATTTCTCTGTGGATACAGGTGTGGACGATCTCACATACAATTCTTCGGAAAACAGCAAGATAGGGCAGAATTATCCGAATCCATTTTCAACAGGAACAACCATTCCTTATTCTTTATCTGAAGCATCTTATGTTAGAATATCCATATTTAACTATCTGGGGCAACAGGTCGCAAATTTGGTAAATGAATATAAGAATGCAGGGAAATATGAAGTTTATTGGGATGCAAAAAACAAACAGGGAAAACAGTTGAAAAGTGGCGTGTACTCTTATCGGCTGGAAACTGAAAAAGACACGCTATCGGCTGGAAAGTTGTTGATTTATAATAGAAACGCTGTTTCAAATCAATAGAAAACAGTCTTATTCAAATTTAATTTCATGAAACAAGCAAAAAATATTATTCTTATTTTACTCTTATTTATTACTGAATTGTCGGTAATTCAGGCACAGGATTTAATTAGTGTGTATCCACAGGAGTATCCAAAAGCCTTGAAAAATCCCCTCAAAGGTTTCCGGCCAGATCCGAATTTCACTCCGAGTACAGGCTATCCATATCCAACAATTGTAAGGCAATATATAAAATGGAGTGAAATTGAAAAAGATTCGACTGACGGAGTTCAGAAAATCATTGATTTTTGCAATGTAAAATGGAAAGATTTTGAAAAGAGAAATATTAAAGTTATTCCAAGGGTTTATATTCAATGGGATGACAAGGATACTAAGGGAAATTGGCCATCTGATTTAAAATATGGCGATTGGTCGAGCCAAAAATTCAAAGATCGGGTTGTAAAGCTTATTTACAAATTAGGTCAGGCCTGGGACAACGATCCACGTGTAGCCTGGGTTCAAACAGGCATAATTGGATATTGGGGCGAACAGGAAAACCCTGTTGGTGTAGATGACGATGGATGGGCAAAACGACTTGGCGATGCTTTTGACGGTGCATTCAAAAATAAAAAATTTATTGTGCGTAATCAAAAAGTTTGGGAAAGTTCTGGATATGAGCTTGGAACCTATTGGGACTCTTATGGTCATCCATCCCAATCGGGTGTTCATAGCGCAATCAAGGAAAGAAATGCGCAAGGGCGATATTTAACCGAAATTATTGAAGGCGAAACAGCCTACAACTGGGGCAATGATACATGGAATCCAAAATATGGAGCAAGTCCGACAATTACCTGTAACAATTACAAATACACCAATAACCTGATAGACGCAATCAGGGATTTGCATTGTACGGGATTGGGATGGATAGCGAGCTACAAAGTTGACGGCACAAACGGTTCAAATATCGACACTGTTAAAGCCAATGCTGCCCGCATACAAGAAGCTTTTGGCTACAACTATGTGATTCCTGAATTTTCATGTTCACCCAGGGCCGATCAGGGAACTCCTATCAAAATCAAATTCAAAGTAAAAAATGTTGGTTCTGCTCCTTTTTATCAGAACTGGCCTTTGGCATTTGTACTTATTGATGAAACTACCCAGGCCATTGTCTGGAAAGAACAATTGAATAGTGTTGACATTCGTAAATGGCATCCAGGCGATAATTACAGCTACACAACAAGACGCTACCTGACGTCGGCAAAAGAGTATTCCATAGATACCACAATAACAATTCCGGCAACTATTGCGACAGGGCAATATATGGCAGCCATTTCCATACTTGAACCTTACTCGCAAACTCCGGGAATCTTCTTCGACATTAAAAACTTTCTAAGCAAAAGCCAGACACAACCTTTGTGCCGGATAGGAATAGGAAGAGATTTGATGGGTAGTTATGAGGTTAATCCGACTTTATTTGGTGATCCGTTAACCAACGACACCCGCAGTTATACTTTGGTTCCAAAGGGATTAATTTATAGCTTGTCAACTACCAACGTCACAAACGGATCAGTTACAATATATCCTGCTGGTGGAAAATACCTTCCGGGTACTGTGGTTACAATAATCGCAAAAGCTAATTTGGGTTACAGGTTAAAATCATGGAGTGGAGACCTTTCCGGTTTAAACACAGTTATGACAATAACCATGGATGGCAATAAGAGCATTTCGGCCGAATTCGAGAAGGTGATCATTTACGGGCTTACAAAAAGTGCAATAAACGGGAATATAATTACAACACCATCAGGTAGCACATTTGAAGCAGATACGAAAGTTACAGTAACGGCCAACGCCATTAGTGGATATAAATTCACGGGTTGGAATGGGGATCTTTCGGGACTGTCGAATCCAACTTCTATTGTTATGGACGCGAATAAGAGTATTACCGCCAACTTCGAAAAGTCCATCCTGTTTGAGCTTGACAAAAGTGCGGTAAACGGGTCGATAAGCACCAAGCCATCAGGCAGTACATTAGAAGAAGGAGCAAATGTTACCGTAAAGGCGATTGCCGATTTTGGATATAAATTCACGGGCTGGGATGGCGATCTTTCGGGGTTGTCTAATCCAGCTTCTATTGTTATGGATGCGAATAAGAATATTACTGCAAATTTTACAAAGGTTGAAGGGACTGTTGTTTTCGCAACGAATTGTGGAGGGCCCGAGTTTACGGCAAGTGATGGAGTCAAATATTCAGCTGATGCCAGGTTTATCTCGGGTACTGCTTATTCTGTCACTACTCCGATTAATGGTACAACCGACGATCTTTTATACCAAAGTGAGCGTTGGGGAGCAAGTATTAACTACAATATTCCACTTTTCAGAGGCACCTATCAGGTAATGCTCATGTTTGCCGAAATTAATTACAGCGCACCCAATAAAAGAGTGTTTAATGTATATATAGAAGACACCAGGGTAATTCCGGATCTTGATATCTGTGCCGAAGTATCATCAAATAATGCATACAATGAGACCTTTTTTGTTGACGTAAACGATGGGTACTTAAATATTTCATTGACAGGAGTTAAAGAAAATGCCAAAATATCTGCAATTAAGGTCTTGCAGATTAATTCGGCTACAGGAATTAATGATTTATCAAACCCTGGCCAGGAGCAAACGAAACTTGGACAGAATTATCCGAATCCATTTCAAACCGGAACCACCATCCCTTATTTGTTATCTGAAGCATCTCATGTTAGGATACCCATATATAACTACCTTGGACAACAGGTGGCTAATTTGGTAAATGAATTTCAGAATGCCGGAAAATATGAAGTTTATTGGGATGCAAAAAACAGCATGGGAAAGCAGTTGGAAAGTGGCTTGTACACTTATCGCCTCGAAACCCAAAATAAAACAATTATTGGTGGAAAGTTATTGATTATAAATGCCTTTGTTAATTAACGAACACCAATTAACCGATAATTCCGTATTTAGAAATTGATTCGTAAAACAAAAAGCAAGTTCGTTTGTGCCCATATAGCAATTCTTTAGAATCATAATATAAAAAGCATGAAGCAATTTCAAAAAGCGTATTCAAAATACTTTAGAAATTCCTCTAAAATTATCTGGTCTGTTGTATTTTCTTTGATGGTTTTCTTATCAGCAAATGGACAGCCCACAACAACAAAAACATTTGAAACAGATACTACCAGTGTTCTTCGAAATCCATGTGTAGGTTGGGCCATCTATTGCGAAGGGTGGGAATTCGAAAATACCTGGCGCTCAATTTATCCACAGGTAAATGGGGAGAATTTCTGGAAACAAATGGATAGTATCTCGGCCCATAAATATGCGACTCATATTTATATCCGAATACTTTGGTCGGCTCTTGAGCCGGAAGAGGGTAAATATGCCTGGATTTATAACAAGGAGTTTATTCAGTTTATTGAAGAGGCTAAGAAACGTGATTTAAAGTTGAGTTTCAGGGTTTATTGTTCTACCAAGAGTAGAACCGAAGAAGGCACTCCAAAATATGTATTTGATGCCGGTGCAAAGTATAGCTGGGATTATGGCAAAAGATTCGGCAAAGAATACCAGATTAGAGATGCTTATATGGACGATCCTGTCTTTCTTGAAAAGTTCGAAAAGTTTGTTGAAGCCTTTGCCAATAAGTTCGATGATCCCGATGTAACAGATTACGTAGATGGGTTTGGTGCAGGATGGTGGGGTGAAGGTCATCATAACAACATCAGGGACAAAGACAATTTACCCATGCTTATTGATAAGATAACAGGGTTTTACTACAAGAATTTTAAGAATATTATTACGGTCTATAATCTTGCACATGGACATCCTGACCCAACAGTGGTAAGTGATTTTGAGTTGGCTAAGGAACTGGTTTATGAGCAGCGCGGTTTTATTCCACGGCGCGACGGATTGGGCAGCCATTGGTTTTCGCGTGGCGACCGCGACATGATGCAATACTACTTTTTCCCCAATGCACCGCTCATTGGCGAGGGATGTTACTGGCTAAGTAATCCGGTCGAAAATTTAGACCCAAAATCTTCCCTCGACACCCGTTTTGCTATGAAAGATTGGCCTGTGACGCTTAAAAAAGGTCTCGACGATGCCCTAAATTTTCATTCCAATACTTTTGATTTAAGAGTGCCAAAAGAGGCGAAAATATGGATAGAAGAGATGCCCGATCAGGTGCAACGCTTTATAACCCATGGAGGATACCGTTTTATTCCGGAAAGTATTACCTTCTCGAATAGCGCCAATGCTGGTGGAAAAATTTCGGTAAGCCATACATGGAAAAACAGTGGCATTGGACTACTTCCCAACAACCATCCCAATTGGAACAAAAAATACAAAGTGGCATTTGCCTTGTTCGATCCTAAAGATAAACACATTGTTTCCCAAACAATTATTGAAAATTCAAATCCGGGCACATGGATCAAAGGCAGGTTTTATACTTATCGCAATGAAATTGAAGTAGGTTCAGGAAAAGACTCGTTACTATTGGCAGTAACTATTATCGATACTAAAAAGAATCAACCCGGACTGGAGTTAAGTGTCAAAGAAAAACCGATCAACAATTGGTATCCTGTGGGAATGGTCTCGTTAAAATCCGATGCAAAAATTGAAACAACAAAAAATAGTATTGCCGAAACCAAAATTTTGGAAAAAAACAGCGATGGAGCTATAATAACATTCGATCCAACTATTCCCGATGAATTGCGCATGCGTGGCGGATTACCAAACTTTTTTGCCAAGTTGAAATCGAACGATACGGTTCGAATTGCCTATCTAGGTGGCACTATTTCAGAAGCAAACGGTTGGCGGATAAATAGTTTTGAATGGCTTAAGTCGCAATATCCAAAGGTTAATTTCGTAGCAATAAATGCCGCGATTGCCGAAACAGGATCCGATTTTGCTGCTTGCAGAATAGCTGATGATGTGTTGGCTCACCATCCCGACCTCGTATTTCTCGAACACAAAATTGATGTCGGAGGTGGATTCGAAGCGCAATCGGTCGAAGGTATTATTCGTCAGATCTGGAAACAGAATCCCTGCACCGATATCTGTTTTATTCATCCTGTTACGCTCAATATGCTTCCTGCGATGCAGACCGGACGAAATACCACATTCGGTGCGATAATGGAATCAATTGCAAATAAATACAATATTCCGTCAATCGACCTGGGTGTTGAGATTTCAAGGCTCGAAATGGCCGCCGAACTGGCCATGAAAAACGACTTGCCCTTAGCCGGACAAATTTGGTTCTCGATGGATGGCGTTCGTCCGGGAGAAGCTGGTCACGATCTTTATACCCAAATATTTGTTCGCTCCTTCTCACAAATGAAGAATTTTACCGAAGCAATAGATCATCAATTACCTGTAGCCATGAATCAAAACAATTGGGAGAAGACTACTTTGCTTCCAATTACTGAAGCTAAATTAAGCAAAGGCTGGAAAATTGTTGATAGCCAAAAAGATACATTGTATTGCGAAGGTTATAAACGTACTGACGGGATGTTGCGCGGAGCTGTAAAATGCAACAAAGCCGGAGAATCAGTCAAAATTAAATGGACGGGGACAACCCTCGGTTTTAGCGATATCCCTTGCAGAAATGCTTGCAAAATTGAGATCACAATCGACAAGAGAAAACCTTTTACAATTGAACGCATGCAAGCAGACAAAAAGAACAAGGCTGACATTTTCTACCTGCCCGAACAGACTCCCGGAGAACATACCGCAACAATAAGAATATTGGAATTGCCCGCCGGAACTGAGTATTATATGGGTCAGATTCTTGTTGTTGGTTCTGTTTTAAAATGATAATTGAAAGTATTAGAAATTGAAAATAAATATTTAAAAGAAAATTATATGAAGAATCTAAAATCACAATTTGGAAGTAACTCCACGCCTAACTCGTTTTTTAAGTTGGTACTGGCTGTTGCATTTTGCTTTCTTTTATCGAACAATGGCGTAAGCCAAAACTCAAAAGCAGCAAATAAAAAGGAAAATGTTCCAGCAATGGCAGCCCCTGCGCATAAAAAACTGGCCCAATTACCTCCAATGGGCTGGAATTCATGGAATACTTTTAAAAAGGATATTAATGAGCAATTATTTATTGAATCTGCCGAAGTGCTCATTAGCTCCGGTTTAGCCGATGCCGGATATGTATATGTTAATATAGACGATGGTTGGAGCGGTGAAGAAGCTAACTTGGCTATTGCTGAAAGATTTCCAAATGGAATTGGGTATTTGGCAGATTATATGCATAAGCGAAATCTTAAACTTGGGCTGTACACCAATTGGAGATCATTGGGCAAGGTGGAAAGAGATGTGAAACAGTGGGCCGAATGGAATATTGATCTGATTAAAAATGATGCATGGAAAACGCCCTCTACCGATCCCCATTGGGCACAGATGCAAGTAGCCATTATCGCAACAGGAAAACCGATAGTTCACAGCGTACATTTTAGCGATGAAGATTCGAACCCGACAAATATATGTGAGATTTCAAATATGTGGCGGATTACCAATGATATTCAGGATTATTACAATCACGAATCAATTCCTGAGGATAAGAAAAGCTGGGCCTATTCGACCCTTGATATCATTGACCGAATGGCAGAGGTTTCCCACATGATTAAGCCAGGATGCTGGGCGGATGCTGATATGTTTGAAATCGGCAATGGTAACCAGACGGTTGATGAATACAAAACGCAATTTACCATGTGGTGCCTTCTGCCTGCGCCGCTAATTATGGGCAACGACATCCGAAAGATGAACGATGAGATTAAAGCAATTCTGATGAACAGGGAGGCAATTGCCGTTAATCAGGATCCGGCGGTTATTCCCGCAAAAAGAGTTCGCAAAGATGCTAACACCGAACTTTGGAGCAGAACGCTTGCTGATGGTTCACTATGCGTTGTGGTTTTAAATAAAACAACAACAAATCAAAAGCTTGAATTTACATGGGAAGAAATCGGTCTGAAACCATCTAAGTCAGCCAGTGTTCGAGATTTGTGGCAGCACAAAAAGCTTGGAGTGTTTAAAAAACGTTTCTCGATAGATGTAAATACACACGGCTGTGCTATGTTAAAGATTACTCAAGATAAATCAAAATGAAAAGAAATTGGATAAGAAAATCAAGGGTCAATTATGTGTTTCTGATAGCATTATTCGTTTTTGTTTCACTGAACATTGCATTTGCAGCCGAAAAGCGTGTTCAGGCAGAACTTATGAAGCTAACAAACTATCAGGTCGGCAGCAGTGAAAATACAACTTTTATAAAGCTGACTGGTTCAACCGGTACTGCTACGTTTAACTTTAATTTGCCTTCCGGAAGATATGATATTGATGCCCGCTATTTGGCTGAAAAAATTGGGCAAAATACATACACCATGTATTTGAACGGTGTTCAAATTATCTCGTGGTTAGGAAAAAACAGGGATGAGCAATGGCACTTTTTGAGCGAACAGAAATGGCATTCTCCGAAGAATATTGGTATCAATAGTGGTGATGAAATCAGGATCGAAACACTTTCAGGAACAGGCTCATTGGCGATACTTGATTACATAGAATTCACCGAAACCAACAAAGCCAATTCCACAACCAGGCAAAACGTAATTACAGTTTATCCTGAAGAATATGACCATGCTATTCGTAATCCGTTGATGGGGTTCAGGGCATCTCTTGTTAAAGGCCATGAATATAGCACCTTAAGCAAAACCTACATTGCATGGAATGAACTTGAAAATTCAGTAAGTGACGGAGTGGATAAAATCATGAAGGTTTGTGATGCCAAATGGCTTGGCATTGAGAAGCAGAACACCAAGTTCATACCCCGTGTATATCTGTCTTATCCGCGCAAAGCAAGCGGCTGGCCGGCTGATATGACGGATGGAGATTTTACGAGTGATCAGTTTAAGTTACGAGTGATTGCATTAATTAAGAAATTAGGTAAAGCATGGGACAATGATTCTCGTGTAGCTTTTGTAGAAATGGGGCTTATTGGAGAATGGGGCGAAATGGAGTTCCCAAACACCAGAGACGATATTAAAGAGGCCATTGCTGCTCAGTTTGCTGCATCGTTTCAAAATAAGCTGGTGATGATACGGTGGCCCAATACATACAATGACGATATTTATAACTTCGGATATTACTGGGATTCCTGGGGACATCATGATCAGCAGTATTATGGATTTCAACTGAAAAATGTTTCGCCCAAGTGGAAAACCACAGTGATTGGCGGAGAAACTGCTTATGACTGGGGGAACCGGTTAATTCAACCGGGCAAAGGTCCTGACGAAACATTGTTAAAGCCAGTTCACAGAGATTTTATGGTTGATCAAATCAGAAGTTTGCATGGGAACCATATCGGCTGGATTGCCAATTACGATCACAACAACGAAAGTGTTAGGGCAGGGGCCGAAATTATTCAAAAAGCAATGGGGTATCAGTTCGTTATTTCAGAAGTTACCTATCCCAAAAGAATAGAGTCCGACACTGAATTTATGGTTTCATTTAAAGTTAAAAATACAGGATCAACTCCATTCTATTATAACTGGCCGGTTGAGGTAAGTCTTCTCGATCCCAAAACCAAACAACCGGTCTGGAAACAAACCTGCAATAATCTGGATATCAGAACCTGGATGCCCGGCGATAAATGGGTTGATTCAACCGACACATACACAATTCCTGCAGAAATAAATTCGGTTAATCAGTTATTTCTTTTATCCGGCGTCCCTTCAGGAGAGTACATACTTGCATTTGCAATTTTAGATCCTGCCGGTAATCGACCATGCGCAAGGTTTGCCATCAAAAACTATTACAACGGCGGAAGGCATCCGATAGGTAAAGTTGGCGTAAATCAAAAGATCGAATCATTCGCTGTTTCAGGATTTGATGACATTCAAAGTGATAAATCGTTATATTATGACAAGGTGGTTAAATAAATAGATCCGGTAGAAGATAAATTAATTCAGATTCAGAATTCATTAGTTTTAAAATATGTACAAAGTTCAATCATTCGTATTGGCTGTAATTACAACGGCAGTTTTTGCCTGTAGCCCCCAATGGCTATACAGCAATAACCCAATTATACCAGGACTGGGGGTTTGTGATCCGCACATTCGTATTTTTAATGGCAAAGCTTACTTGTTTGCAACTCATGACGAAAAGCCAGGCAACACTTCGTATACAATGAATGATTGGTGGTTATGGTCATCCTCTGATTTGATAAATTGGAAGAAGGAATTTACTTTAGATCCGGCAAATACTTACGTTGGAACTTGGAATAAATGTTACGCAGCTGATGGAGCAACCCGAAACGGCAAGTATTACTTTTATTTCTCAAAACACAGTCTGAATACTGGCGTTGCGGTCAGTACTGCTGGACCCGCAGGCCCTTATACAGATGCGCTTGGGAAACCATTAACTAGTGGCTGGGACCCTACAGTATATATTGATGATGACGCAAATAAAACCCCATATATTATTTATGGCGGTTATCCCTACAAAATTGCAAAGCTCAACGAAGATATGATATCCTTTGCCGAGACTCCTAAAACGGTTACCTACGACCCGGGTACTATTAGTGGTTGGACGACTAGCTCTGATGGAAATTTTATACATAAACATAACGGTTTCTACTATTTGAATCAGCACGGCCAGAAATATGGAACATCAACCAATATTTATGGTCCATATACGTATAGAGGTAAATATTTTCCAACCTGGAACGACCACGGTACTTTTTTTGTCTGGAATAATCAGGATTATCTCGCTTATGGGTTGGGAGATACTGATGGTTTTTTTCGTAAGACTAATTTAACCTACGTCTATTACAAAGACAATGGCGATTTGGTAGCCGACACAGAAATTGCAAATTCAGCATTAGGTGTTGGACAATACGATTCAAAAAGACAATACAGGCAGAATGGTATTTTGCGGCGTCGGATGGTACAAGCAAAAAGGAGATTGCAACTGGATTTGAATTGAGGAATTTGGGAAATAACTCCTATCTGTATTTTCCAAATTTGAGAAAAGTTGCGGAAAACGCACTTTTAAGTTTCATGGTATCATCAGCCAATGCCGGTGGTGGAACCATTGAAGTTCGCGAAGGTAGTGCCACAGGGACTTTATTGGGGTCTTGCGCAGTATCTAATACAGGAAGCTGGACAAACTACCAAACTGTATCGTGCACACTCACAAATAGTGCTGGTGATAAAAACATATACCTCGTATTCAAGGGTACAGGAACCGAATTGATGAGATTAGACTATTTTACTGCCCAGAATGCCGGTGGTAATATTGATGCTTTCTCACAGATCGAGGCTGAGGAATACACCACCATGTCGGGCATACAAAAAGCAACATGCAACGAGGGTGGAGAGAAGGTTGGATATATTGAAAACGGGGACTATATTGTTTTCAATAATGTAGATTTCGGTGCTGGAGCAGTAAGCTTTGAAGCGCGTGTGGCAAGTGCAACAAGCGGTGGTTCAATCGAAGTTCGATTGGATGGACTGTCGGGTAAGTTGGTAGGCACGTGTGCGGTTGCAGGCACTAACGGCTGGACAACCTGGACCACCAAGAGCTGTGCAATCAGCGGCGCCACGGGAATACACAATCTCTACCTGAAGTTCACCGGCGCTTCGGGCTACTTATTCGATATCAATTGGTTTAAATTTTCTTTATCAACAAGCACAAATAATTTATTGAATACCTTACCCGGACATACTAAGTTAAAGGATAACTTTCCGAACCCATTTTCTACAAAAACTACCATTCATTACCAATTGAGTGAAGCTACACCTGTAAAGCTAAATATCTATAATTTACTTGGAGAAAAGGTGGCAACGCTGGTAAATGAATATCAGGCTGTAGGATATTATTCAGTTGAATGGAATGCGAAAGATAATAATGGAAACCACTTAGAAAATGGTTTATACCTCACCAGACTCGAAACCGGCAATAATTGTATTCAAACCACGAAGCCCATTTTATTAAGATGAACACATTTTTTATAATCAACATGAGATTAACTATTTGCTTAAATGTCTACGAATATGAACGATACAACAATGAAGAATAAAAATGCGACCAAGGTATATATTGTATCACTCTTCATAGTAACCTTTCTGTTAAGCTATTGCGAAATAACAGCTAATGATTCCGTTAGTGTATTTTTTAATCCGCTTACGCCGCAACATGAATTCGCCGCCAACGATATCAAAACTGCTTTGGAGGCAAGGAATTATAATGTGAAAATCAAAGCTCTTTCTACCTTAACCAACAGTTACAAAGGTAAGAAAGTGGTTATAGGGCTGGCAGGCGATGCCCGCATTACTGCATTATTGAAAAGGCAAGGCGGAAGTACAGTCAACAGTCTGGGAGAACAGGCATATCTTTTGCGCACCACTACCGCTCCGGGTTTGAGCTATTGGATACTGGGCGGTGATAATAATGGTGCCATGTATGGCGCATTACAGATCGCTGAAAATATCAACTTTAATGGATTCGACAGATCGTACAACGAAGAGGAATCACCGTATCTTAAAAACCGCGGTATTAAATTTAATATCCCTTTCGATAGAAAGTCGCCCACCTATTATTACAGTACCGAGGGCACCTCGCACAAAATCGCGATAAAACATGTTTGGGACATGAGCTTCTGGCAGACTTGGTTCGACGAAATGGCCCGTAACCGATACAATGTATTATCCCTTTGGTCGCCTCACCCATTTACTTCAATGCTCAACATGGAAGATGAGTATCCCGGTATTGCCATTCAGGGAGTTAGGGGTTATGGAGTGAAAGAGGAGGAAGTGCAAATAAACAACATGACCATTGATGAAAAAATCGAATTTTGGCAAAAGATAATGAAATATGGCAAAGGCAGAGGTTTTGATATTTATTTCTGTACCTGGAATATATTTTTGTCAACAGCCGAGGGCAAACATGGAATTACCAATAAACCTGATAACCAGCAAACCAAATTATATTTAAAAAAATGTACAAAAAAATTTCTGGAGACTTACCCTGATCTTACAGGATTTGGTATTACCGTTGGCGAGAATATGGGTGGGATTAACACTAAAGAGAAGGAGGAATGGGCATGGGATACGTATGGCATGGGTATAATGGAATATGCAAAGGCCAATCCCCAAAGAAAATTGGTATTCATACACCGTCAGCATGATGGCGGATTGGATGATATTATTAAGTATTTTAAACCGCTTGGTGAATTAGCCAATGTTCAGTTCGATCTTTCATTCAAATATTCAGAGGCACATGCTCATACAACCGTTACGCCAGGCCGATGGCACAGAACGAAAATGGCAGATGGCTTGGGTAGGAATAATCTGAAGTCGTGGCTCACTGTGCGCAATGACGATTGGTATTTTCTTCACTGGGCCGATCCCGCATATGTGCGTGACTATATCAATCACTTTCCTGATATTGATAAGTTTGTGAGTGGTTTCTATATTGGGTCCGATGGTTGGGTTTTTACAAATGAATTTACCAGCAAAGACCCATACTATGAGAATAAGAATGCCCTGAGTATACAGAGAACATGGTATATGCAAAAACTGTGGGGCAGAATATCATACAATCCTTCTGTTTCTGATGAACTATTCAAAAACCATCTTTCTTTTAAATTCCCAGAAGTACCATCTGATGAATTATTTGAAGCCTGGAGCAATGCTTCAGCATCAATCCGGCTGGCCAATGAACAAGTAACCGGCGATTGGGATCTGGACATGGACTGGTGGCCCGAAGGATGGACCGGTGACCACTGGAAAGGTAAGGGTCGTTTTTTCTCGGTTGAGGAAACAAGGAAAACCACCCCTTTTAGTGGATCTAAGCTTTGTAGCCTTTCTCAAACGGCAAAAGGGGAGTGCGGTGAAAAGATATCGGCCTTGACAACTGTGAATAAAATTGACGAAATGGCAAGTAATGCTTTAGAGATCCTTTCAACTTTAAATTATGGAAGAAATACCGAATTGAAGCTTACATTAAAAGATCTTAAAGCACAGGCAAATCTTGGACTTTATAACGCCTGGAAGTTTCGTGCGGTAATGTATCTAGAGCAGGAAAACCGGGAGAAAGCGAAAGATGCAATTGGTAAGGCCTATTGCTATTGGAAAAATTATACCAACATGATGGATGAACTTTATCGTGGTGTAAGTTTGCAGCGAAACCTCGATTTTTCGAGCTGGCACGACCATGATGCGGATGCCTTAAAGGATTATTTGGATTTGGGTGGTAACGGGGAACCCAATTGCACAGGAGAAAAGTAAATAAAAATTAAAATGGTATAAAATGATAAATAAAATTAGAGTAGGTATATTTTTACTGTGTTGTCTTACTTTCGGTCAGATCAATACAATACTTGCCAAGTCAGACAAATATACTGGTAATAAAAAGGTTTCCATTGCGATTGACAAAAGTTCACCAATGGAGGTTTTTGGTGCTTCAAAAATTGAAGCAGCTCTGAAAAAATTAAATATAACCAGCCAGATAATTGATAAATCAGTTGCTAAAGGCAAAGAACAAATTCAGTTGAAAATTGTGAGCCAAAACAGTGATTCGGAACTCAAAAAAGAGGGATATCGAATTGGTAAATCTGGCGATTCGTTTCTAATTACCGCAATAGACCAATCTGGTGCCATGTATGGGCTTATGGATTTTGCTGAACAAATTGAAATGCAGAAGGGATTTAAAACTATTTCAGAAAAACTTGTCAATCCACGTTTTGCATTCCGGGCAGTCAAATACAACCTGCCCTGGCATTCATACCGGGAAAACGAATCACTTCAGGCGAATGATGAATTGAGCAAAGATCTCAATATGTGGAGAGACTTTCTCGACATGATGGCAGAGGACAGACTTAATGTGCTTACCTTGTGGGGTCTGCATCCATTTCCATATATGATAAAAGCCAAAAACTTCCCAAAGGCGACCCCATTTTCGGATGCTGAACTGGCAGAGTGGAAAACTTTTTGGACTTCGTTGTTTAAAATGGCAAAAGAAAGGGGCATTGAAACGTACATGATCAATTGGAATATTATTGTTTCCAAAAGCTTTATCGAAAACTACGGAGAAGGCAATTCAGGATTGTGGGCTGATGGTAAAACATCGCCAAAAATTGAGCAATACACACGCGAATCGGTTACACAGGTTATAAACGAATATCCCGACCTTACCGGACTTGGTATTACCCTGGGTGAAGCCATGCAAAAATGGAATGGCGTACAGATGACCGATTGGGTTGATAAAACTATTTTTGACGGAATAAGAGCGGCTGATCGTAAAATTAAGTTCATCTATCGCGCTGCGCTTTCCGGAAACCATCAACCGCATCGCGATTTAATTGACAGCTCAGGTATCGATACGCCTGAAAATCCCATTATTGTTGAGCTAAAATTCAATTGGTCGCATGCTCACTCCACTACTACTCTTATAAAAGCTCATGGTGGCGGTACTGGTAGCCAGTATTGGGAAAATCCTGCACCAACACACCATAAAATGGCCTGGATGATCCGAAACGAGGATTTCTTCCGCCTTCGATGGGGAGAACCCGATTTCATCAGAGAACATATAAAAGTTAATGGTCAGGATTATGTTGGTGGCTACTTTATTGGTTCGGAATGTTTAATCCCTGCCAAAGACATTTACCACAAGCCAAATCACACCCACCTAAACTGGAAGTATGAATTTGAAAAACAGTGGTTGTATTACCAACAATGGGGCAGGTTGTTATATGATCCTTCCACCAGCGATGCTGTATTTGCCAATGCGTTTAACCAACGATTTTCAGGAAATATCGGCAGCCAAATGGTTGAAGCCTACAAATTATCAACCCGTACCACTCAGCGCATTGCACAATCTTTTAATTTCACCTGGGATCACTCATTTTATACTGAAGGATTTATTGGCAACAAACGCACTTTTA
This sequence comes from Bacteroidota bacterium, assembly GCA_023251435.1. GTDB lineage: Bacteria > Bacteroidota > Bacteroidia > Bacteroidales > Prolixibacteraceae > Aquipluma. Next base: position 49,507 of record JAHEYU010000041.1, read on the forward strand.
TTAAATTGGATGAACTAATAGAAGCAAAACCCATTGAACCGAATTTTATCAGCATTAAAGAATTTGGTGATGGCAGCAAAAGCTTTAGATCAAAGGTAACACCGCTGCAACTGGCCGCTGCACTTGAAAAAGATAATCAACAGGCTCTAAATATTGTAAACAGTATTTCAACATCCGACGAAACCTTAAAATGCGAAATTGAAGATGTGAAAGCCTGGGCTTATCTCGGCCTCTATTTTGCAAAAAAGATTCGTACAGGTGTTGCATTGAACCAGAATAAAAAAGCCGATGCGCTTACTTATATTACCGGGGCGCAGCAGCATTGGAGAGCTTTAGTGAAAGTAACTGATGAGCACATTCAACCCAGTCATTTGGCAATAACAGATGGTAATTGGCATTGGAAAGATTTTCAGGATGAAGTGGATGCCGAGATAGAATGGGTAAAGAATCAATAAGTTAAATATAGCAAAGTGAGAAAGATCGATTCATTCGCTGTTTTAGGATTTGATGGGCATTCAAAGTGATAAATCGTAATCTTATGACAAGGTGGTAAAATAAATAAAATTGTATGAAAACAAAACAAATGATCTTATCAATGATGGTGACCTTGATTTTTCTGGTTGCCTCTCCGGCGATTTATTCCCAAACAAGTATTCAGAATTTTGCACCTAAACCTCCTTTAGGGTGGAATAGTTTCGATAGTTACCGTTCCAATCTCACAGCTGATCAGGCTTTCCCAATGATAGATATAATGGCGAAAGAATATCTTCCTTATGGATACGATTACTTTGTAATGGATGCCGGCTGGTACGTAACGAGGAATCCGGCAAAACACAAAGGATTAGAATCATTTGGCATGTGTGTGGTTAATCCAGAGCGTTTCCCTAAAGGAATTAAAGTTCTTACCAGTTACGCTCATAAAAAAGGTTTGAAGTTTGGCGTATGGATGATGCGAGGTATCTCGAAAGAGGCTGTTAAGCAAAACCTTCCGATTCCGGGCACAAAATATTTTAGCCGCGATATTGCTGATACAACCAATATTTGTGTGTGGAGCAACATGAACTATGGCGTTGACATGACAAAGCCCGGCGCACAGGAATATTACAATGTCATAATTGACACACTTGCAAACTGGGGAATTGACTTTATTAAAGTCGATGATGTAGTGCCTAATCCCCTGGAGATTATCGCGATTGCAAACGCCATCGAAAATGGCAATCACAAAATGATTTACAGCCTTTCACCCGGAGATGTGCATCATCAGGCACACTTACAATATTACAAGCGTGCAAATATGTTGCGAATAACCCGCGATATATGGGATAATCCGTTGAGCCTTGAAAAAGGGTTTTTTGCATGGGAAAAATTTCAAAACTTATCTGGTCCCGGATTCTGGCCCGATTTAGACATGATCCCCTTCGGTCGCCTGGATGTGATCAATAAAGATGCCCGCCAAAGCAATTTTGATGAAAATCAAATGAAAACTTTCATTACTCAGCGGGCCATGGCTGCTTCGCCTTTAATCATTGGAGGGGATTTACTTACGATGGACGATTATTCTAAATCATTGCTTACCAACAGAGAGATGCTTGCCTGTAACCATAATGGCGTGATGGGGGTTAATGTTTATCGTGCTGGGAAC
>JAHEYU010000042.1 GCA_023251435.1 Bacteroidota bacterium
AACATTTGCCACTCCTTCCGAAATTGCTGCCAATTTCCAGCCAATATCGATAGTGAGCGTTCCGCAGCCGATTTCGTGGGCCGACGAAGAACGCGATTTAACCTCGTGGACAGGAAATGAACTTCAGGATGAAGCCTTGAATAAATTATATGAATTGGCCGGACGAATGAAGTCGGTTACAGATTATGCGATGTGTAAAGACTGGAATTACCTGCAAACCAGTGACCATTTTTATTATATGTGCACAAAGTTTTTCTCCGACGGACAGGTCCAAAAGAATTTCAATCCTTATGAAAGTCCTTACGAAGCATTTATAAATTACATGAATGTTCTGAGTGATTTTAAACTTCGTCTCAATAAGATTGTTCCTGAGAATAAAACCGAAATGGAAATTGCAGGTCTCAATCTGATGCTTGAGTCGAAAAATGAAAAATTAAAACAATATGAAACTGAACTTAAATTGCTAAAAACCAAGCAAAAAGTTCAGCAAACACCTACTGCCACTAAAACTGCTAAACCAAAAAAAACCAAGAATTAGCATTATTTATTAACTAAGAATTTAACATCCGCTTTACATTCGGGCTTCCTGAATGACAGTTTTTTTGACTTCTTTTGCGCCTTGTATTTTTGAATGAATTTTAAGGTAAAAAAGCAAGAAGGAGATGACGATGCAAGAAGGTGTTAGGTTTATAAAAAATTCATACGTGGAACAACCAGTTTGGAAAAAATTATTTGTCGAATCAAATATTCCCGAGAAATTATCTCCGCTTAAGGAGTTAAGCCGCAACCTATGGTGGGTTTGGAACAGCGATGCACGCGAATTATTTCAGTCTATTGATGATGAAATATTTGAAGAATGCGAACACAATCCGATCGTACTGCTCGAAAGAGTAAATTACCAGCGATTCCTGGACATTGAGAATGATGAAAATTTCATCATGAAAATGAATTATGTTGCGAAACAATTCCATAGATATCTTGATGAACGGAAAACGCTGAACGGACCTTCAATCGCCTATTTCAGTATGGAATATGGCTTACACGATACCCTGAAAATTTTCTCGGGTGGTCTGGGAATCCTGGCAGGAGATTATCTGAAAGAAGCAAGCGATTCGAAGGTTAACCTTACAGGCGTTGGGCTTTTGTATCGTTACGGGTATTTCAGACAAAATATTTCGATTGCCGGCGAACAGATTTCAGATTACGAATCTCAACAGTTCTCAAAAATACCGGTTCAGCCGGCCTACAATGAGCAGGGCGAATGGGTAACTGTTCAGGTTGATTTCCCCGGACGAATTGTAACTGCCCGCGTTTGGCAGGTAAATGTTGGATCGGTTAAGCTGTTCCTTTTAGATACCGATTATGAAGTAAATTCGGATGAAGATCGTTTTGTGACCCATCATTTGTACGGCGGCGACAACGAAAATCGTTTGAAACAGGAAATGCTGCTCGGGCTGGGTGGTATCCGGGCGCTTAAGAAACTTGGATATTCGGCTGACATTTACCATTGCAACGAAGGACATGCTGCAATGATTGGCCTTGAAAGAATTAAAGACCTGGTTGATGAGAAGGCGCTAAAATATGCTGAAGCCAAAGAAGTGGTAAGGGCCTCAACTTTGTTTACAACTCATACTCCGGTTCCTGCCGGGCATGACTCTTTTCATCAGGACCTTTTTAAAAGGTACATGGGGAAATATCCTCCGAAAGTTGAAATCACCTGGGACGAATTTTTAGGTCTGGGTAAAGCCAATATTCATGAAGATCATTTCAACATGAGTTATCTGGCTTGCAACCTCTCGCAGGGAATTAACGGTGTAAGCTGGTTGCACGGCGAAGTTTCAAAAGAAATATTTTTACCGTTATACCAAGGATTTTTGCCTGAAGAAGTTGAAATTGGCTATGTTACAAATGGCGTTCATTATTCGACCTGGATAGCCAAAGAATGGAAAGATGTGCATAAGAAATATTTTGGGCCAAAATTTCCTGAAGAGCAACTTGATTTTGATCTTTGGAATAACATATACAAAATACCTGACGAGGAAATCTGGAATACCAAGCAGAATCTTCGGATGAAGACAATTGGTTTTATTAAGCAGCGCTTTGCTGACAACTGGATAAAAAAACACGAAAACCCGAAACTGATTTCCGAAGTTTCAGGGAAAATTAACCCTTACGCGTTGACAATCGGGTTTGCACGCCGGTTCGCAACCTATAAACGTGCACATCTTTTATTCCGCAACCTCGATCGTTTGGCGAAATTGGTGAACGATCCGGCACGTCCGGTTCAGTTCCTTTTTGCAGGGAAAGCGCATCCGGCCGATAAAGCCGGTCAGGATCTGATCAAATACATTGTGGAGATATCAAAACGTCCGGAGTTTGTTGGTAAAATTTTGTTCCTTCAGAATTACGACATGAACCTGGCGAAAATGATGTTGCAAGGTGTCGATGTTTGGATGAACACTCCGACCCGCCCACTCGAAGCATCGGGTACCAGCGGCGAAAAGGGAGTAATGAATGGAACTATCCATTTCTCGGTTCTCGACGGATGGTGGGTTGAAGGGTACAAAAAAGATGCTGGTTGGGCGCTTCCGCAGGAAAATGCCTACGAAGGAAGTGAACTTCAGGATGAATTGGATGCCGAAACCATTTACAATATTTTTGAAGACGAAATATTGCCGGCATTCTATACCCGCAATATCAAAGGTGTTCCTGAAAAGTGGGTTTCGTATATTAAAAATACATTTGCTCAGGTAGCTCCGAATTTCACTACAGCCCGAATGATACGCGATTATCAGGACCGGTTCTATAATCCGCAGTCTAAACGTGCCGCGAAATTAATCGAGTCTGATTATCAGTTGGCAAAAGATATTGCACAATGGAAATCGGGTGTTTCGTCGGTTTGGGATCAAATTGAAGTGAAAGAAGTTCAGATTACAGACGGAATTACCAATGTACTGAAAATTGGCGACAATTATCCGGCCAGAGTGGTGGTCGATCTGAAGGAATTGAAGCCGGAAGATTTGGGCGTTGAAATGATAATTACACAGAGTGAGAAGGACAATCAGACTTCTATGGTAGATAGTTTACAGTTTACTATCGAAAAGATAGAAGGATCGGTGATTACATACCAGTTGAACCTGAAGCTTATGAATGCCGGTGCTTTTGGATACGCAATACGCATGTACCCAAAACATCCGGAATTACCTCACCGTCAGGATTTCCATTATTTAAAATGGGTACAGTAAACACATAATACAGAACAATAGAAGGTAGCCAAAAGCTGCCTTTTATTGTTTTTGGCCAAAAGTTAAGGATTCTATTTTTATCTGCACCTTTGCAGCAGAAATTAACCTTCATGAAGAAACACTTTTCCCAAACCATTTTTCTGGCAATTGTGGCCTGTTTGTTATGGTCGTCGGCATTTGTAGGTGTAAAAATTGGCCTGAAATATCACACTCCGCTTCAGTTTGCGGGGATTCGCTTTATCATTTCCGGGCTGATGTTGGTTCCGTTTGTTTATAGTCTAAAACGTTTCCGGAAAGAAGTAAGCGAGAATTTCTGGTATGTATGTTTGATCGCTTTTTTGCAGGTAATTCTTCAATATTCGCTTTTCTATCTGGGTGTTAGTAAGGTGCCGGCTTCCATCGCGGCAATGATTGTTGGATCTTCGCCTTTATTCATCGCCCTGGTAGCCCATTACTTCAATCCCGGCGACCGTATGGACTTGTTTAAAACGGTCAGTTTCCTGGTTGGAATACTTGGGGTCGCTGTCATTACTCTGGGTCGCGACCGCCTTCCGTCGGGAGCCGAAATAGCAATGACCGGGGTGATTTTGTTATTACTGAACAATGTGGTTTCAGGCATTACCAATGTGGTAATTGCCCGTAAACAGCATACAATTTCTCCGATGGTTTTAACTTCATCATCACTTTTTATGGGCGGTGTTTTCCTTTTTGTGGTTTCTATTCCGCTGGAAGGACTTCAATACTACGATTTTCCTCCTGAATATTTTGTGGCATTGGCATGGCTAAGTTTTTTATCGGCTGCAGCCTTTACCATCTGGAATACATTGCTTCGCAGGCCAAAAGTAAAAGTCTCGGAACTAAGTATCTGGAAGTTTCTGATACCGGTTGCAGGGGCATTGCTCAGTTGGTTAATACTTCCCGACGAGTCTCCCGATTTGGTTTCAGTTTCAGGAATGATTTTGATTGCTTTCTCGTTGCTTATCTTGTATTTTCCTAACCGAAAGAGAAAATCTGTAACTGAAGATATTGGTAGCGAATTGATCTGAAATTGCAGTTCTATTTAATTGGCCGGACGATCCGTTTATTTAGTAATTGATATGAATATTAAGGATTTGTTTATAAATTGATAGTGATATGCCTTTGAATGATTCAAATTAATGTTGTTTTCTATTTTTGTCTTTCAGTAACGTGGGGAGAAGAGGCTGTCATATAACATTAATAGCTACTAATCATTCAAGTTATTAATTATTAATTTCGGAACTTTCATTTCATCTTAAATCAAAATTAACTAACTGCAACTATGTTGCATAAAAACAAATGCTTATGAATTCTATTTTCTGGCTGGTGCCGCTCAGTTCGATTCTGGCACTATCTTTTGCCTGGTTTTTCTTCAAACAGATGATGAAGGAAAGCGAAGGTACCGACACGATGAAGAAAATTGCCAAACACGTACGCGACGGTGCAATGGCTTACCTGAAGCAGCAGTACAAAGTAGTCGGAATCGTTTTTATCGTCGTAACTGCTTTATTTGCCATTATGGCTTACGTGCTTGAAATTCAAAACCCATGGGTTCCGTTTGCTTTCTTAACTGGTGGATTTTTCTCCGGATTGGCCGGATTCTTCGGGATGCGGACTGCAACTTACGCATCAGCACGTACCGCCAATGCTGCCATGCGTTCTCTGAACGATGGCCTCCGTATTGCTTTCCGTTCAGGAGCAGTAATGGGTTTGGTAGTAGTTGGTTTGGGCTTGCTTGACATCTCGATTTGGTTTTATGCACTTCAATTTATTATTGGTGCATTGGATTCAACAACCAACGGAATTATCGCCGCCGATCCATCAATGAAACTGATTATCATTACCACAACAACCCTTACTTTCGGTATGGGTGCTTCAACTCAGGCTTTATTTGCCCGTGTTGGTGGAGGTATTTTTACCAAAGCAGCCGATGTGGGTGCCGACCTGGTTGGAAAAGTAGAAGCTGGTATTCCAGAGGATGATCCCCGTAACCCTGCAACGATTGCCGATAACGTAGGCGACAACGTAGGTGACGTGGCTGGTATGGGTGCTGACTTATACGAATCGTATTGCGGCGCTATTCTTTCAACTGCTGCACTCGGAGCCACTGCATTTGCAAGCCTTGGGGTTGAAGCTCAGATGAATGGTGTAATAGCTCCGATGATTATTGCTGCGGTCGGAATTGTCCTTTCCATATTTGGTATCTTCATGGTTAGCGCTAAAGAAGGTGCTTCTCAAAAACAATTGCTGGCTGCTCTTGGTCGTGGTGTAAATGTTAGTTCGGTAGGTATTGCCATCTTCTCTTTCCTGATTTTGAAATATCTCGACATCCCTAACTATTTGGGTGTTTGGGGTTCGATGATGGCAGGTTTGGTCGGTGGTATCGGTATTGGTAAAATTACTGAATATTATACTTCTTCCGGATTTGCTCCAACACGCAACATCGCAGAATCAACCAAAACAGGCCCGGCAACCGTAATTATCTCCGGAATTGGAACTGGTATGATTTCTACTGCTATTCCGGTTCTGATTGTTGGAACTTCAATTATTCTGGCTTTCCTTTTTGCTTCAGGTTTCGACTTTGCCAATATTAGCATGGGTCTTTATGGAATTGCCATTGCTGCTGTTGGTATGTTATCAACCTTAGGAATTACTTTGGCTACCGATGCTTATGGTCCAATTGCTGACAACGCTGGCGGAAATGCTGAAATGAGTGGTTTGGGCAAAGAAGTACGTGTGCGCACCGATGCATTGGATACACTTGGAAACACAACTGCAGCAACAGGAAAAGGTTTTGCTATCGGTTCGGCTGCATTAACGGCTTTGGCACTTTTGGCTTCATACATCGAAGAAATTAAAATCGCTCTGGCACGTGTTCCTGAAAAAGTTGCCGAGTTTGCACAATTTGCAACAAACAATCATTTTACCAATGTTGATGTTCACAAAGCTTCCATTCCTGAAATGATGCAGTATTTGCATCTTGATTTGATGAACCCACGTGTATTGGTGGGCGCTTTCATCGGATCAATGGCCGCCTTCCTGTTCTGCGGTTTAACCATGAATGCTGTTGGCCGTGCTGCTCAAAGTATGGTTGAAGAAGTTCGCCGTCAGTTCCGCGAAATCAAAGGTATTTTAACCGGCGAAGGTGAACCCGATTATGCCCGTTGTGTTGAAATTTCAACAAAAGGCGCACAGAAGGAAATGTTGTTCCCTTCATTACTGGCCATTTTTATACCAATTGGCACAGGTCTTATTTTTGGTGTTTCAGGTGTAGTTGGTCTGCTTTTAGGCGGAACTTCAACCGGATTTATCCTGGCAATTTTCATGGCCAATGCTGGTGGCGCCTGGGATAATGCTAAAAAATATATTGAAGAAGGCCACTTAGGCGGAAAAGGTTCTGATTGTCACAAGGCTGCTGTAACCGGCGATACTGTTGGCGATCCGTTCAAAGATACTTCAGGCCCGTCATTAAATATTCTTATAAAGTTGATGAGTATGGTTTCAATCGTAATGGCCGGATTAACAATTGCTTATAGCTTAATGTAAGAGTTTTTAGTTGAGCCGGAATTTTTATAAATTACGTCAATAAAATACAAGATGCCCCGGAGAGATTCTTCGGGGTATCTTTTTTTTTCTGATTTACTAAACAAAAAAGGTAAGTATTGAGTTTAACTACTTAGCGACAATACTAAAACTAAATATTATGGCAGATTTATCAACTACTTACATGGGCGTCAAATTAAAAAACCCTTTGATTCTGGGCGCCAGCAATCTTGTTACCAAACCCGAAGTGATTAAAGAGCTTGAAGAGGCCGGAATCGCAGCTATTGTTTACAAGTCGCTATTCGAAGAGCAGATTCAGTTGGAGAACCTCCAGTTTGAGGAAAACCTGAACGAATATGCAAACCGAAATTCTGAGATGGGGCGTCTTTTCCCGGATATTGAACATGCCGGTCCGAAAGAACATCTTTATAACCTGAAAAAGCTTAAGCAAAACACTTCAGTTCCGGTGTTTGCCAGCTTAAATGCTATTTACGAACCCAGTTGGGTTGAATATGCAAAATTGCTCGAAGAAACCGGTGTCGATGGTCTTGAGCTTAACCTTTATGCAACTCCGGGATATTTCGAAGTGGGCGCTTCCTCAATAGAAGACAAGCAGTATCAGATTGTTAAAAGTGTCAAGAAAGCAGTTAAGATTCCTGTAAGTGTTAAACTGAGCCCGTTCTATACCAATACCTTGAATTTCATTAAAAAACTTGATGAAGCCGGTGTCGATGGTTTTGTAATGTTTAACCGATTCTTTCAGCCCGAAATTGATATTGAAACTGAAAACTTCCACTTCCCGTGGGAACTGACCCAACCACGCGATCATCAGCTTGCATTGCGTTATACCGGTTTGCTACACGGAAATATTGAAGGCAGCATTTGTGCCAGTCGTGGTATTTATACTTCCGAAGATGTAATCCGTCTTTTGCTGGCAGGTGCCGATGTTGTTCAAATTGTTTCAGCCGTTTATAAAAAAGAGCTGTCGTATGTTGCTACCATACTCGAAGGAATTCATGCATGGATGGATAAAAAAGGCTACAAAAAACTGGATGACTTCCGTGGAAATTTGTCGCGCAAAAATATGAAAGACCCATTTACCTATCAACGTGCACAATATGTTGATATTCTGGCCAAATCAGAAGAAATATTCAAGAAATATCCGATGGTTTAAAAAATCAGGTTGATTCGAATTTTTGATAAGTCGGAGCGCGACTTAAAGTTGCGCCCCGACTTGATTTGATTTGATCGAAAGGGCAGAATTCGTGTTTGAATCCTGCCCTTTCTTTTTATCCTACTTCCTCAAATTCTCAACCGCTATTACTAGTAACCAGACGTCAAAAATTATAAATTCTTTATCAAGTTTATGGAAAAACGATTGAACTTTTGTTATCTGATTTTATCTCCTAAATCATTCTTGTCATGACTGTTACTGTTCAAATAAATACCGACACCCCTGTCGGGAAACGTCTGGAAAAAGCACTGCGCCGTTATCCCGAAACGGTTCAGTTTATCGAATCTACCATTGTAACCGAAACAATCCCAGAGGGCTATGTTGCACTTAAGGACGGTTTTGACCAAGTGAGGGAACATGTAAAATCCATTTCTGCGACCGAATCAGCAAAACTTGCATTCAGTAGATTAGGAGAAAAATATGATCGTAAATTCAATAATAAATATACCCGATGAAGAGGTACCTCCTTTGCAGCCATGGTTTTATAATAATTGCTTAAACCATAATTCTTGTAATCAATTAGACAACAACCCTTCAATTGTTGACCTTACCGTAATTCTATCCGTAGGCAAAATCACATATCGCCAAAGTTTCTGAATACCATATTTGCCAATATTCCTATTCACAATTTCGCAGTATTTATCAGCAGTTTGCTTTTTAGCTTGTACGCTTTGTGTGTCAATTTCGGTTGGTGGTTTTACTTCAATCATTACTATTTCCTGTTCCAACTCTACCACAAAATCAGGTTCGTAACGGTGGTGAGATTCTCCTTCGGCATCACGCCAGTATAAACCATCAAACTGGTTGGGTGCAGGTCGTAACCAATCTTCAACAGAATCATCTCTATCCAATAGATACGCCAGACGGACTTCGTCCGATGAATCGAAGCGATACATGGAATGGCAAGCTTTGGCGAAAGGACCATAAACAAGTTTTGCACTAAACGTATCAATTTGTGAATCAAGTGAAACTGCTTTTGTGCCAAACGATAATGAGATATTGTATTGTTCCAAATACGGTTTTGACTCACGAACATCAGATTCGAGATAACCTTCCGAAATCAATATCTTGTTCATTAGTATTTGCTTGTAAATATCGTCGGCAATTGGGCGCACATTACTTTCAATTATCAATGCCAAATTATCTTCGTCAACGGCTTTTTTGCGGTAATGAGTAGTTGCTTGCGCTGCTAACTTTTGCAACAATGGACGCTGCGATAAATCATCGTAATCGGTTAATGGATAATCCAATAATGCCGCAATTATTGTACTCTCTGGTGTTTGTCTCTTGTTATTTCCGAAACTGGTTACTCGTGTAATTTCGGTCATTCTTCGTCCGGGAATTTCTTCGCCAAACAAATCTTTCTCACGGTTATTTTGTAGTTGTTCTTCCAGAATTGCTCTTTCGTTGGTATAGCCTTGCATAATGCTGGTATCTAAGTTAAAATCCAGTATTTCCAATTCCCCATAATTCGGTGTAAGTATCAATCGGGGTATGGAAATGTGGTGTTTTTTTGTGTCGTCGCCCGATTTCTTTCCTATTTTAGACAGTTCTTCTTTCGCTTCGGTTCCCAACGAGCCAAACAAAGTATCGGCTTCAAAGGGAATTTCTGCCTGAATTTCATTGTGTTGATTGTGATAAGTAACAACTGAATTCTGCTGAATAGTTTCCTTGCTAAGAACGCCAACCATTTCTTCTTTTTTGGTCTCAACCATCTTTTCACGCACAACAGCATCCATACCTGCTGAACGTGGAATATTTAAAACAAAGTCGGTGGCTTTTTGATGTACAGCAGCCATTACCACTGTATTTTGGCGGATTTCTTTTGCAACATTTTGTATAACCAAGGGTTGAACCTCGGTAAATACCTTTATTTCTTTGGTTTCCTGTTCTGAAACCTGTTCTACATTACCCTGAATCAGCGTTGAATTTTTGGCAAGAGTTACCACTTTTGAATACTGCTCGTGTGCCACAATCACCAATCTATCCACCAATGCCACGCCGGTTCGCTCGCCGTATGGTAAACGCAAACCTCTTCCAATGGTTTGTTCGGTTAAAATCAGGGCAGCCGATTCGCGCAAAGGTGCAATGGTATAAACGTTGGTTACGTCCCAGCCTTCTTTGAGCATATTTACGTGAATCACAATTTCAATGGGGTTGTCGGGGTGTTCGAGCGAAATCAGTTTTTCAATATTCTCATCGGCTTCATCACCTTTGAGTTTGGTGTGAATTTCAATCACTTTGCCCATAAACTCTCCACCCCTGAAGTTCTCGCTATCCAACAGGGTGCGTAACTTGGCTGCGTGGGTGGTATCTTTGGCTACCACCAATAAAACTGGCTTCACCACTTGTTTCTTATTTTCCAAAGCGTATTCTTTCAAAGCATTTTTTGCCCGTTCGTGAAAGAAAACAGCCAATTGTAATTTGCGGGCATCAGTTTCGATGGAATCCGGGTCAAACCTGCTGAAATCAACATCGGCTTCTGTGCCTACCCAAGGGTCTTTCACCAATTTGCCACGAATAGCATCGCCGAGATTATAGGCATACAGCACATTTTTCATGCGTATTTGGCTGAGGTTTTTGCCCGAACCTTGTGTGCCAATGTAGGGTGTTGCTGTCATTTCCAGTCCAAAGAGCGGATCTAAAACATCCAATGCGCCCAATGCTGCATCAGCATGATAATGGTGCGCTTCGTCGAGCATTACCACCAAGTCGTTATGCCCTTTCAGATAATCGAAATACGATTCGCCCGCTGTTTCCCACGCTTTGGTAATACCACGCTCGTTGGTCATGTCTTTTTGGGCAAACTGCTGAATATTAAAGATATTGATTTCAATCTGATTGCCAAAAAGCGAATTTCCACGCTGATTGGCGTAATTATCGGTGGTAATGACTTTTGCGGTGTTGATATTTATTTCCTGTATGCCTTTGAAAACATATTTTGGATTACTTGCTTTGCTAAAATCGTCGAGCAGTTTACGATAAATGGTAAGGTTTGGAGCAACGATAAGAAAATGCTGCACATTGTACACCAAATACAGATAAGCTACAAAAGCACCCATCAAGCGGGTTTTGCCCACTCCCGTAGCCAATGCAAAAGTAAAAGCCGGAAACGAACGTTCAAATTCCTGATATGATTTGGCTTCGGTAATGTGTCGAAAATAAGCTTTGCTTTCGCGCAAAATATCGGCAGTAGTTGCTTGCGTTTCCTTTTTCATACGCGACAATAACAATTGTCCGGCAGACGATTGCAAATAATTGGAAAAAAGCGATAAGCTTTTGGCTTGCGGAATGCGCAAACTCATAGCGCCATTAATGTATTTCAATGCTTCTTCGGGACTCATATTATTCTTTGTCGGTGTTTGTATGAATTCGTAAAATGTGTTCTCGCTATAAGTTCATTATTGCTTGTCTTCGGGCTGAAAGTTTGGAATAACCTAGCCCAATGGCAACGCCTTGGGTTATAAAATCAAAAATCCAATTTGCGCCCTGAAAGGGCAATATAATAATGTAATGTGTATAAATTCAACGTTTTATGCTGCCCATTCAGGGCGAAATATTTCTCCATCATTTTACCCATGGCGTTGCCCTGGGCTAGGATATGTAAGGCTTTCAGCCTATAAATGATTACAAATGGCTATTCATCTTCCAATTCTTCAAACTCATCTATGGCTGTTTCTTTGATAGGTAACAGGTATTCTTTTTTACCAAAGTGGCAGGCTTTCAGTACCGATTTAGGGATTTTTTTAACAGTAATTCGGCTATCAATTTTATCTGCACCTGGTTCGTATTTCTTTGGACAAATAATTAATGTTTCGCCTGCAGCCAGATGCGCTGCAATTTGCTGTATCATAGCGCAACTGAGTAGCTGCGTGGTAACGTACAAAAAGTTTTTGCCTTGCCCTACGCCGTGTTTCCAGTATTCTGTTTTGCTGGGTGCGTAGGTAAAGTTCAAGAGTTTACACATGGCTTTTATCAGCTTGGCATCGTTGTAGAAAGTATCAATTACCGGATTGCCAAATTCATCGATAACAATAAAACTTGGTGCCAATTCGTAAAACTTGTACGCACCACCGCCTTTCCAAACCATTACTTTGCTCACCCCGCCTTGGTCGCTGCCGTGTATCACTTTATCCATTCTTACTTTACAATGGGTGTAGGCGTGGTCTCCCATTTCAATACCAATGTATTTTCGACCCATCTTGTGAGCTACGGCGGCTGTTGTTCCTGAACCAAGAAAGGAGTCGAGGACAAGGTCAGTCGGATTTGAAAAGTGTTTTAATATAATTTCAATTAGTTTCTCTGGTTTTTTCCCACTACGAAATTCAACACCTCCTTCGTGCCTACAATTACCAAAACTACCGGCTAAATCATAGTAATTTTCAATTGGTGATAATTTTTTCTTATTGGGATTATTTATTTGATCCATTGGTACACCTTGAAAATACTTCCCTTTTGTAGCTGTTACTTTCTGTGGGCCAGTAAAATATCGATAATCATATTTGTCATCTCCAATTCCACTTACTTTATATAGTACACCTAAACCATCGATTTCTACTCGACCAATTAAATTGTCACGAAAGAATCTCCCCGATGAATTCCCATCGAGAATTGTACCAGTAGCCCAAATCTCTTTTAATCCATTTTCGGTTCCCTCGCCTTTGATAATTTCATATTCATCTTTATTAAATATAATTACATCTTTCCCAGCGAGACTTATTTTATACCCGTCTCCTTTTTCTTTGATATAAAAATTAAATTTATCAAAAGATGAATCGTTTGCATTTTGGTTTGGTGATGCCCCAAATTCCTTGCGATATATATGTATTTGTTCGATTTCTTTATGAAAGGCCATGTCTTGTTTTAATGTTTTTTCTGGATATCTTACTTGAATGAAAAATGTGGTAAGATAATTTGTCCTTCCAAATACCTCATCAAGTAATACTTTCAAATACGCCCCTTCAGAATCATCAATATGGCAACAGAAAAAAGCATCGTTAGACATTAATATTTTAATTATTTCAATGCGATTACGCATTAGTTCAAGCCATAGCGAATGTTCCACATTATCATCATAAAGGTCAAAAGCATTACCGGTATTATACGGTGGGTCGATATAAATACATTTCACTTTTCCTTCGTATTCAGGAAGCAGGGCTTTCAGCGCCAACAGGTTGTCGCCATGAATTATCATGTTTTCGGTGTGCGGGTCGTTGGTGCAGTTGGAGAGTGTGGGGTCTTCTTCCAGAATACGGGGTTCTATGTTTGCGATATCGTAGTCAGGGTTATTTTTTCCTACCCAATTGAGTTCGAGCTTTTGTTTGTTGTTGTCGGTCATGGATTTATATTACTTTGTATTGTATGGTAAATAAGGGTGTGCGTGATATTTTCTGATTCAGTTGTGCTTCCACTTTATTCAGCAGGTTTTCTTTACGTTCATCTACTTCGTCCTGACTTTTATAGAGTTTTTGGCGCATTTCATTTCGGCGTTTTTCCTGTTCCTTAATTTCGCGTTGGAGTTTTATTTTTTCTTCGAGTTTTAATACTTTTTTCGCGTTGGTTTTCAGGGTTTTAATGTCGATACTGAGGCGTTTGAGCTCTATCTCCAGGCTGTTTTTTACATCCTCTGCCCATTTATCCAGCTTATCCACTTCCTCATCGAAAAACACGGAATTCCGCTCGGCTATCTCATCTGTGAGTGTCTTTTCCTTTTCAAATTCATGTTTTTGCAAGTTTCCGAAGTTTATATTCACCTCGTTTTCAGTTATTTCGGCAGGAAGTGCAAACAACCTTTTGGCAATATCTTCTTCTATCAGTTCGCCATCGGCATTCAGGGCAGTTATTAGGATATGATCCTCTGTTTCAAAAGCATCAACTGTTAATTGCGTAACTTGCAGCGTGCCAGAAGTACCCACCATTTTCAGTATGGGAGTAATTATTTGTCCAAAATTGGAATAATCGAATACCAGTTCGGCGTTGCTTAATTGCTCGTGCTTTATGGCGTTTACAATTTTTTCGGCAAGCGGATGTCCCGGTCGGTATATATGGGCATCTTCAATTTCCTTTCCTATTTTGTAAGTGCCTGTTTCAATTACTTTTCCGGCGAAAGGGTTGTTATTCAGTCTGAAAGAATAATCGGTTTCGGAAAAATCGGCCAAATTGCCCAGGTAGTATTTGGTTATTTTCCAAAGCCATTGTTCGTAGGTTTCAAGGTAAATTTTACTTTCCCTGAGATTAACTCTCAGCTTTTCGTGTACTTCAGTATCGAAGTTCGAGAGCAGTTGCTCTTTAGCCGTTTGCATTTTGGCTTCAATTTGGTCGGGTATTTCGTCGCGCAGCTTATCGAAGGCAGCATTTATTTCCTCTTCGGTGCGGCACGATTGGTAAATGGCAGCAATTCGCTTTTCGAAATCAACACCCGATTCGATAGTGCCCAACACTTCGTCGCTCACGCCAAATACGCCTTCAAATAATTTGAACTTGCCATTGAGCAGTTCATACACCCGTTTGTCGGCAGCATTTTTCAGATTTACAAAGTTGACCACCACCACATCGTGTTTTTGTCCGTAACGGTGGCAACGTCCTATTCGCTGTTCAATCCGTTGCGGATTCCATGGTAAATCGTAATTGACCACCAAAGAGCAGAATTGTAGGTTAATACCTTCGGCGGCAGCTTCGGTAGCGATCATAATTTCGGCTTCCGACTTAAAATAATCGACCAAAGCCGCACGTAAGTCTGCTGTTTTTGAGCCGGAAATATGATCAGTTCCTTGGTGTTTCTCGCACCAGTTTTTATAAATCAGTTTCGATTTTGCGTCGTTATTGGAGCCGTTGAACAACAATATCTTATCCTTGTAGCCATTCTCCGACAGTAATTTCCACAAATAATCCTGGGTTATTCTGGATTCAGTAAAAATGATTGCTTTCTTTTGAGCACCAAGGTTTTGTGTCATTTCAAAACCTTTTTCAATGGCAATAAGCAAGGATTCTCCTTTTGAGTTTTTGAAAATTTTGTTAGCAAGGTCGCGAAACACCATCAAATCGTGTTTCTCATTTTGAATCTTTGGTATATCGTCGGGCGTGTATTTGTTTTTGGCTTTCGAATTGCTTTCACTTTCCTCTTCTTCATCTTTTACCCATTCGTCCGAAGTATTAGAAAACCCTTCGTAATCGTTTTCTAAATCGGCGCTGAAATCAACCGTTTTTTCTATGGATTCATTTCTGATTTCGGTTTCTAACAGCGCTAATTTTTCAATCTGCCCATTTAATGTGCTGGCAATGGCAAAGGAGGATGAAGCCAGTAACTTGCGCAGAATAAGCGTCATAAGTTGTCGTTGACCGGAAGGCATGGCATAAAGCATATCGCGTTGGAGGTACTCAGTCATGCCATTGTACAAGCTTATTTCATCGTCGGTAGGTGTGTAGTTTTGTGTTATGGCGTGGCGTGCCCTGTAATTGATGTATTCAAGCACTTGTCGGCGGAGTGTGCGTTTACAGATGGGCTTCAGACGATTACGCAAATCGGCAAACATTTTTTGCTGAGGGTCAACCACATCCACTAAATCAGCTTCATCATCAACCACTTCTTGTTCGCGCGAAACTTTGGAATAGTTGGCTTTAAAACTTTTCAGATCGCCGAATACATGGTCGTCGATAATACTTGTCAGTCCATACAGTTCGAGCAATGAGTTTTGAAGTGGGGTGGCAGTCAACAATAACTTTGGGAATTCCTGTATCGAATTTTTTATGGTTTGTGCCGTTATGTTGCCTTTTTTGTAAACATTACGCAATCGGTGAGCTTCATCAATTACCACCAAATCGAAGGCAGTTTGGCGGATATAGGATGCTTTTGCTTTCGTAAAATCGTAAGAGCAAATTACAATGGCGTTGTCTTGATTCAAAGGATTTAAATTGCCATTATCTACCTGTTGGTCAAACGATTTCTTTTCAAGAATAATGGTTGGTAAAAAGAATTTCTCTTGTAATTCGACACTCCATTGTTTGCGAAGGCTGGCTGGTACTATCAGCAGAATTTTACGTTTTCGTTCAGCCCATTTTTGTGACAGTACCAATCCCGCTTCAATGGTTTTACCCAGTCCAACCTCATCGGCCAAAATTGCACCTTTTGATAAAGGCGATTTGAACGCAAAGAGAGCTGCTTCAATCTGGTGCGGGTTCAGATCGACCTGAGCGTTTGAAAGCGTTGCCGATAGCTTCTCCAAACTGTCGGACGAACATCGCTTTGTTAGCTCGTGTGCGAAATACTTTGCATGATAAGGTGTTATCGAATAATTATTCATGGCTTGCCGGGCAGCTGCCATTATTCAGATAAGAAAAGTTTCGGCCACAAAAAAGCGTGGACTAGATTCTTACCCGCGATAGAGGCCCTGAGAAGCCTACGTACAAATGATAAGTCAAAAGCCCACGCCGTTTGGCGCGAGCATTTTGCTCATTGAATCTATTTGTACGGTTCGCTATTTGAAATTTCTCAGGTTTCTATCGCGCGAACAATAGCAGAATGCTATTTTAATATTTTAAAATACAGTTATTTAGCTATTTGTTTATTCTATAATTCTCTTTTTTTGATTATCACAAATATAGTATGTTTTCCCGTTTTTGTCAGCAACCGGCTTCATCATTTCGTCGAAACTGAAACTGATGGTTTCCGTATTTTCGGATTCTGCCTTTTTAGTATTTAGCCAGCGATGTGTTTTACAGTTTGATCAACTTACACGAAGCAACGTTTTTGCCTTTTTGCTGCATGAATATATAATACTCGCCGGGAGCTGGATTGCCCTTTATGATCCATTCAAATTCACTTGCAAAGGCCGGAATATTTTCAATTCGCTTTTTGTCAATCAATCTGCCATTCAGGTCGCACATTGTAAACTCTATCGGAGCGAGATTTGAAACAGTATATTTTACCTTGAAATTTCTTTCAACCGGATTTGGTGCAGCTAAGATCGAGTATCCGCTTTCGGCCAATTGGTTTAATTGGGTTGATGTAGGGTAAAGGTATTCCATGTTAAACCAGTTAATATTCCAACCGCCGGCAATCGACTGTAAACGAACAGTTTGTTTTCCTGAAGCTAAGTTGATAGTATCTGCAACTGTAATCCATTTTTGCGATCCACCTGTAGCGCCTACAACATTCGACGACAACACAAAACCCGTTGGTTTTCGAAGTTCAAATTTTCCTCCGCCCAGACTACTTGCCACCCGGTATTCAATTCGGTAGCTTCCTGCTTTTTCAACATTAATGCTGTAATCCAGAAAGTCATTGGCATCAACGCTCGTGATATTTTGCCCTGCATTCGTATCGGTTGTTGCCTGAACGGTGATTCCGGTCATGCCTGAAAAATCTTCGGCCTCCACTTTCCCCGGAATTGCAATTACCGGGTAATAACTAAAAACATTGGCTTTTTCCGTAGCAAGTCCTTTCGAATCAATTGCCAGCACCGAAACTGTGTGCGTGCCTTTTGGCAAGGCATTTAAAGTCCATTGAAACGGTGTTGCTGCCAAAATTCCTTTAAATCTGGAATCAATGTAAAGTTCTACTTTTGATATTCCATCTGGATCGGTTGCCGTACTTTTTATCAGAAGTTGCTGGTCGGAACCCATATTCGAAGCGTAGGCCGAATTGCTGATTGTTAATATCGGCGGATTGTTAATAGTGGTTTGTAATGAAAAATCAACAGTCGAATTATCGCCCAATACAGCGTCAACACCAGCAAACAGGGCAGTCATTGGCGAATTCCAGTTGATGCAGACTTCGTTCGAGGCGTAGCTTCCCATCACATCTACAAAACATTTCGCAGGTTCACTGTACGGATATTTTTCATTGTCTTGTTTTCCTGAATTAGGACCTCCGGCAACAAATCCCGGAACTGGCTGCACCACACCGTCGGCATGCGATGGCCGATGATGAAAAAACATTGGAGTTTTACTGCCGTATCCTGAAACAAAAGAAAAACCGGTGGCATTTTTGCCCAGCAGGTAGTCGGCACATTCGGCGGCTCCTTTGATGTATTTCGCATCTTTTGTAAGAATATAGGCATACAGTAAGCCAACCCCCTGGTTTGCGATAGAGCTGTTCGATCCCCAGTTGTACCCAAATGTTGGAATTCTGCAAGCATTGGCAGTTATCTGGTTCAGCCAGTTATCTGAAGTTGTAACGACAGAGGTTTTTATGGTTGTTAAAAGCGCTGCAGATAATCCGTTGGCTTGCGTTGCCAGCGAAAGCGAAGCGAGTGGCTGTACACTTTGCCAACCCGGAGCACTCAGATATTTCAATGAATTGCTTTTCCCTTCGAGATATGTCTTGAATTCGGCTTTTTGGGTGGTGATATACAATTCGGCAGCTGCCCAGATAAATTCATCGGAAACATTGCCGTCGCCATATTCCCCGGTCGAAACATCCGAGGGATTTTTAAAATAGATAGCCGGATTGGCTTTGGCCCAAATCCAGGCACTTTCAGCACGGGTAACACAATCTGCGGCATATACGGCATCGTAATCTTTATAAATTCGTCCGGCCATAGCCATCATGGCTGCAAAATCGAGAGCCGATGCGGTAGTTTTCCCAATTGCGTAACGAGCTGCTTTATCCGCAGCAGGCATTACCATTCCTGAAAAGTTAAGGGTCGTAAGTTTGAAAAATACGCCGCCATCATTGTCCTGCATGGTTTTTAGCCAGTCGAGTTCGAACTTTACTTCATCCAGTAAATCGTTTTTCCCGTTGCCCGATTCAGGAATATTAATGGTTCCGTCGGCAAAAAACGTATTGAAATTTTCGTAGAACGAAAGCATGCTGGCTACCGAAATGCCTGCATTGATAACATATTTGCCATAGTCGCCCGCATCGTACCAGCCGCCCGGCGAAGATATTTTTCCGCTTTTCCCGGTTGATGAATGCAAAATGCACTCCGTGTCAGGATGCCCGGCAGGCCTGGCCCATAAACCGGCATAAGGAGCAGTTAATTGATATGAACTTCTCTGATAGTAATACGATTTCAGGGAGGCGTAGGCAGGTTTCCGCAAAACAGTATTCGAAATCTCAAACGGATACGATTCCCCAAATTCAGGAATGCGGATTTTATAGGTTCCGATCTTGTTAAAGGCCGAAAAATCTGCGCGTTTAACGCTGTCTCCGGCATCTTTCCAAAATACTTCAGCTGATAGATTTCCGGTAAATTCAACCTTATTATCAGGAACGCTCACCACTTCGAAAGTGCTGGCTTTTGTAAAAACTACAACGGCAATTTTGTTGGCGGTGGGGTAGTAGCCTACCTGGTTAATCCTGATTGCTCCGGTTTGCGAACTTGCAAGCTGTGCCAGAATTAATAACAGCATAAAAAGTATTGATTTCGAAAAATATTTCATGGTGCGGTTTGTTAATTTTTATTCCAGTTTCAAAACCAGATACGAATGAGGTTTCAGTTCCAGATTTGGGGACTGTACTTTTTAAGCCCCTCTTTGGAGGGGGTTTTGGGGAGGCCTTTTTACTTTTCAACAAATCCGGCCAGTGCATAAACCAGCGCTCCCTGCCAGTTGATGGCGATTTCGTTGGTTCGGTAGTCTTCCTCTTCATCTTTCCATCCGGTTGCCGAATGACCTCCGCCAACAATATAACCCGGCCATGGTTCCACTTCGTTGTCCGAGCCTGAACGGCGGTCGTGCGGTTTCATTGCAGGATTATTCCCCAATCCGGTAACGAATGAGCGATTGTAGTAATTGCGCCCAAAAATATGAGCGATGGCATCATGCGAAGCCTGAATGTAAGCTTTGTTGGGAGAAAGCTTGTTGGCAACCTGCAGGTTCAGCACCTGACGGGCAATTGTTCCGTTACATCCCCAGTAATATCTTACCAATGGACGGCCGTAAACGTCCGAGTTTGCATTTTTTGCAATCGAATTAGCGCCTTCCACAATATTTTTTTGAATGGCTTTCAAAACTTCAGGATTCTTGCCTGATTTTTTGGAAAGGGCATATTGAAACATTCCCAAATTAGAAACATCGCCCCAGTCCCAATCTTCGTCAATTTTGAAATCCATTTTGGCGGCCTGTGTTTCGAAGTCTTTCAGGAAAGACACGTCGCCGGTGGTTTCCCACATTTCTGCGGCAGCCCAAAGTCGGTCGTCCGGATCAGAGGTTTGGTATCCTCCGGTTTTGAATTCGCCCTGCACGAAATTTTTGTTGTCTGGATTTTCTTTCAGGAATTTGTAGCTCAATTTAGCCGCTGCAAGGCATTTTTGCGCATATGCTTTGTCGTAAGGTTCGAAATAGCGGGCAGCCTGCGCCATCATGGCTACAAAATCGGCAACGGCAGCCGAACTCCATTCGGTGAAATATCTTTTTTGCTTGTCATCTACCGGCATGCAAAATGGTTCGAAATTCTTCGCGGTTAATTTATGTGCCACTTTTCCTGAACCGTCTGTGTATTGCATGGTCAGCAACCAATCGGTTTCCCATTTCATTTCTTTCAGGAAATCGGGATAACCTTTTGCTGTTTCGGGCAGGTCGAGTGATAATTTTTTCAAATTATCCTGAAACTGATCCCATGCCATAAACATTACTCCCACTGTAATTCCAGCGTTTACCACATATTTTCCGTAGTCGCCGGCATCGTGCCAGCCTCCGGTTCCGTTGCGGCGCACGCCCGGTTTGCCCTGATAATCTTCGTAGCCATCTTCTAAATGACAGGCTTCGTTGGCAAAATGATGACCGTTGTGTGTTCCTGAAACTGCAGTGCCGCAGCGCCACAAATAAAACCCGCGCATACTGGTATAAAATGCCTGATTGTAAACTTTCGGAGATATCTCGAACTCAACGGATTTTGTTCCTTCTGCTGTTTCCAGGTAATATTTGCCATTTTTAGTCACCGAAGAGAAATCGGCTACTGCAACATTTTGGTTCACGTCTTTCTGGAAGACAGGCTTTGAAGCCTCTCCTTTAAATATGACAGACTTATCGGAAACCTGTTTGATTACAAACGATTTGGTTTCGCCAACGATAGATGCTTTTTTAGATTGCTGGGGCAGAAATCCCAAGGTGTTTAACTGAATGCTTTGAGATTGACCGTTGGCCAAAAAGTATCCAAAAGCAAAAAGGATAAAGGAAATCAGAAAAGTTGGTTTCATTGATTATAGATTTTAGGTTTGTGTTTTATTGTAGATGATACAATATGGGATAAAGATAGTATGGCTGTATTAAACTGTGTAGTTTCGGGTTCGAAAAGATTGACCATTCTATAGCAGAAATCAATCTAAAATGATTAATTACACTAATTCAACTGTCACTTTTTTGAAAAAGCGGGTTTCAAGCAATCGTACAATGCGCCGAACGACCGACTTGCGAATTTCGAGTTCGACCGGTTGGTCGGGATCCTGATGTGCCCAGTTGATGCGGGTTCCGACAATAATATGAATGTCATCGTGTTGTGTCAGAAGTTTAACAACTTCTTCCGGCGGACTGTCGCCCAGTCGCATGTCGCTTGTGTAATTCTCCAGAATTTCCTCCACTCGTCCCAAAGTCAGAATCCCTTCGGTAACAATTTCGAATCCTTCCATTCTGGCGGCCGGCGGCAATGTTTTTTCCGAAAAGCGGTGCTGAATATCAATTTCCAAATTCAATTCGCGGGCGATAATTTCGGCAGTTGTTCCACCACAAATAATTTTCTTCCCCGGAAATTCCTGAATTTTCTTCACAAAATCGGCATCCTTGATTTTATAAAAAGGTGGACCGGTAATCAGCATAAACTGACGGGGTTGTCTGAAATAAACGACTCCGCAACTGGCGTCGTCGCGCATTTCGAAGGCATCGTTCATCGAAGCCTGGTTTAGAATTTTTCGGGCCAGTTTGGTGGCCGATATCTCAAACTCGCGTGCAATCTGGCTTTCGGCAAATATTTCAATATTATCGAGGCCCCAACCTGTGGGAAAACGTTTGCTTCCCAAACCTGACTGCGCAATTCCATCGGTCATGAAAATAATCCGGTCTTCGAGCATTGGCGAAAACTCTCTGATTCGCAGTATTTTGCCTGCATTTTCTTCACCTCTGATTGGAATCTGAATTTCTTTTGGATTAAAAACCTGTCCTCTTCTGAAAATTACCGAGCGCGGATTGTCGTAGTTGATGATGCGAACCTGGCCGTCATCTTCAATTTCAATAATGGTGAAAGTGGCATAACTTTCTTTTCCGTCCCTGCTTTTGGGCAGTGCCCGCATAAAAATATTGGCTGCAACTTCGGGTTTTGTATGGAAAGAAGCGTAGTTTAAAGCCATTGAAGCAGTGAGAGTTGCAAGTACATTTGCTTTTACGCCATGTCCGATCCCATCCGAAAGTACCAGAATACTTCGCCCTTCCGCTTTTATCACCCGCGAATGGAATACATCTCCGCAAACAACCTGTCCATGCCGGTTGAGCTGATGAAGATCGACTTCTATGTGGTAATCGGCCATTTTTAAAAAGGTTTTAAGTTCCAGGTTTCAAGTTCCAAGTGTCGCCCTTGTCTATTTAGTATTGGGCATTTGTTGTTATCTTCTTATTTTTTATTCGATACTGGATATTCGATATTGGAAATTGGTTATTTGAATTTCCTTTCTTTTACTCGTTGGGGGAGGCTCGTTATTCATCCTCTCCGTATTGATATGATTCTATGATCGAATTCAATAGTTCCTCGGTCAGAGAAGCGTTATCGCCAAGCAGGAAGGCGATTTTTTGCACAGTTTCGAGGTTTTGCCTGTTTACTCGCTGAGCACGGCTGATAATCTCTTCGCGTACCAGCGATGGTGCCGACATATCGCGCAGTAATGCCCCAACTACCCGATGTTTATAAATAGTAATTACCGAAACGTGTAACAGTTTATTTTGGATTTTCAGGTCGCGTTCAATCATATTTTCGCCCGAAACCAGGGCAGATGAAAACATCTTGTAAATCATTTCAGGTACCAGTTCTTTCAGGTCGGCTCCGTGCAATCCCGGAATTGTTTCGTACAATTCTTCAATCTCGGGGCCGAAAAGTTTTGCAAATCCTTCGTTCGAGTCAATTACTTTGAATTCACTGTCAATGATTATAATCCCAGCCCTGATTTTATGCATCATGGCCGAAGCGATCACCGTTGCTTCACGGGCTTTCTCCAATTTTCGCTCAGCCTTTTTCCGCTCAGTAATATCGAAAATGGATCCAACAATCCCCATAATTTCACCTTGATTATTCCGTATTACTGCCTTGTTGAAAACAACATCGTGCAGTGTGCCGGTAGCATCGCGAAACTTAGCTTCATAGTTCTGGTCGCCCGGGCTGTCGAACAATTCCTGATCGCGTTTCGAGTAAATTTCGGCGATCTCAAAAGGCTGGATATCGAAAACCGTTTTACCGATAATCTGTGATTTGGGCAATCCCAATAGTTTTTCCTGTGCCAGATTGCAGGCTTTGTATATGCCGTTCAGGTCGCGGTAGAAAATCGGAATTGGCAATGCATCAATGATTTTCTGATGCAATTCGGGATCATCAATAAACCCCTGGTTGAAAGATTTTTCTTCGTAAATCATGGTGTGTGAATTTCGAACTTAAATTACGAATCTAATCCTGAATATTCAATTTTATTTTACAATTTCTGGAATCAGCGCAATTTTAGCAGGCGATTCACTTTTTGAAATTCAAATCCCTTAACTGAAACCATTTTAAATAAGCCTCAATCCTGATTTTGGTCAAGGGTATTCAGTTATTTTTTCTGAAATTTGCCGCAAACCCCTTTAAAATAGAAAATGAAGCTAAAAGAGATTGCCGCTGTATTAAATGCAACGACATCATGCGGAGCCGATAAGCTGGAGGAAGAGGTGGAGATGGGCTATAGTTCTGATCTGATGAGTGATGTTTTGACTTTGGATACCGATAACCTGATACTGATCACCGGGCTTGTTAATGTACAGGCGATACGCACAGCCGAAATGGCCGACATCCGTGCCATTGTTTTTGTGCGCAATAAAAAAGCGAATGAGCAAATGCTCGAACTGGCAAACGAAAACGGATTGGTGATTCTGGAATCGCCCTACTCACTGTTTAAATCGAGTGGCCTTTTATTTCAGGCCGGATTGAAACCCATTTATTAATTTACGATTAGACGATTTACCATTTACGATTTTCGGATAACGACCAGGAAACAAAGCATGAAAAACTTGAAATCCTTTCATCATAGCGATTTTTTCTCCCCCTCTTTCGGAGGGGGTTGGGGGGAGGCTGTATGAAACTATTTTTTTCCATACAAGGAGGTGATTTTACCCGCGCCGGACATCCGTCGAGCGAGGTGAAAAAGGTATTGAAGCAATTGGACATTGATGGAAAAACCATTAAAAATATTGTGATTGCCCTATATGAAGCCGAAGTGAATGTAGTGGCGCATGCCTGGAGGGGAACTGTTTCGGTTGAAATTGATGAAAATAAGATCATTATTGTAGTTGAAGATGAAGGCCCCGGCATCCCCGATATTGAACAGGCTATGCAGGCCGGGTTTTCGACGGCGAGTAAAAAAGTTCGTGAAATGGGTTTTGGAGCCGGAATGGGCTTGCCCAATATGAAAAAAAATACGGATGAACTGATAATTGAATCGGAAGTGGGAAAAGGTACAAAAGTAAAAATGATCAACTGTTTTTAATGATTGGGAATCCAACATATCATTCACTCGATCCGGCCAAATGCATTGGCTGTACGCATTGCATGAAAGTCTGTCCTACGGAAGCCATCAGGGTGGTAAATGGTTTGGCGGTAATCGACGACGATCGCTGTGTGTATTGCGGACAATGCCATCGCGCTTGCCCGACCCATGCATTTTTTGTTGTTCAGGACGATTTGGCAATGATCCGTTCGTTCAAATACCGCGTCATTCTGTTTCCGTCAATCATGATTGGCCAGTTTCCGGAGAAATACAGTGAAGACCAGATTTACGATGGCTTGAAAAAAGTTGGGTTTACTCATATTTATGAGGTGGAGCAACCTCAGCAAGTGCTGATTGATTCTATTAACGAGGTCCTTAAAGATAAGGAAACGCCCAAACCAGCCATCTCCATTTATTGTCCGGCCATTGTCCGGCTTATTCAGGGGCGATATCCTTCGTTAACAGAAAATCTGATTTTGCGGAAAGCACCGCATAATCTCGCGGCTCATTTTGCCATCGAACAGTTAATGCTTGAAGGAGCCTTGCGCGAAGAAATAGGACTTTTTTATGCTACGCCATGTATTGCTAAAATTGCAGCGGTAAAAAGTCCGGTTGGAGAGAGCGAGTCGATTGTCGATGGTATTGTCAACATGAACAAGTTGTACAACGAAGTGATGAAAGTTATTTCTGATGGCGAAGTTGAAGATCATTCAGTTCAGCGCCAAAACCTATCTGCAGAAGGAATTATGTGGAGCCTTACCCGCGGAGAATCCTGCCACTTCGGTTCGAGAAGTATTGCCATTGATGGTATTAACAATGCCGTGCGTTTCCTTGAAAGGCTCGAAAACGACCAGGTGCACGGTATCGATTTCATTGAAATGCGAGCCTGCGACCAAAGTTGTGCCGGTGGAATTTTGCTCACCGGAAACAGGTTTATGACGGTAGAACGACTCGAACGACGCGCCAAACGGTATCCGGCAGCCAAAGATATCTCATCAGAAAAAATACGGGTCAACACCGAAGGATTAAAAGAAAAACTGATTCTTGACCCCATCAGCCACAAACCGCATTTTATATTCGGGAAAGATCGTTTAAAGGCTATGGAAAAAATGAACAGGGCACAACGCATTGTGTGCTTTTTGCCTGGCATCGATTGCGGAGCATGCGGAGCCCCCAATTGCCATGCCCTGGCCGAAGATATGGTGAACAACAAAGCCAAAATGTCGGATTGCATTTTCCTGCAGCAAATGTGGGAAGACGAAGGAAAGATTACGGCAGGAAAAGCACTCCTGAATGTACAGAAAAAATGGGGAACAGATAGATTTAAAGCAGATTGTAATAAAAGAGGACGACGAAATGAAGGTTTCTGAAATTGTTGAAAAACTTGATTTAAAAGTGTATTCAGGCCGGAAAGGTCTGGATCGCGAAATTTCGGGCGGATATGTTTCCGACCTGTTGAGTGATGTAATGGGAAATGCACAGGAAGGCGAGGTCTGGATTACCTTGCAGGTGCACCAGAATGTAATGGCCATCGCTTCGCTGAAAGATTTGGCAGCCGTAATTCTGGTGAATAATCTCGAACCGCATGAAAATACGGTCAGGCATTCCGACGACGAAAATATTCCGGTATTGGGAACCAGTTTGTCAACCTTCGAAATATCGGGTAAGCTCTACCAACTCTTAAATCAATAGCTATGAAATCGTTCAGGACTGATCTTCATATCCATACGGTATTGTCGCCTTGTGGTGATCTGGAAATGAGTCCTTTACGAATTGTTTTGCTTGCCAAGGAGCGCGGTTTAGATATTATCGGAATCACCGATCACAACAGTACCCGACAGTGTAAGGTGGTTTGGGAGCTGGGGCAAAAAGCTGGTCTTACAGTTATTCCCGGATGTGAAGCCACCACACGTGAGGAGGTTCACTGCCTCACTCTTTTTCCCGATTTTGATGCGTTAAACGAATTTCAGGACTTTTTGGATATGCATCTTACGATCATTCCAAATGAAGCTTCCTTGTTTGGCTATCAGGTGGTGGTCGACGAGGACGAAAATATACTGGAAGAATTTCATAACTATCTGGGCGCATCGCTTGACATAAGTGTCGAAGAAGTGGAGCAGAAAGTACACGAACTCTCCGGCATTTTTATCCCTGCACACATCGACCGGCCACGAAACAGTCTTTTCAGTCAACTTGGGTTTTTCCCTCCTGAATTAAAAGTTGACGCTCTTCAGATTTCGAAACTGGCTGAAGAAATAGCCGTTCGCCAAAAATACTGGATTAAGCCTGATATCACCCTTGTGAAATTTTCGGATGCTCATTATCCTGAAGATCTGGGAAAAACATATACTATTTTTGAAATGGAAGAACCTTCTTTTGCCGAAATAAGAAGAGCGTTGAAGGGCGAAGCCGGGCGAAAAGTGATTATTCCACAGTAATCCAGATATATTTATCTGCTTCGTTAAGTTTTTCTTCCTACCTGCTTAAATTCTCCGACATTTTATCTGCCTACCTTTCTTTTGCGTTAAAAAATCATTATAAATTAAGCATAAATTAAATAATAAAGTATGGCTTAATATATTTGCAATGAATTCTGCATGTTGATTTGGTCAATCAGATAATCTCCATGTAGGATGAAATCGTAAAAGAGAAATTAAAAAAAAAGGAAAGATGGAAGATTTATTAAAGTCATGTCAGCAAAAAGGAATTTCGTTGCCAGCCGACCTGGTAGATATCCTTACCAATTGTAAAAGTTTGACGGTTTTTAATTCAACAGAAGAACTTGCCGTTGCATCTACCAACGGAATTGAAAACCATGAATTTGAAGTGAAATACGATGTTGATGGTATAGGAGAATACACCGAAGCAATTGTTCACAGAGTAAAAAATGGTATCTCGGCTAATTATACCGATGCGTATATGCGCCGCCGCGACCCCGACACCATGGTGATTGCCGACAAACTACCAACCGATAAACAGCGTTTCAGCGAGCGTTTTAATTACGAATTTGATACTTTGCGTACCCAAACTTTCGATTGGCTGAAGAAACAAGATCTTGCCGTTTTCTTCTATTTTGCAGGCCGCGATGGAATTGGTAGTGGTGGAATTGCCGTAGCTCCTGCAAATGCTGCATTTTTTGCAATGGGTTTGTCGATGCTTCAACAAATTATCCCGGTAGCAGAACTTTCTGAAAAATTCGAAATAAAATCACTTATTTATGTTGCTCCGCCATTCAGGCATACTCATTTTGCCGGAAAACAAATTGTAGTGCACAATCGCACTGAAAATATTCATGAACTTTTTTCGTACAACCTTTATCCTGGACCCAGCGCCAAAAAGGGACTTTATGGCGTACTGCTTTCGCAGGGCGAAAAAGAAAACTGGATTACAGCTCATTGCAGCACGGTTCAGGTGGTGAGTCCCTACGACAATACCACAACTTTTATGCACGAGGGAGCCAGCGGCGGTGGAAAAAGCGAAATGCTGCAACATATTGTGCGCGAGCCTAATGGGCAAATTCTGATAGGAGAAAATACGGTAACGGGCGAACAAAGGCTGATTAACATCCCACTGCTTTGTTCGTTTAATCCTGTAACCGACGATATGGCGCTTTGCCATCCTTCCATTCAAAAGAAAAATGGTCGTTTGCGCGTTACTGATGCTGAAAACGCCTGGTTTATCCGGGTTGACTCTATCAATCAGTATGGCGATGATCCTTTTCTTGAAAAAATTAGCCTTAATCCCTCAAAACCGCTGCTTTTCCTGAATGTTGAGACTACTCCGCAATCAACTGCACTGATTTGGGAACATATTCAGGATTCGCCCGGAAAGAAATGCCCGAACCCACGTGTTATTCTTCCCCGCGACATCGTTCCAGGTGTGCTTAATAAACCTGTTTCGGTTGATATCAGAAGCTTTGGAGTGCGCACTCCTCCATGTTCGCTTGAATCGCCTTCATACGGAATTCTTGGTTTGTTCCATTTGCTGCCACCGGCATTGGCTTGGTTGTGGCGTTTGGTTTCTCCTCGTGGACATGCCAATCCGAGCATTGTGGGGACGGGAGGAATGGAGTCGGAAGGTGTTGGATCTTACTGGCCTTTTGCAACCGGCAAAATGATTACCCATGCCAACCTTCTTTTGGAACAGATTGTCAACACCCCAAAAATGAGGTACGTACTTACTCCCAACCAATATGTTGGAGTTTGGAAAGTTGGCTTCAAACCACAATTATTGATGCGCGAATACCTTACGCGTCGCGGAAACGCTTCATTGAGACCCGATCAGTATCAGCCCGCACGAGGAAGTATTCTCGGATACGAAATGAATTACCTCACCATCGAGGGAGCAAAAATACCTTCACGATTCCTGAAAGTTTATCGCCAGCCTGAAGTTGAAGAGCAGGGTTACGATGCAGGTTACCAGGCGTTGATTGAATTTTTCAAAAATGAAGTGAAAAAGTACGATCAGGAAGGCATTTCCCCATTGGGCAAAAAAATTATTGATGCTTGCCTGAATGATGCTACAGTAGAAGAATACGCAACTCTTATTGAAGTGAAGAATTAGTAACCAATCCCGGCCAGGAATATATGCAAACAGGAACAGATGTTGTTTATGCTGCTGATTTGTTAAGAAAAGGGAAGTTGGTGGTTTTTCCCACCGAAACTGTTTATGGTTTGGGCGCAAATGCTTTTGACGCGTATGCTGTGGCCAGAGTATTCAGTGTAAAAAAACGCCCGACTTTCGATCCGCTGATTGTTCACATTTCAGCATTCGAACAGATTGAACAGCTTTTCCAATCGCCTATCGATGAGCAGGTTTATACCTTGGCAAAGGCTTTTTGGCCCGGACCGTTAACAATTGTACACAATAAAAAACCTGAAGTGCCCGATTTGGTCACTTCGGGTTTACCTACAGTTGCAGTGCGAATGCCATCTCATCCTGTTGCTGCTGAGCTGATCAGGTTGGCAGGTGTACCGGTGGCTGCACCCAGCGCTAATCTTTTCGGATGCCTGAGCCCGACCCAGGCAAATCATGTAGAAAAACAACTTAATGAACCTGATTATCTCCTTGATGGAGGTCAGACTATTTTCGGTATTGAATCGACTGTGGTATCGGTTGAACCTGGCGGGGTCAGGATTTTACGGCATGGAGCTATCTCCCAAGAATCTTTGGAGGTTCATGTTACCATTTTAACTGAAAAAGAAGTGGAAAAATCGGGACAATTGCCATCGCCCGGAATGCTTAAAAGTCATTATTCTCCACGAAAACCTTTGTACATCATAAAAGAGTCTAACTTTGGCAAAATAAATGAGGAATCGGGCGTTATTATAAATTCTTCATACACGATGAAAAATTTTAATGGGATTAAAACCATCTCCTTATCTGAAAATGGTAATCTTTGCGAAATGGCGGTCAATTTATTTGCAGCATTGCACGTTATGGAGGATGATCCCGAAATAAAACAGATTTTTATCGAACCTGTTTCTGAAACAGGAATAGGAAAAGCCATTATGGATCGTTTGCGCAAAGCAGCTTATAATTATGATACTGAAGGAAAGCCTTAAATGTTTTGGGTATGAAACGACTGGGAGAAAGAATCAAAAAGAAACGCGAATTGTACAATATTCAGCTCAATGATCTTGCCAAAAGGGTAGGAATCAGTTCCAGCGCCCTTTCTCAGATCGAAAATGCAAAATCCTCGCCATCAATAGTGACACTTAAACATATTGCCGAGTGCTTAAATACCACTATTGGAGAATTGGTTGGCGAGAATGAAAATCTATCTCAAAATCCGCTCGTTAAGTTCGAGGAAATGAAATACATTGAAACAAATGTAACCGGGAGCCAGCTTTTTTCGCTCTCAAATCACGAACCTCACAAGCAAATGGATAATTTCCTGATCAGATTTACCGAAAAATCCACCATTGAAGGGTTATTTTCAAGGCATCGGGGACAAGTATTTTGTTTTGTTTCAGAAGGCAATTTTAGTTTTCATCTTGATGAAGTTGAATACAAATTAAAAAAAAGCGACAGTTTCTATTTCGACATGGTACTTTCCCACCGTGTTCAGCTTTCCGAAGGTACTTCCGGTGAACTTCTTTGGATTGTTAGTCCACCGATTTCCTGAAAATCCAAATTAAACCGCACGATTAGACGACAAACTTTTATTGCACTAAATGCAAATTACAGTATTTTTGGCAAAGAAAACCGGAAGTGATGAACATTGCCTGATTGGTATTTGAATACAATGTTTGTTTCTGGTTCTTTTGGTTCATTCGTATATTTGATTTTATAGAAGCGTAAATGTCTGATCCATATTATAACCAGTACCTGCAAAAGTTCCCCTCATTCGGAGGGGTTAGGGGAGGTCGCCTATGAAAGACCTTTCACTCCATATCCTCGATATTGTCCAGAACTCAATCAGGGCAAAAGCTGCGCTGATTGGGATAGAAATTACCGAACAACCCAGGGAAAATAAACTGATTATTGCCATTACTGACGATGGAACCGGTATGAGCCCGGAGCAATTACAACGTGCCATCGATCCGTTTTATACTTCGCGAACCACCCGTAAAGTTGGTTTGGGTCTGTCCCTTTTTAAACAAAATGCGGAGATGACCGGCGGCTCATTTATCATTGAGTCGGAGTTAGGAAAAGGAACAAAAGTGACCGCAATATTTGGAATGAATCACCTCGATCGTCCGGTAATGGGCGATTTAGTCGGAACCCTGCTTATTTTGATTTGCTCGCCCGAAAGTCCCGACTATGTCTTTAAACATCAAACACCTTCAGGAGAATTTGAAATTGATACACGAGAAGTGAGGCAAACGCTTGAAGATGTTCCGCTTACTCATCCTGATGTAAGGCAATTTCTGAAAGAAATGCTTCAGGAGAATTTAGAACAAATCCAAATTAGTGAATGATGACAAAACTTAGCGAATGGAAGATTTAAAGTACTGATCTTTAGCGAATAATGACTATTATCATTAAAACATTCATTTCAACACAACTATGAACAAAATAAAATCGCTGGCTGACTTAAAGAAGCTGCAAACTGAAGTTCAGTCGAAAATAAAATTACGTGAAATGGGCGACCATTCCGAAACTTTAATTCAAATCAAGGTGTCGATGGCAACCTGCGGCATTGCTTCCGGCGCCAAGGAAACCATGTCTCATTTCATCGAAGAACTCGACCATCAGGGAATCGATGTCATTGTTACACAAACAGGCTGCATGGGTTATTGCTACGCCGAACCTACCATCGAATTGACTATTCCCGGTCAACAACCTGTTGTTTACGGGTTTGTTAACAAAGCAAAAGCCCAGGAAATTATCGAAAAACATGTCAAACTAAACGAAATGGTTGACGGAATTATACCTGTAAACTATTCTTCAATAGATAATTAACCATTATGGCCGATTACAACATGCACATTCTTGTTTGCGGTGGTACCGGATGCAAGGCTTCACAAAGCGAACTGATCAAATCAAATTTCAAAACCCGACTCAACGAATTCGGACTTTCCGACGAAATTCAGGTAATTATGACGGGCTGTTTCGGGTTCTGCGAAAAGGGACCCATCGTTAAAATACTGCCCGACAATACTTTCTACACGCAGGTTACGCCTGAAGATGTTTTTGAAATTGTTGAGGAGCACGTTATTAAAGGGCGAAAAGTGGAACGTCTGCTTTACAAAGATCCCGAGTCGAAGGAACATATTGTCGATACCAAAGGAATGGATTTTTACAAAAAACAGATTCGCATCGCTTTGCGAAACTGTGGTTTTATCAATCCTGAAAATATTGAGGAATACATCGGGCGCGATGGTTATGCAGCATTGGGAACTTGTCTTTCAGAAATAACTCCTGATGAGGTTATCCGAATGATCAAAGATTCCGGGTTGCGTGGGCGAGGCGGCGGTGGTTTTCCAACCGGACT
Source organism: Bacteroidota bacterium (assembly GCA_023251435.1). Classification (GTDB taxonomy): domain Bacteria; phylum Bacteroidota; class Bacteroidia; order Bacteroidales; family Prolixibacteraceae; genus Aquipluma. Next base: position 32,635 of record JAHEYU010000042.1, read on the forward strand.
GAAATGGGAGCTGACACGAAAATCAGTAAGCGACCAGAAATATGTGGTTTGCAATGCCGACGAAGGCGATCCGGGAGCGTTTATGGATCGCTCGATTCTGGAGGGTGACCCACATTCGGTGCTCGAAGCAATGGCCATTTGCGGATACTGTATTGGCGCCGACAAAGGGCTGGTTTATATCCGTGCTGAATATCCGTTGGCCATCGAACGCCTGAAAATTGCGATCAATCAGGCACGGGAATATGGTTTGCTCGGTAACGATATTCTGGGAACCGGTTTTAGTTTTGATGTCGAAATCCGATACGGAGCTGGCGCTTTTGTATGCGGCGAAGAAACTGCGCTGATTCATTCGATGGAAGGCAAACGTGGCGAACCAACTGTTAAACCACCATTTCCGGCCGAAAAAGGATACAATGGCAAACCTACCAATGTGAACAATGTGGAAACTTTTGCCAACATTCCGGTGATCATCAACAAAGGAGCAGAATGGTTTGCTTCCATCGGGACAGCCAATTCGAAAGGCACCAAAGTATTCGCACTCGCCGGAAAGATTAACAATGTTGGTTTGATTGAAGTTCCGATGGGAATTACCCTTCGCGAAATTATATACGATATTGGTGGCGGTATCAAAGATGGCCGCGAATTTAAGGCCGTTCAAACAGGCGGACCTTCCGGTGGTTGTTTAACCAAATCATTTCTGGATACTCCCATTGATTACGACAATTTAGTGGCAGCTGGTTCGATGATGGGTTCGGGTGGAATGATCGTTCTCGACGACTCGGATTGTATGGTTGCCATTGCCAAATTTTACCTCGAATTTACGCTTGACGAATCGTGCGGAAAGTGCACTCCTTGCCGGATTGGCAACAAACGCCTGTACGAAATTCTCGAAAAAATAACCGAAGGCAATGGCAAAGTCGAAGATCTAAACCGGTTGAGAATGCTTAGTTCGGTCATTAAAGATACTTCGCTTTGTGGCCTGGGACAAACATCTCCCAATCCGGTACTTTCAACGCTCGATCATTTTTACGACGAATATCTGTCGCACGTTACTTCGCACAAATGTATCGCTGGTCAGTGCAAGGCATTGATGCATTATTCAATAGATGTCGACAAGTGTACCGGTTGTACGCTTTGTTTCAGAAATTGCCCGGTTGGCGCCATTTCAGGAGAGAAACGTGCGTCACATTACATCGACCAGTCGCTGTGCATCAAGTGTGGTGTGTGTTTCGCAAAGTGTAAGTTCGATGCAGTTTTAATTGCCTAAAAGCCTTATTTATGGAAATGATAAATCTTACAATTGATCATAAACCGGTAGTTGTTCGTAAAGGAACTACGGTACTGAAAGCTGCTTCGAGTATCGGAATTGATATTCCGACACTTTGCTACATGAAGCTGGACGATATGAATATAGAGAATAAACCCGGAGGATGCCGTGTTTGCGTGGTCGAAGTGAAGGGTCGCCGCAATCTTGCGCCAGCCTGTTGTACCGAAGCCACCGAAGGAATGGAAATAAGTACACACACCATTCGCGTGGTAAATGCCCGCAGGACAGTGGTTGAATTGATTTTATCTGACCATCCGGCTGATTGTCTGATCTGCGCCAAATCTGGCAACTGCGAATTGCAGGACATGGCTCATCATCTGGGAATCAGGCAGATTCATTATCAGGGCGAACAGTCGATGTACCGCGAAGACACCTCTCCGGCAATTATCCGTGAGATCAACAAATGCATTATGTGCCGCCGCTGCGAAACCATGTGCAACGACGTACAGACCGTTGGTGTTCTTTCGGCTGTCAACCGCGGATTTCAGGCAGTTGTAGCACCCGCATTCGAAATGAATCTCGACCATTCTGTTTGTACTTATTGCGGGCAGTGTGTGGCTGTTTGTCCTACCGGCGCATTAACTGAAGTTGATGAGACCGGAGCTGTTATCCGCGCTCTTTCCGATCCGAAAAAAACTGTTGTTGTTCAGACCGCTCCTGCAGTACGTGCAGCATTGGGCGAAGAATTCGGAATGTCTGCCGGAACATTGGTTACAGGCAAAATGGTTGCAGCTTTGCGCCGGTTGGGATTCGATTACGTTTTTGATACCGATTTTGCTGCCGACCTCACCATTATGGAAGAAGGAACCGAATTGCTGAACCGTTTATCGGCTTATATGGCTGGCGATCAGAACGTGAAACTTCCGATTCTGACTTCCTGCTGTCCGGCGTGGGTGAAGTTTTTCGAGCATTCTTTTCCTGAATTAAAAGACATTCCTTCGACTGCACGGTCGCCGCAGCAGATGTTTGGTTCGATTGCCAAAACCTACTTTGCTGATAAAATTGGCGTGAAACGCAAAAATCTGGTGGTAGTTTCCATTATGCCTTGTCTGGCGAAAAAATATGAAAGCAGTCGTCCTGAATTTGCTGTGAATGGCAATCCTGATGTTGATTACGCGTTGACAACTAGAGAATTGGCTCATTTGATCAATCTTGGCAACATCGAATTCAAATCACTTCCGAATGAAGAATTTGATTCACCGTTGGGTGAATCGACCGGAGCTGCTGTGATTTTCGGCACAACCGGAGGAGTAATCGAAGCTGCTGTACGGACAGCTTATGAAGTGTTCACCGGAAAGCCATTGCCCCGCGTAGATTTTGAAGAGTTGCGAGGAATGGAAGGTTTGCGCAAAGCAACCATCGACTTTAACGGAACGCCGATTAACATTGGGATTGCGCACGGATTGGGAAATGCGCGTAAGTTGCTCGAAGATATTCAGGCCGGAAACAGCGAGTTCCATGCCATCGAAATCATGTCGTGCCCGGGCGGTTGTATTGGTGGTGGCGGTCAGCCGTACCATCATGGCGATGCCGAAATTCTGAAAAAACGCCAGCGCGCCATTTATTCGGAAGATAAAAACAAAACACTCCGGAAATCGCACGAAAATCCATATATCACGAAGCTTTACGAAGAGTTTTTGGGTGCCCCATTGAGCGAAAAGGCGCATCATCTGCTGCATACCAAGTATTTTGACAGGAGCTAGGAGGGGCATTAATTGTCAATGGCAATGCGTCATTGATGGTCATTGAAAAAACGTCATTGTTTGTCATTAGGTCATTAAATTGTCATTAATTGTAAAACAAATAAGAGATGAAATTGGAGGATTTACAGGTTTATCAAATATCGATGAAACTTGCAGATGAAGTTCATGATTTGGTAATGGAATGGGATAATTTCCATAAGTTCTCTACAGGAACTCAATTAGTGAATGCTGCTGATTCTGTTTCTGCCAATGAGGGTTATGGACGATTTCATTTTAAGAATCACAAAAATTTCCTCTATTTTTCAAGAGGATCGCTATCTGAAACCAAAACATGGCTAACAAAAGCTTCGAACCGAAAACTCATCAGTGAAGAAAAATTTGCAGGCCTGATTGACCAATACAATTCTCTGGGAATTAAATTGAACAATTACATCAATACCATCGGAAATTCAGGAAACTCCAATGACCACCAATGACCATTTAATGACTATCGAATGACAACTTAATGACATTTGAATGACTTACAAATTTATCTAAACATCGAAAAATCTCTAAATATGCCAGGAATAAAACTTTCAGAAAAAACCATTGGAATCATTCAGCAAGTCTGTGCTGATTTCAGGAATGAGGGAAGTGAATTGATCAACGTTTTGCACCAGGTGCAGAGCAAATTGGGGTATTTGCCTGCCGAAGTACAGGAAGTAATTGCCAAAGAACTGAATATCTCGGTTGCCAAAGTTTATGGCGTGGTTACCTTCTACTCGTTTTTCACCATGATACCGATGGGCGAACACCCCATTTCAATATGCATGGGAACAGCTTGTTACGTGCGTGGTTCGGAGCAGGTGCTGGCCGAATTCAAACGGCAATTGAGCATCGAAGTGGGGCAATCTACTCCCGATAACAAGTTTTCGCTCAACTGTTTACGCTGCGTGGGTGCCTGCGGACTGGCTCCGGTGGTGATGGTTGGCGAAAAAGTATTTGGGCGCGTTTCGCCACAAATGGTGAAAAGCATTATTGCCGAATACAAAGGTGGTTGCGCTGTTGAGGCAAAGAGCGCATAGCGTTCTTCTTAAATTTAAATAGTTGGTGACTTCAAGTCACCGACTCATTTTGTTTCTAACCCTTTAATATCCTGAATAAGCCAGTATAAGCAAATGAGTAAAAATTAATCCTCATAAAATTCCGTTCCATTTGTACTGAAATAATAACCTTTCCCTTCTTTGGTATTTTCTCCTATTTCAATATATGGATTAAAGACAATGTATCCTATTTGGAGTTCTTTCCCTTGTTTATCAATCAAAATTTGGTAAGAATTTGTTCTTGGGGCAACGGAATTGAGCGGATGTTTTTCAACAACGATTGCATGTCCATTTATAAAATTGTATGCTTCATCATATTTTGAATCTATGATCACCATACCAAAATGGTTAATATATCCCCAGGTAGAATAATCCGATTTGAATGCTGCCAATCCACCACTAAAATTCTTTACTTCACAATATTTACACGAAATAACCTCTTCCCCTTTTTTATCAATGAAACCCCACCGCTCCTCAGTATCACAAACTGCAGCAAGCCCTTCATGAAAATCCTTAATATTTAAGTACTTACATGCAACTATCCACTCTCCTGTTTTATCAATAAGGCCATATAATGGATATTCCTCATTGTCATTAAAAGAGCAAATCCATGAATCATAAAACGTTTGATTTGATACCATCGCAAGTCCATCGATAAAATTCTCTGCTTCATCAAATTGCGGAAAAATAACCCATTCTCCTTTTTCATTTATGTATCCATATTTATCCCCAAATAAACAGGCAAAGGCAATCCCATCAATTAATTCACCGACTTCCTCAAATTTATAATCCGTAATTAGATTCCCTTTTTTATCAGTTATACCATACCTATTATTTTCTCCAAAAGCAATCCAGTTATAGTGAGAATTAATTTCATTGTATTTACTCTGGGTTATGGCTGCCCCATTAATATTAACCAACCCCCAACCTTCTTCCCCAAAAGTATTATAAATTGAAGAATCATCGGGGCTTTCATTAATTAGGACATACTTGCAAGGAACCAATTCTCTACCAACCTTATCTATTATTCCAATTTTCCCATTCTTTTTCACTTTGTAAATTCTATTGTTAATCCAATCCTTTCCAAAATATGATTCTTTAATTTCGTCAAACTCTAATTTTTCACCGTTTCCTAAGATTAAATGCTTGTCTTCCAATTTTCCATAACGATTTGTTTCTTGGTTAAAACTGGGGATAACTTCAAACCCTTTTGAATCAATGACTAATTTGTTATTCTTATAATACACTATTGCTTTACCTTTATAAAAAAAGGAGACACGGTCATATTTGCATTCTATTATTATATTTCGTTCAATATCACTAAATCCCCAAAATAGTCCCTTCCTATATGGTATTAATTCTGGAATAACATCTGTATAAAAATAAATATCTGAAGACATACGAAAGTGTGTTTCACTTAATTCCTCTTTAATTTCAAACAAATCATTGTAAAAATCTTCAGTTTTATATCCCTTAATGATACGATCTATTCTAGGAATATCCTTAATTATGGCATCATACATTTCTCTAATGACAATACTTGCGGGTCTAAAAATTCCATTATTATCTATTTCGCCATTTCTTAAAATTGAAGAAACCTTTTCTATAAATGTATTTGTATTATCTAAATTGATACTTCTAATTAGTGCATTATCATGACTAGCATGAACAGTTATAAAATATTTGGTCAAAACCTCATGGAGCTTTTTAAGAGTTTTTATAGATGACGGATTATCACCTACTGACTTTAAAAGATGTTTTATGGTTTTCATAGGACAGATAATTTGATTTAATTTTACTCCATTTTTAAGTGCCATTCATTAGGGCTAATATATTTATTCTAATAATAGAATTTTCACGTCGTAAATAAGAAATGGAGAAGCGATCGTCTTCTCCATTTCAAAATTAAATTAGTAAAAAAGGATTAAATAATTTGCAATTTGTAGAAACAATAAAATAATCCTTAAGACCAATGGGAGAAGTTTTAGATTAAACTTCAAACCCTTTTTTAATTTCTTCTTCATGAAATTTAAGTATTGCCACAGAGAAGGTCAAGTCTCAAATATCATTTTGAACAATTATTATAATCTGCAATTATAGATTTAAACAGAAATCTATATGAAGAATCAGAACATATTAAACCATCAGGACTAATCAGTATTAAATCATTAGAAATAGACTTTACTTTAACTGTAAATTGTTGTAATTGAGACAGAATATATTTTTTTTAAGATTACTAATTTGAATTGTTAAATCAAAATATTCCTACATCTTTTTTAATTCTTTTACAATTTTAAAAAAATTATCTTTGAACGAAGGTAATTCTATTTTCAATTTTATTCGGTATCATTTATGGCAAGCGATATTCAAATTATTCAAGATTTAAAAATCAGGCTTTGTGTTGAATTTGGTTCAGAAATTCAACAAATTATACTTTTCGGTTCCCGTTCTTCATCCAGCTCAAATGAATTTTCTGATTATGATGTTTTGCTTGTGATGAAGAATAAACTAGATTTTCAGCAAAAAAGAAGAATTTCTGAAATCTGCTACGACGTTGAACTCCAAAATGATATCATAATCGATTTACACGTTCTTTCGGAATTGGAATTATCCTCGCTACGGGGGAAACAACCCATTTTCCAAAAAGCAATTCATAAAGGAATTCATGTATGACCATCGAGGAACAAACCCGTGATGATTTGATAAAATATCGTCTTGATCAAGCTGAAGTGTTGTTACTTTATTCCGATATGAAATCTTTCATCGAACAAATTGAAGCTTTTATCAGTGCATCCAACATCTAAAACTAATTTTCATACAAACTACTTAACTAATATCCAATGAATCGCATTTTTCTTGTATTTCTACTTTTTGTTAGTGCTTTTGTTGCTCCAGCCCAAATTAATTATAAAACCGAAACTAATATTTCGTACCGCTCCAGCGAAAATCTGGATGCCTATATGAAAGAGCGTTGTAAGCTGGATATTTACTTTCCTGAAAATGTGGACAGTTTTACTACCGTGGTTTGGTTTCATGGAGGTGGTTTGACCGGAGGCGAAAAATCAATTCCTGAGCGATTGAAAAACCGCAAATTAGCTGTCGTTACAGTAAATTATAGGCTTAGTCCCAAAGTGAAAAGCCCCTCATTTATTGATGATGCGGCTGCTGCTGTTGCCTGGACGTTTAAAAACATCAGCAAATACGGCGGTGATCCAAAAAAGATTGTAGTTTCCGGTCATTCGGCCGGCGGTTACCTTGCCAGCATGATTGGGCTCGACAAACATTATCTGGCAGCCTATGGAATCGACGCCAACAACATTCAAAAGCTTGTTCCATTTAGCGGACAGATGATTACTCACTTTATAATCCGCAAGGAACGCGGACTTCCGGATACACAGCCAGTAGTCGATGAATTTGCGCCACAGTTTCATGTTCGGGCAGATGCTCCGCCTTTGTATTTGATTACAGGCGATCGTGAATTGGAAATGCTGGGCCGGTACGAAGAAAATGCCTACATGGCCCGGATGATGAAGATTGCAGGCCACAAAAATACTACACTATACGAATTGGACGGATTCAATCACGGAGGAATGGCTGAGCCTGGATTTGATTTGTTATTAAAGATTCTTAGAAAATAATTTAGGCTCTCTAACATTTGGTGTGAGTAAAATGAAACAAGCATTTTCAGGTGCAGGGCACCGATGATATTTGTAGTATATAGTGATGCAATATACATTAGAGGTGCGGAGCGCCGAAATATAGACACATATTTATTTGTAGAATTGCGGTGCGCTGCACCTAATTGGCTTTTTCTATTTTTTTACTACAAATATCATGCAGCTCTGCTGCCTTTGATTGCTAATGATGCGACAACTAACGGATTTTTTTATTTAGTAAAATTGGTTAGTTTTTTAATTTAAAATAGACAAAAGAATACTTTACACAAACAATCCGTTATAGCACCTTTTTTTGCTTTTTCTACGTAGCGCTGTTGAATTATTCAGCACAATTGATATGTCGCATAACACTTTGTTGTGTTGATTTTCTGATTGATAAGCATAGTATTTCTCTTTTCACTTCCTTAAATTTAGAGGAATTGAAATACTTCCAAAAACAACTAATAACTACTCACTACTTATGAATCCTGTTTCCGAATTGATCAAAAATCTGGCCGATCAACACGGCCGAAACCGGCATAACCTGCTGCCCATTCTTCAGGGTGTAGTCGAACAGGAAAAGTATCTGTCGGAATTTTCTATGGTCGAAATTGCGCGCGAACTTGACTTGCCTGCTTCTGAAGTCTATGGTACGGCAACCTTCTACTCGTTTCTGGAATACAAAAAGATGGGTAAATACATTATTCGTATCTGCAAAACCATCACCTGTTCTATGAAAGGGAAAAATCAAATTTTACTTGCTATTGAAGACATGCTGAAAATTCATGTCGGTGAAACCACGCCTGACGGGAATTTCTCATTGCTCCAGACCAACTGCCTCGGTTTTTGCCACAAAGCGCCCGCTATGCTGGTAAACAGCGAAGTATATACCGACCTTACACCGGAGAAGGTACGTGAAGTTTTAAGTTCTTACCTTAAAAAGCAAAAGGAGGAGAAGGTATGACAGCTAGTTATCAGTTAAAAAGAGCCGATTTCATTTTTAAAAATGAAAACGATTGGGAACAGGTTCTACAAAAAAGTATCAGCCGTTCCCCGCAGGATTTGATTAATGAGTTAATCAGTTCGGAGTTGAAAGGAAGGGGAGGAGCCGGATTTCCTACCGGGTTGAAATGGAAACTGACAGCAGAAGTGAGTGATTCTGTGAAATATGTAATTTGTAATGCCGACGAGGGCGAACCCGGCACTTTCAAAGACCGCGAAATTCTTTCGATGGTGCCCTATAAAGTACTCACCGGAATGGCTGTTTGTGCCCATGTGATCGGGGCAAAAGAAGGCTACATCTATCTGCGCGGCGAATATTTCTTTTTACTTCCGGAGCTGAACAAATCGATTCGCGAATTCGAATATTACTGCAAGGAAATCAACCTTGATTTTACAATCCGGATTTTTATGGGGAGCGGGGCATACATTTGCGGCGAAGAAACTGCCCTGTTCGAATCGATGGAAGGGAAACGCGGTGAGCCACGCAATAAACCTCCATATCCTTCAAATTATGGTTATATGGGTAAGCCAACTGTTATAAATAATGTTGAAACACTGGCACATACATTTACAATTTTTAAATACGGAGCCAAGCGCTTTTACGATTTGGGAGTCCAGTATTCGCGCGGTTCGAAGCTGTTTTCTGTTTCAGGAGATACCCCAAAACCCGGAATTTATGAGCTTGAACTGGGTATGAGTCTCGCCGATTTTGTAGAGGAATTTGGCGATGGCGATACCAAAGCGGTTCAGGTTGGCGGTGCCTCAGGCTTTTTGGTTCCGCGGAAGAGATTCAATGAAACTGCGATCGGATTTCAGGGAAAATTGGTGGGCATTTCGTTGCCAACCGGCGGATCAATGATGCTGTTCAATAGTTCGCGGTCAATGTTCAACGTGCTCGACAACTACCTCGAATTTTTCCGGGAAGAATCGTGCGGACAGTGCACTCCTTGCCGCGTGGGTTGTCAGCAATTGCTGAAAGGAATAAAAGCGGTTAAACGGGGCGAAAAGAATGCGAAGTACCTTGATAAACTGCTACGCCTGACTGAAACGATGAAATTAACTGCTAAATGCGGTCTCGGGCAATCGGTGGCCAATTCATTTTCATCGATCGTTGAAAACTTCAGGGAAGAAATGATTTACTAATTCTGAAAAAATGAACTGCGATGACTAAAAACATAAAAATAAGTATCAACGGAATTCCGATTGAAGTTGAACAGGGAACCACAATTTTAGACGCGGCCCGTCAGGCAGGAGTTATTATTCCGTCGTTGTGTTATCATAAAGACCTTTGTATTGCCGGAAACTGCCGTGTTTGTGTGGTCGAAATTGCGGGGCAGAAACGCCTTGCAGCAGCCTGCGCCACACCATGCGAAGAAGAAATGGAAATTCTGACCAATTCGCTCAATGTACTTCACTCCCGAAAGCAAATTATAGAACTACTATTGTCGGAACACAATGCCGACTGCACCAGTTGCTTCAAAAACGGAAGTTGCGAGCTGCAAAAGCTGGCTTCGGATTATAAAATTCTGAAGCAGGATTTTATAAGGCTTGTGCCTTTTAAAAATTACACCATCGACAAGTTTTCTCCATCCATCATCAAAGACGACAGCAAATGTATCCGTTGTCAGCGGTGTGTGCGTACCTGTGCCGAATTGCAGGGAATTAATGCACTTACCGTTGCCTACAAGGGCGATCAGATGAAAATAACGACGTTCTTCGAAAAACCCATCAACGATGTGGTTTGCTCAACCTGCGGACAATGCATTAATCATTGTCCGACAGGCGCTTTGGTTGAAAGAAATTACATCGAAAAAGTTTGGGACGCCATTGCCGATAAAAGCAAACATGTGATTGTGCAAACAGCCCCTGCAGTGCGCGTTGGGTTGGGCGAAGAGCTTGGTTTTGGCCCCGGCGAGCGGGTTACCGGCAAAATGGTTACAGCTCTTAAACGATTGGGTTTCGATGCGGTAATGGACACCGATTTTACTGCCGACCTCACCATTATGGAGGAGGGAACCGAATTACTTACCCGGTTGAAAAGTGTTTTGGTTGATCATGATCCAAAGGTGAAACTACCAATGGCAACTTCGTGTTCGCCCGGATGGATAAAATATATTGAACATTTATTTCCTGATTTTCTTGACCACCTTTCAACCTGCAAATCGCCGCAGCAAATGTTTGGGGCATTGGCAAAAACGTATTATGCCAAAGCCCGCAACCTCGATCCCGAAAAAATTATTTCGGTTTCCATCATGCCTTGTACTGCTAAAAAATTCGAAGCTGCCCGGCCCGAAATGCACGACAGCGGCTACCGTGATGTTGATTACGTGCTGACTACCCGCGAACTGGCCATTATGATCAAACAGGCCGGACTCGATTTTATGAAACTTGATGATTCTCATTTTGACCGGCTAATGGGCGAATCGACTGGCGCCGCCGTAATTTTTGGCGCAACAGGTGGTGTGATGGAAGCTGCGCTGCGTACCGTTTACGAATTGGTTACCGGACGCGAAATTCCATTCAAAAATTTGAATATAACACCCGTTCGTGGGATGGAAGGAGTGAAAGAAGCATCGGTCAAAATTGAAAATCCACTTGAGGAATGGACTTTTCTGGATGGGGTAGAATTGAAATGCGCAGTTGCTCATGGGTTGGTAAATGCACATAAAATAATGGAATTAATACGATTAGGTAAAGCCGATTACCATTTTGTAGAAATAATGGCTTGTCCCGGTGGTTGTTTGGGGGGTGGAGGCCAGCCGATTCCCACCAGTCCCGAGATAAGAAAGAAACGCGCAGAAGCCATTTATGCCGAAGACGAAGGGATGCCTTTACGAAAATCGCATCAGAATCCTGAAATCATTAAGATTTACAAGGATTTTCTTGATCATCCTCTGAGCGAAAAGTCGCACCATCTTTTGCATACACACTATGTGGCAAGAGAAAGATTTTAAACAACAAGTCCGGCATTGGCCGGACTTTCTTATTTTTGAAAGATGGAATATCAAACTTTATTATCGAGCCCTTTGGGTTTCCTGATTCTAGCGTCCGATGGCCAATCAGTTACCGGAATTTCTTTTGCTGAAAACGAACTTCAGGAACAGAAATCGTGTGCGGTGCTCGAAGAATGCAGTAAACAACTCGAACTGTATTTTTCAGGAAAAGTACTTGGATTTACCCTGCCTCTTTTTCCTGAAGGAACGGAATTTCAACAAAAAGTATGGGCCGAATTACTGAAAATTCCTTATGGCGAAACGATTACCTATATGGAACTGGCTGTAAGGCTGGGAGATGCGAAAGCAATAAGGGCAGTTGGTACGGCAAACGGGCGAAATCCGATCGCGATTGTAATTCCATGTCACCGGGTGATTGGCGCCGGGAATAAACTTACAGGATATGCTGGCGGAATCTGGCGCAAAAAGCTGCTTTTAGAACTGGAAATGAAACACTCGGTCAGGAAAGATTTGCTATTTTGAGGCAAATGGCAAAGAAAAAGTCATTCGAAAAGAATCATGGGAAAATGGAAAGATTTTGCTGAATTCTATCATGCCTTTTTGGCACCAGAGGTGCGAAATAATTATAGAAATACGTTTGCAGAAGTTGGCAATCGTCAGCGAGTTGAAGCTGGTCAATGGTTTAGTCTTATTTCTGACGAAATAGAATTAACCTTCAAAAAAGAATATAAGTAAGAAATTAACGATAAATGACAATAAATAAACTGGTATTCGAAGCATGCGTTGAAACGCTCGAAGAAGCACTGAACGCACAAGATAATGGGGCAAACCGCATTGAACTTTGCTCTGATCTGGCTGAGGATGGCTTGACCCCATCGGCAGAATTGACTGGGGCCTGCCTGAAAAATCTTTCGATTCCGATTATGGCAATGGTTCGCCCACGCGGAGGTAATTTTGTTTATACCGAAACTGAGATACAGCAGATGGAACACGAAATTGAGTTCTTCAAGCAGTCGGGCGTTGCCGGTGTTGTTTTTGGTTTGCTGACAGAGAATGGAGAAATTGATGTGGAAAATACCCGCAGATTGGCCCAACTTGCTTTTCCGCTCGAAGTGACTTTCCATAAAGCGATCGATTATTCGGGCGATGTTTTAAAATCATTTCAGAAATTGAATGAAATTGAAGGAATTACCAGGGTGCTGACTTCAGGAGGAATGGACACTGCATGGAATGGCCGCGAAGTTCTGCAACAAATGCAACAGTTGCCTGACCGGATAATTAAAATAATTGCTGCCGGGAAAGTACTTCCGGAGAACAGAATTAAAATTGCCGAATTTACCGGAGTTGAGGAACTGCATGGGAAAAGAATAGTATAGGAAGTGTAACATAAAATTCTTACAATTGTAGTAGAAAATTTGATAAATAAACTCCTATGAAAGCTTTCTATTTTGTACTTCTGTCTTTTCTCTTCTTGCAAGTTGCAGCACAGGAGAAATCTTCAAACTCAATGACTATTGGTACCAATATCGGTGGTTTTGATCATAGCTCAGGATTCGGCCCTGTATTTTTTGTAGAATACGACTGGTGTGTAAATCAGTTTCTTAAGCTCTCTCCGCATCTTCAAATGGGTTCTGGTAACAATACTTCTGAGTATGGGAATATGGGTGAGGATGAAACAGTTGACAAATTGACGAATTCTTTTGAATCGGGATTGCTTTTAAAAATAGTACCTATTCCTAAATATTTTGATAGACTGAGGTTTATTACCGGTTTTACATATTTGATTGAAAACACACTTATATCGGATACTGGTAATTTGCAGAAAAATGGATTTTTGAAACAAAGTGGATTTAATACAGTTGTTGGCCTCGATTTGGATGTGTTAAAACTTAAAAAATTAAGTGTTGGCCTAAACTCCAGGGTTAATACAAGCAACAAAAGAATACTTCTATACCATTTTGGAATTGTTACCACAATAAAACTGGCAGATTAGAATGCCAAATCTTAATTCTCCCGCTCTTCCGAATATCTTCAACTATCGTTTAGAACTGCAGATGCTACCAACAATCGGCACTAATTAGCTTTATGTGTGTTATACACCGAAAAAATGTCTGAACTCCACGATCATTTCTTTCCTTCCCATTTACGTACAAAACAAAACAAATGAAAACAGCACCCATTTCCCCGAGAGAAAATGGGTGCTGTATTTTATTTGCGGCCAACTATTAAACCATTATCTCAAAGATTTTCGCCATAAGCCCAACCTTCGCGGGCAGGTTCTTTAATGTAAGCATCCAACTCCGGATGATTGGTAACTTTCATATTTGCAGCATCATACTCGATGCGCGTATTAAAACGCTGGGCTAAAACACCGGTTAGCGACATCTCCATCAATTTTGTGGAATAATTGAAGTTCGAACCGCATTCCTTGCCGTTTTTAATGGCGTCGATCCATTCACGTTGCGGATTTTCTTCAAATGTTCTTGGAATGGTTTGTGCCGGCAAGCTCTTCTGAAATTCGGTCCACTCATCACCGGGCAACAATATTTTAGGATCATTTGGCCGTCCGCCAGTCATTAAACAATGTTTATCGCCAACCATAATCATTCCGCTTCCTGGTAATTTTTCAAGGTTCCATTCCGGACGAAGTTCAGGTTTCAATCCGCCTTCGAACCAGCGCATGGTTAACGGTACTTTTTCTCCGCGTGCAGGAAAATCCCAACGAATAATTGCCTGATCGGAAACAAATCCGTTATCAGGCACAGGCGATTTAAACTCGGTTTCTACCACATTTGGCATGCCCATATCAAGTGCCCAGAATGGTGCATCGAGCGTGTGACAGCACCAGTCGCCCAGTTCGCCGTTACCAAAATCGAACCAGCTACGCCATGTTTTAGGCACGTAAATTTCGTTGTAAGGGCGGAATGCAGCCGGTCCAATCCACAAATTCCAGTCTAAATGTGCCGGAACAGGTTGTTCTGCAGGCGGAAAACTTTCCGGTTTGTTAAAATATTTTCCGGGGCCAAAAGTTGGTCCGTTGAACCATGCAATAACTTCAGTAACATTACCTAAAAGTCCGGCTTCGTACCATTCTTTTACCTGTCGAATTCCGTTGGTTGCATGTCCCTGATTGGCCATTTGTGATACAACTCCGTAATGCTTGGCGGCTTTCTGAAGAGTGCGCAATTGCCAGATATTGTGTGCCAGTGGTTTTTCAACAATCACATGTTTGCCTAATTCCATGGCTGCCATTGCTGCCGGAAAATGCGTGTGGTCGGGGGTACAAACCATCACTGCATCAATTTCCTTGTGCATTTCGTCGAACATGACCCGGAAATCCTTGTAGCGTTTGGCGTTTGGCATTGCTTTAAAACCTTCAGCAGCGCGGTTGTCGTCCACATCGCAAAGCGCGACAATATTCTCGTTCCACGTTGGATCTTTCTGATTAATCAGTTTGCTCCAGTTCGATTTGCCTTGTCCGCCCACGCCAATAACCGCAATATTTAAACGATTCGATGGTGAGCAACTCATCATGTTCGGGATAAAAAATGCACCGGCAGAAAGAATTGAGGCCGATTTTAGAAAATCTCTTCTTGTTGGTTTCATAGTTGGTTTAATAATATTGAAATGCGAGCTATAAATGTAGATAAATTATTACTGTTCTGCTAACTCGATTATGTCGGGTTTAATTCACTCCGAATTTATTTCGGGGTGCCACATAGTAGGGATGCCGAAACAAGTTCGGCATGACGCTGTTTGAAAGATCATTAACACAACACTACTTCGTAAAATGCTTCGAGTCGCCCCATTCGCCGTAACCAATTTCACAGCCCGAAATTTCAATCCGCGCTTCCAGACAGTTTTTGCACAATTCCGCATCTTCATCCAGACAAGGTTTATCTTCGTACAATTGGTATTCTTTCCGGTATTTTGTGGGAGTAAGATTTGGCATCAGAATGTTGGCCCCGATGGTCAGCGCTTTTTCGCGCCCTGCCGGATCGATGGCCTGTAAAGCTGTTGCAGCGGCAATGTTAATATCAGGCATCAGTAAACGCAAGGTCGCCACCATTTTCAGTGCCAGATCAAAACGCTCCTGCTTGGTTTTTATGTTTTTCCTGAATTCATAAATCGGTGTGTCTTCGTGTTCAATGTAGGGTCCCATTCCAACCATGTCAACATCAATTTGTTTGAAGAACAAAAGGTCGTTGGCCAGATCTTCAATGGTTTGAGATGGAAAACCGATCATTACGCCAGTCCCGACCTGATAGCCGGCAGCCTTTAAATCTTTCAATGCCTGTAGCCTGCGGTCGAAGCTGTGAAAATCATTTTCAGGATGAATTTTACGGTACAGATCAGGATTGGAACTTTCGACCCGAAGCAAGTAACGGTGCGCCCCGCTTTCGCGCCACTGGCGGTAGGTTTCGAGGGATTGTTCTCCGCACGAAAGGGTAATTCCGAGTTCTCCGCCGGATAGTTCCTTGATTTTCCGGAGCAATAAATCAATCCGGGTTACAAATGCGGGGGACGACAATTCGCCCGATTGAAGCACTACCGATCCAAATCGATTTTCCCATGCGAAGCGGCATGCCTTCAGAATTTCGTCATCGGTGGCTTCGTAGCGAACTACCTTTTCGTTGCTTTTACGGATTCCGCAATACAGGCAGTCTTTGGCGCAGATGTTCGAGAATTCAACCAGGCCGCGGAAATACACTTTGTTACCAACCGTTTGCAACTTAATGGCTTGTGCCCGCTGAAAGAGTTGCTGTCGCTCAGTTCCTTCGGCAAGCAACAAAGTCACCAGATCGTCGCGCGAAAAATCGGGTTGGAGCAGTATTTCCTGAAATGGTTTCATCGTGGGGATAAAAATACGAAATATTAGCCCCATCCCCAACCCCTCTTTGATCGGGGACAGGTTCATTCACTACTCCTTTGGAGGTTACTCTTTATACACAAGTATAGATTTACTATAATCCATGGTGTAAAATTCGTTTCATTAAACAAAGGAGATTAACTATGAGTCGGTTCCCTTAATTCAATGTCTTAAAAAAACCTCAGTAGAAAGTAAATAACCAATGTATCCAAACCTTATTACCTTATTCATGAAAGTCGAATACAACAATCTAAAATAACGTAATAAGGTTGTGGACAGTGAACATGGATTTTCTACTGAGGTTGCCATTTGAAATAAGGTTTAAAGAAAAGGCTGTCAATGTTATTTGGAAACGGGCTCACTCAAAAAGATATGTATAAAGAGTTGCCTTTGGAGGGGTTTGGGGAGGCTGTTTGTTTGTTAGAATATACTAACTATATTTGCCACATGGAAAAACTGGTTGAAGCTATTTCGAAACTTTCGCGCGAGATTGGCCATAAGGAAGAAGCGGCCAAAGATCAATTCGATTTCAAGGAATTGACGCTTACACAAATGAATTATCTGGAGACCATCAGTCAGTTGGGAAACCCCAATCTTACGGAACTTGCCATAGAGATGCAACTTACAAAACCTACTGTTAAAGTTGCTGTTGACAAGCTGATTGAGAAGGATTTTATCTTTCGGGTTAAATCGGATGAAGACCGCCGGAGTGCCCATTTTCATTTAACTGTAAAAGGAAAGCTGATCAATCACACCCACGATTTTGCGCACAAGCAAATGGCTGAACTTATTCTTCAGAAATTAGATGCCACTGAGGTCGGACTACTCGAAATGTTACTCGAAAAAATATTTCACAAACAATAAAAATTTACGCTTTTAGTTAGAATATTCTAATCAAATTGACATGACCATCGATTTAAAATCAGAAAAATACAGAGGACTGAGCAACGATCAGGTTCAGCAGAAACAACTTCAGGAAGGACTGAACGAGTTACCTTCTTCAAAACCAAAGAATCTGTTTGCGATTGCATGGGGCGTGGTTAAAGAACCCATGTTTTTGCTGTTGGTTGCCTGCGGTGCGTTGTACCTTATTTTGGGCGATGTTCAGGAAGGATTGATGTTGCTGGGCTTCGTTTTTGTGATCATGGGAATCGAATTTTATCAGGAAAAGAAAACCGAAAAGGCGCTGGATGCCCTAAAAGACATGGCAAGTCCGCGTGCTTTGGTGATTCGGGAGGGCATTGAAAAGCGCATTGCAGGCCGCGATGTGGTGACCGACGATCTGGTGGTTTTGCAGGAGGGCGACCGTGTTCCGGCCGATGCCACGGTTTTGTATTCGGTGAACCTGATGGCCGACGAATCGCTGCTGACGGGCGAGTCGGTTCCGGTGCGCAAATCGGAGTGGAACGGGACAGACAAAAATACTCATCCCGGCGGCGATGATTTACCTTTTGTGTATTCGGGTTCGATGATCGTTCAGGGAAACGGCATCGTAAAGGTTACCGCCATTGGTTCTAACACCGAAATCGGTAAAATTGGCAAAGCGCTTGATTCTGTAGTAGAAGAACCGACCAAGCTGAAAACTGAAATGGCAACATTGGTTAAACGACTTGCCATTATTGGTATTTTATTGTGCGTACTGGTGATCGCTGTATATACACTTACCCGTGGCGATTTGCTGAAAGGTTTTCTGGCCGGAATCACTTTGGCGATGGCTATGTTGCCCGAAGAATTTCCGGTGGTGCTGACGGTTTTCATGGCTTTGGGTGCCTGGCGGATGTCGAAGAAAAACGTACTGACACGTAAACCTTCAGCCGTTGAAACACTGGGTTCTGCAACGGTTTTGTGCACCGATAAAACGGGAACGCTCACGCAGAATAAAATGACGGTTACCCGCCTTTA
>JAHEYU010000043.1 GCA_023251435.1 Bacteroidota bacterium
AATTTAACTTCTTTCGTACAAACATGCCCGAAATTACAAATGGGACACCCATTTCCAAAATTCATCCCAATAAAATCAGGCCTTCCAGAGGCTCTTTTTGAAATGTGCGGAAAACAGGAGGTCAAATCCTGCTGAAAAAATGTTTACGAAATAATATCAGAATGTACTCTGTAACAATACCCTTTTTACCTCTATTTCGTAACAATAATCGATAGAGAAAAAGCGACAACTTACAAAATAAAAAGAAAGTAAATCAGCACTTATACCAAAGAATTGCCTAAAAACCTCTTCCCGAAAGTTTACCTGAAAAGAATTAAAACCGTCCTATTACCACATATACCATGAAAAAACTAACACACAAAACCACAGTTTCGGAACCTGACAAAAAGGAAAAAGAACTGCACGAACCTTTTGAAATTATCTATGCTGAACCGCGTGATGAAGAAATTCATTTGAAATTCTTAAACAGAGCTCAAATCAGCGCCCACATGGCCCGTTGGTTTCTCGATTATGAGTACAACCAGTTGTTGTGGTCTGATGGTATTTATGAAATCCTTGAAATTGATTCCAGAAGATCGGGAGCCAGTTATGGTACCTATCTGGATATTGTGCATCCGGAAGATCGTGCAATAAAGGATTCAGCTCAAAAAGAGTTGCTTGACACAAAAAAACCCATAGAGATAACCTACCGGTTATTAATGAAAGATGGGCGAATTAAATGGATTAACGAAATCTGCAATACCGACTTTGATAAATCAGGAAATCCAATTAGGTTTTATGGGATTATTCAGGACATAACCAGGTATAAGCTTTCTGAAGAAAAATTTAAACAAAAGGAAGAGCGGTATAAAACACTCATTGATTCGCTTCCCATCGGAATTGGCATATACCAAAATAAAAAAATGGTATTCATCAATCCTGCTGCTGTTCGTCTTTTTGGCGCAGTGGAAGCCAGCGATTTGGTTGAAAAACCCATTATAAAAATGACATCTCCCGAATTTATTAATGTCTTCAGGCAAAAGATGGAAAGAGTGGCTATTGGCGAAACAATTCCATCATTCGAAGAGAAGTTAATCCGTATCGATGGTTCTGTTTTTGATGCAGAAATTATCGCAACCCACACAAATTACGAGGGAAGTACTGCAGTTCAAATAATTATAAACGATATAACTGAACGTAAAACAACAGAACTGGCATTAAAGAAAAGTGAAGAAAAGTTTCGCTTGCTAACAACCAATTTATCAGATGTTGTTTGGACGGTTAATTCTGAAGGATTGATCACCTATATTAGTCCTTCGGTTGAACAACTGATAGGCTACAAAGCCAACGAAGTTACAAATGCCAAAATAACAAAATTCTTTGCTACGAAATCTGCTTTGACTTGCCTGATAAAACTTGAAGAAGCTAAGTCAACAATTATTCAGGGACGAAAAATGGAGCCCTGCAAAATCTCTCTGGAAGCAATATGCAAGGATACAACAACCAAATGGATCGAAATATCAGCTAACGCGATATATGATTCAGCTGATAGTTTTGTAGGTTTCTCCGGCATCTGCCAGGATATAACAGAAAGAAGAAAAGCCGAGCAGATACTTCAGGAAAACGAAAATAAGCTTAAAGAACTGATTGCCACAAAAGATAAATTTTTCTCGATAATTGCCCACGATTTACGTAGTCCTTTCGTTAGTATTCTTGGATTCCTGGAATTATTACAAACACAATACGACGAGTTTAACGATTCAGAAAGAAAAAAATATATCAGTTTAATTTCGGAGAATGCAGATACCACATTGAATCTACTTGAGAATTTACTGGTATGGGCAAAAACACAAACCGGAAGAATTGCCTATATGCCAGTCAAACAAAAACTGCTACCAATTGTAAACTCTGTAAATAAAACACTGAAGTCGTCGTTACAACTGAAAAAAATTACGCTTAATATTCTTGTACCTGATGATATTGAGATAATTGCAGATACGAACATGCTTTTCACCATTTTTCAGAACCTAATCAGTAATGCAATAAAATATTCAAATCCGGGTAGCGAAGTATTATTTAAAGCACAAATTATAAACGAAAGCATTGAAATTATAGTAGCCGATAGTGGTATTGGAATTAATGAAGAAACTAAAAACAAGTTATTAATAGTGGCAGAACAGATTTCGGAACCCGGCACTGCCAATGAAAAAGGCAGTGGACTCGGCTTAATACTGTGCAGAGATTTTATAGTCAGACATGGCGGAAGTATTCATATTGAAAGTGAATTAGGAAAAGGTAGTCAATTCATAATCAAGCTACCTCAAGCCTAAAATGTGTATTGCAGATCCTTCTCTAAACTACCAAAACGTACAAACAAACTGAATGAACAACTCAACATCCAAGATTCTGATTGTTGATGACAATACCTTTTATCTTTCTTTACTGAATACAGTATTAAAGGATATTGGCGCCGATATTTACATGGCTGACACCGGAGCAAAAGCACTTTCACTAATTAAAGAGAATGATTTTGCCTTGGCTGTCCTTGACATTCAAATGCCCGAAATGGATGGTTTCGAACTCGCTACCCACATTCGTGAATTAGAAAACACCGATCTGGTTCCAATTATTTTCCTGACAGCATATTTCTCCGACGAAATTCAAATGTTCAAAGGATACGATTACGGGGCAATTGATTATCTGACGAAACCTGTAAATAAATCTGTTTTTATTAGCAAGGTCAGAATATTTCTGGAACTTGACAGGCAAAAAAGACATTTAATCGCCAGCAAACAATCACTCGAAAATTCGAAATATGAGTTAGAAATTCAGCAAAAAGAACTACAAATACGGAACAAGGAATTACGAAAAGCACACGAAGAGGCCGAAAAATCGCGAAGAAAGTACATTCAGTTGTACGACTTTGCTCCTGCCGGTTATTTTACCATTAACCGCAAATCTAAAATTCTGGAAATCAACATCAAAGCTTCCGGGTTATTATTGAATGAGCCGTTAAATTTGATTGGCCACTCCTTTAAACAATTTGTTTCGGATGAAGATATCTCCGTTTTCGAAGATTTCTTATCAAAAGTATTCGATAACCATTTATTTCCCTGGTGCGAAATAAGGTTAATGAATGCTGATAATCAACCAGTTTACGTTTATCTGGAAGGAGCGATTCTGGGAGAAAAGCAGAAGTGTCTGATATCGATGATCGATATTACCGATCGCAAAAAAACTCAAATTGCCTTAAAAGAATCCGAAGAGCTTTATCACTCACTCTTAAGAACCTCGCCCGATGGTATTATTATTACGAATAAACAGGGAATTATTATTGAAGCCTCGAACATCGCCCTGGAATTACTCGGATCAAATAGCAGACTAGAAATAGAGGGATCTCATTACATTAATTATTTACCCAAAAGTTCAAGAAAAACACTTATAAAAATTCATCAGGAAATAAGAGAAAAAGGATTGGTTCAAAACGTTGAGATAGTACTTTCAAGAGTTGACAAATCCATATTCATAGGTGAAATCAGTTCAACCGAAATAAAAGGGTTAAATGGTGAATTAAAAGCCTACATGGCAGTAATCAGGAATATTTCGGAACGAAAACTACTTGAAAAGCAAATCAGACATTCTGAAAGAATGGCCGGAATCGGCGAATTAGCTACCGGAATGGCACACGAGATAAACCAACCTCTGAATACTATATCGCTTTCAATCGACAATATTATTTATGCTATTGATAACAAGACACATACCGATACCTACCTAAAAACTAAAATAAACAAGGTTTTCGACAATATTTCAAGAATAAAAAAGATTATCGACCATGTAAGAACCTTTTCCAGAGATCAGGATGATTTTATCCAGTCTGAATTTGATATTAATCAAAGTATTAAAAGCAGCATTTCAATGGTTTCTGAACAAATGTATCACAAAGACATTAACCTGGTTTTTCTCGACGAAGCTGAACTCCCAAGATTAAAAGGCAACACACATCGATTTGAGCAGGTAATACTTAATTTACTGATCAATGCAAAAGATGCATTAGACGAAAAAAAGAAAAAGAATTGTAAAAATTTCAAAAAGCGAATTGAGATTTCTACAAAACTTATCGACGATCAAATTGTAGTGGAGGTAAAAGACAATGGTAATGGAATTAAACCAGAGGATGTTGACAAAATCCTCCTTCCCTTTTATACCACCAAAGCTCCGGGATTTGGAACCGGTTTGGGGCTGTCTATTTCTTATGGTATCATAAAAGAATTAAACGGCGAAATCGAAATTCAAAGTGAGGTATCAAAAGGAACTACAATAAGAATCAGAATACCTGTAAATCCATTAAACTTAAAACATTAAAGCTATGTCAGTTACATCAAATAGCCCGGCATTAAGCGATAATTTGAATCTAAACGCACAAATGAAAGTTCTGGTTATTGACGATGAAGTAAATTTCACGGAAGAAATCGAAGAATTTCTTGATAACCATGGCTATATCTCGTTTACTGCCAACAATGTACACAAAGGAAAAACAATATTAAAAAGTAATAATATTGATCTTCTGATTCTCGATGTACGCTTGAAAGGAGTTAGCGGATTGGATATTCTGAAAGAAGTCAAGCTTGAATATCCAAAATTGGAAGTAATAATTGTATCGGCTCACGGAGATATGGAAACCGTGATAACTGCATTAAGAAACGGAGCTATCGACTATCTTAAAAAACCGTTCAGGCATGCCGATATTCAGATTGCCATTCAGAGAACACATAGATTTATTGAACTTCAGCGCACCATAAGGAAGTTTGAAGAAAAGACTTCGCTCATTTCAAAGCAACTTCAGGAAAAAATAAAACGTGATTTTATTGGCGAGAGCTTCCAGATAAAAGAAATTCTGGAAATGGCTCTCACCGCAGCAAAATACAAAGATACCAGTGTTCTGATTACGGGTGAAAGTGGCACCGGAAAAGAAAATGTCGCCAGGATAATCCATTATGAAAGCGCCAGAAAAGATAATGTATTTTGTGCCGTGAATAGCAGCGCCATCAGCGACACTCTTCTGGAAAGTGAATTCTTTGGACATAAAAAGGGATCGTTTACCGGTGCAATTAATGATAAAAAAGGCTTTTTTGAAGTAAGTAACCAGGGTACCTTATTTTTAGACGAAATTGCTGATATGCCGATAAACCTTCAGGCAAAAATATTGCG
Organism: Bacteroidota bacterium; assembly: GCA_023251435.1. GTDB lineage: Bacteria > Bacteroidota > Bacteroidia > Bacteroidales > Prolixibacteraceae > Aquipluma. Next base: position 5,191 of record JAHEYU010000043.1, read on the forward strand.
GGCAATTGAAGAAAAAACGATTACCCGTGTTGGAGAAACTGATCCGGTAGCTACCGATTTCAGGATTATTGCAGCAACCAACCATGATGTTGAAAAACTAATAAAACAAAAGAAATTCCGCTTAGATTTGCTGCATCGCCTCAATACCATACATATTCATATTCCTCCTTTAAGAGAAAGGGTCGAAGATATTGAACCATTACTAAAACATTTTGTCACTGAATTTTCGCACAAACTCAACAAACCCATTCTGAAAATTGATAAGGATACGGTTCAGATGCTGAAAAGCTATTCTTTCCCCGGAAATGTGAGAGAATTAAGAAACATGACTGAAAGGGCTATCATTCTATGTAAAGACGAAATATTGACCGTAAATGAATTTCAGGCAAAAATAAGTGCAGAACCTGAAACACATAAAGAAAAAGTTTACTTCAATCTGGAAGAAAATGAATCTAATTTAATTCGTCTGGCGCTCAAATTGAAAAATTACAATCAGAAAAAAACTGCTGAAATCCTTGGAATCACGCGTGATTCGCTGATTAGAAGGATGAAGAAATATAACATTTTTGTTAATAAGATAGATAATTTCCCCGCAGAACAAGAGTAATTTAATAAGGTGATTTTCTCAAAAAGGCCGTCTCAATCAAGTATTGGGGCGGTCTTTTCATTTTCAAATCAGATCATGTACTTTACAGCCAACCCTTTGCCAATCAGAATATCATTCAGACAATAACAGTCTCCATGAACCCGAATACCAGTTAAACCCACCAGTTCTTCAGGCTTAATTCTGATATAAACATTGGCAAGGTATCTGCCAAATTTCTCTTTTTTGTCTTTGAAAGTTTCAACAGTCGCTTCCTGGTTCCCGTTAACAAGTTTTTTAACAAACTCAGAAGCCTGGTTGCCAATTTCCCATTCAGGCGAACTTTTCTTCACGCCAAATACTTCCGGCGTATTTATACCGTACAAACGGATTTTCTCGTTTTTAATCCAAATCGATAGCCCCAAATCAATATCAATTTCTAATGTGTCGCCATCGATTACTTTTTGAATAATTGCTTTGTATTGATACATGATTGATGTTGTTAGTTTACAAACAACAAGTTACAAAAAATGCTGCCCATGAGCAGCATTTTTGTCTGATTATTTTCGTGGTTGTACACCTTTTTGTTTGGCCATTTCCTCCAGCTTCTTCTGAAAGCCGGATTTCACAACCGGTTTTTTCTTATTGATGAGTATCTGAGCCCTGATTTTATCTTCATCGACCATAAACCGAAATACATACATCTGACCAATTGTGATTACGTTGGCAAGGAAATAATAATAACTAAGTCCCGAAGCGTATCCGTTAAGAATAAACAGGAACATGACGGGCATAATGTACATCATGGTCTTCATGCCAGGCATTGCAGCAGTATTCTGTGCCTCTGAATTCAGGTAAGTAGAAAGTATGGTGGTAACAGTCATAAGTAAACAAAACAAGCTAACGTGATTTCCATAGAAAGGTATTGTAAACGGAAGATTCAGTATCGAATCGTAAGTTGACAAATCGTTAGCCCATAGGAAACTTTCCTGACGCAATTCAATTGATGTCGGGAAGAAGAAGAACATGGCAATCAGAACCGGAAACTGGAACAACATAGGCAAACAACCGCCCATAGGATTTACACCAGCTTTTTTATACAGGGCCATAGTTGCCTGCTGCTTTTCCATTGGTTTATCCTTGCTGAATTTTTCGTTTATCTCATCAATCTCCGGTTTCAAAGCTTTCATTTTTGCCTGAGAATGATACGATTTATATGTAAACGGGAAAATCAACATTTTAATAAAGATGGTCAGCAACAGAATGATAATTCCAAAGTTATCAATGTAATTTCGTAAAAAATTAAAAGTTGGAATGATGATCCACTGATTGACCTGACGGATAACTACATAACCCAGATTTATAAGGCTTTCCATCGAAAGATCGTACTGCTTAAGGGTTGTGTAATGATTGGGCCCAAAAAAGAACTTCATTTTAACACTTTCGGAATCCGTTCCTTCATAAGGAAATGCAATATCAGCATTAAAATTTCCCAGATAGCGGGGGTCGTCTTGTGTCAGTTCTGTCTTGATATCAGCAGTTGGGAACGATTCTTCAGCAATTATAGTTGAAGAAAAGAACAACTGTTTAAAACTAATCCATTTTGTCTTTGTACGAAGACTTTCTTCTCCCGATTTTCCGGTAGAAAGATTATCAACATCATCATCAAGGTATTTATAATGAATAGTCGTATAGCTATCTTCACCGTATTGCGATTTCTTTTCCTGGCGCGGAACATCGATTTTCCAATTAAAATTAAGGTAATTGGCATTGGTGGTGATCACATTACTCAATCCCTTGGTATTGACCTCGAAACCAACGAGAAACGAGTTATGGCGAAGTGTGTATTTATACTCAAGATATTTCCCGTCACCGGCAAATAGTCTCATCGATAAAGTCGTGGAATCGCCTTTATTTTCCAGGTTAAACTTCTCATTTCCTTCCTTTCCCTTCTTAACCGGAGGGCCATTTATTACCTTATTTTCAGCCGAGTCTGAAGGCATGAAATAGAATGATTCGGTTTCGATGCTGCGGTTCTGTGCAAAGAAATTCATACCGAACTTACTGGTATTTCCTTCAAAAAGAATCAGCGGTTTCTGATCGTAAGTTTTGTAATTTTTCAGTTCAACCGAATATATGCGACCTCCTTTGTTCGAAAACGTCACTTTCATCAGGTTATTTTCAATCACATAAAATTTGTCCTGCCCAACAGCAGCATCGGCAAAAACACCAAATTTTTCCCTGCGGGCATTGTCTTCATCCGAAGTAACACTGTCGTTTTGCACAGTTGGTACCAGCGAAGCCTGAATGGAATCGAGTGCTGCGGCAGTTGCCAATTGTTTCTGATTCTCAATCCGAACCTGTTCGAGCGAATCGATGCTGCGTTTCGAAGCGGCCAGTTGCTCTTCCGAAGGTTTGTTAAAATAGCTGAACCCAATCAGAATTGTAAAAATGAGGGCTACACCTATAACCGTATTTCTATCCATAAAAAAAGTAAATTATTTTCCGAGTGCTGCTTTAACAAAAGCGACAAACAACGGATGTGGTTTTAAAACTGTACTGCTATACTCGGGATGAAATTGAACTCCAACAAACCATTTATGCGAAGGAATTTCAATCACTTCAACCAGATTGGTATCCGGGTTAAGACCTGTTGCTTTCATTCCGGCTGCCTTAAATTCATTGATATACAAATCATTGAACTCATAGCGATGACGATGCCGTTCTTTAATATCCTGCTTGCCGTATGCTCTGTAAATATTCGAATTTTTATCAGCAATATGGCATTTATAAGCTCCCAGCCTCATTGTTCCGCCTTTTTCCGTAACCCCCTTCTGCCCTTCCATTAAATCAATCACCGGACAATCGGTTTTCTCATTCATTTCAGTCGAATCGGCACTTGCCAGTCCAAGTACATTTCGGGCAAATTCAATTACGGCAATTTGCATCCCCAAACAAATACCAAAGAAAGGAATGTTGTTCTCGCGAACGTAGCGTGTGGCTATAATTTTACCTTCAATACCACGGTGTCCAAAACCTGGAGCCACAATAATACCTTTCAGTCCCTCCAATTTCTTTTCAACATTATCCGCAGTAATTTTTTCTGAATGTAACCAGCGTACTTTTACCTTACACAAATTAGTGGCGCCGGCATGTATCAATGCTTCTACAATAGATTTGTAGGCATCCTGTAATTCAACATATTTACCAACCAATCCTATTTCTATTTCTGAAGTTGGCTTTTTAAGTTTATTAAGAAAATCGTTCCAGTCATCTAATTTTGGTTCATCTTTTAACGGAAGTCCCATTTTGCGCAGAACCGTTTCATCCAAACGCTGTTCCCGCATCTTGTTCGGAACTTCATAAATAGTTGAAACATCAATCGACTGAATAACTGCATCGATCGAAACATTGCAGAAAAGTGCCACTTTTTTCTTTAAGTCAATACCAAGTTCGTGTTCTGTGCGCAAAACCAAAACATCGGGTTGAACCCCATTTTCGAGCAAAGATTTTACCGAATGTTGAGTTGGCTTGGTTTTCAATTCGCCGGTGGCAGCCAAAAAAGGAACAAGTGTTAAATGAATAACCAGTGCGTTTGATCCCAATTCCCATTTCAACTGACGAACTGCCTCAATATAAGGTAGCGACTCAATATCGCCGACTGTACCGCCAATTTCGGTCACTACAATGTCGTACTTTCCTTTTGATCCAAGAATTTTAATTTTCCGTTTGATCTCATCGGTAATGTGAGGAATAATCTGGACTGTTTTTCCAAGATAATCACCCCGACGCTCTTTGTTAATGACCGACTGATAAATACGTCCGGTGGTGACATTGTTTGCCTGTGAAGTAGGAACGTTCAGAAATCGTTCGTAATGACCAAGATCCAAATCTGTTTCTGCGCCATCGTCGGTTACAAAACATTCTCCGTGTTCATAAGGATTTAAAGTACCCGGATCGACATTGATGTATGGATCCAATTTTTGGATTGTTACTGAATAACCTCTGGATTGAAGTAATTTAGCCAGCGATGCAGCTAAAATCCCCTTCCCAAGCGAAGAGGTAACTCCTCCTGTAACAAATATGTATCTGGTTGCTGATGCTGACAAGACCATAGGTTTTAATTGTTCTTAAAAGCGAGCAAAGTTAATCAATAAAACTTACCGCTAAAAAATGTTATAAAATTTAATAATTAACTAATACTACATGCAATTTCAATTGGTATAACAACAAAAAACCCGCTTGAAGTAGCGGGTTTTTTATGATGCTATTCGTCGTCTTCCATCGCATCCATGATGCGGATTTTCTCTTTCAGGAATTCGATTTTTTCTTTCGTATTGGCAATCTTCAGATTTACATCACCAATCAGCGCTTCGGCATTTTTGGTATTTGCAAAGAAACCGATATTGTTATCGAGCAATGCCAGATCAGTTTCCATCTGCTTCAGCTTGGTCATGTATTTTTCGCGCTCGAAACGGTTTTTGTTCTGTCCTTTTCCTGAAGAAGTATTGCCGGCAACTTTATTCTTAAATTTCATTAAGTTACGGCGCTTTTCGTCGATGCGCAACGAGTCAAAATGATGATTAATCACATCACGGAACTCATTCTGAATGGCATCTTTGTCTTTAAACGGAACGTGACCAATTTCTGTAAAATTGCGTTGAAATTCTTTCAGTTTATCCAAATCAGCACTATCGTCGCCACTCAAAGCAAACTGCTTCACTTCTTCAAGTAGCGCACGTTTACCTTTAAGATTATCAGCTTGTTCTCCGTCGATCGATGAAAAATGTTTCGATTTGTTTTCAAAGAAATGATCGCAGGCTGCCCTGAAACGTTTCCAGATTACATCAGAATATTTGCGTGGAACAGGTCCAATTTCTTTCCATGCTTTCTGAATGTTGATAAATTCATCTGCTGTTTTTTTCCAGTCGGTGCTGTCTTTCAAAGCTTCAGCCTGAACACACAAATCAGTCTTCATCTGAAGATTATTGGTTTGTTCTTCCTTATTCTGGTTGTAAAATTCGCGTTTATGATCAAAAAATGTATCAGAAGCAATTCTGAAACGTTCATAAATTTTATTGTTATCTTTTTTAGGCGCGAACCCGATTGTTCTCCAAATCTTCTGTAATTCAATCAGTTCTCTCGATCTTTCATCCCAGTCGCGGTGTGTTTCGATGGCTGCATTGGCAATTTCTTCTACTTTCTCACAAAGAGCAACCTTGGCATCCAGATTCTTTTTCTGATCAGATTTCCGGCCTTCAAAATAATCCTGATGTTTTTTATTGATAATGGAAGTAGCAGCTTTAAAACGTTCCCACAACTCATCTTTTTTATCGCGTGGAACCGGACCAACTTCGCGCCACTGTTCGTGGTATTTTTGCAGAACATTGAAGGCCTTGATAATTGAGGGTTCTACCAAAAGCTCTTCAGTCTTTTCGCAAATCTCCATTTTTATTTCAAGGTTTTTCTTCAGGTCAAGGTCACGTAATTCTTTATTGATTTTAATAAAATCATAAAAATTCTCGACGTGGTGATGATAGGTTTCCCAAAGATCTTTCAGCTTTGCCTGTGGAACCAGGCCGATTTCCCTCCAGCGATTCTGCAATTCACGGAATTCGTGGAAGGTTTTGTTAATTGATTCTTTATTATTGATCAGAGATTTAATCTCTTCAATTATTTCGTATTTTTTCTGAAGGTTAGTTTCTTTCGCTTCATCAGCTTTCCGGTTGTGTTCACTCCTCACATCCTGATACTGTTTTAACAGATTCCGAAGCTCCAATTCATTGGGATCGGGTTCTGCCTTAAATTCGGCCAGATCGCCACCGGCTTCAGCGAATGCAGCTTTCTGCGCTTCAATATTTGCACGGTAAAGGCGGAAAAAGTGAATCTTGATGGCATCAACATCATCTCTGATACTATCATAATTATCACTTTCTAGTAGCTGGCGAAGTGATTCAATAAGCTCGACTTCGGTTAAACTCGAATAGTCAGCCGATACGACTTTGGGATTATTTTAATCCAGAATATCATCCTCGTGCAACTCAAGATCAACATCCTCAATTGTTTCCTGCAATTCTTCAACCAATGGAATAACAGGTTCTTCAACTAATTCAGCAGCAGGTTCTGCAACTTCAACTTCAGCAACTTCGGCTGCTTTTTCATCCAATTCGGCAACTTCTTCAACTACAGTTTCTTCATCTTCGGCTGCTTTTTCAACTACAGTTTCTTCAACTTCAGCTTCTACTGCTTGTTCATCCATTTCGGCAACTTCCTCAACAACTACTGAATCTTCTACCCCGGAAACAACCATTTCAACGGGTTCAGCAACTGTTTCTTCAACAGTTACTTCAGCTTCTGCCACTTCAGCAACGTCCTGATCATTAGCAATTTCTGGCTCAACAAGTGCACCACTTAACTCAACTTTTGAGTTTTTTAGATCTTTAGGTTCCATAACAAATTTTTAAATTACATTGTAATTAACAGAGAATAAGGTCTTACTTCAGCCTACGAAAATATATATTACAAGCTAATACTCAAAGATTTTCATTAATAAAAGTTCAAATCAGGTGGATTAATGCAAAAAGGTTTGCATTTGCACTCTTTTTTGACTTTAAAATTCAATGAACTGGCAAAGATTGATCGCAGGTTGTTACTTTTGCCGAAAATTTGTGTTATGCGTATCGATATTCTTACCGTTGTTCCAGAATTGCTCGAAAGCCCTTTCAGGCATTCGATTATAAAAAGAGGTCAGGACAAAGGGTTGGTTGAAATTTTTGTCCACAACATTCGTGACTTTTCGGAAGACAAGCACCGGAAAACCGATGATTATGCTTTCAGCGGAGGTGCCGGAATGGTAATGACCATTCAACCTATCGAAAGTGCGATCAGTTTTTTGAAGTCGCAAAGGGAGTATGATGAAGTGATTTACACCAGTCCGGATGGAATACAACTGACCCAAAAAGTGGCCAATAAACTTTCGCTACTGAATAATGTCATCATTCTTTGCGGTCACTACAAAGGTATCGACCAGCGCATCCGCGAACATTTGGTTACCATGGAAATATCGATTGGCGATTACGTGCTTACCGGTGGCGAACTGGCTGCCGCCGTTATTGTCGACAGCGTAGTTCGTCTGATTCCGGGCGTTTTATCCGACGAAACATCGGCACTCACAGACTCATTTCAGGATAATCTACTGAGCCCACCGGTTTACACCCGACCTGCCGACTACAAAGGTTGGAAAGTGCCCGAAATACTGCTCTCCGGAAATGACCGTAAGATTAACGAATGGCAGGAACAGCAAGCCTACGAACGTACCAAACGACTACGGCCCGACTTGCTGAAAGAGTAAATTCTTAAATGTTACGGGATACTCGATACGGGTTGTTGGCTTAACTCGTAACCCGAATCTCGCAACCCGCAACATCTTCATGAACACTTTCTACCTTCTGCACAGCTTATTATAAGGGCAATAACTGCATTTTTCAAAATCTTTGGTTTGGTCGTAAATATTGGTCTCGCTAAAAATTTCGGTTAATACTTCAGAAAAGATACCACCAAATTCTCCTGCCACGTTTTGAAATGAAAGCTTTTCGCCCTGAAAAAGTACGTTGGGGATAAACTCTTCATCAAACAAATTGTCGAGTTTATAAATGACAGGAAATATTCCTGAATGGTTTTCTGACCGGTTGACAATATCTGAATAGATCAGGGTTTGAAATATTTCTTTCCGCCGATCGGCATAATTGCGGTCAACCAATTGAGACCATTCTTTGAAGTCAAGCTTCATATTTCGCCCAGTTTTATAGTCGATAATCCTTAATCCGTCAGCTGTTTGGTCTAACCTATCAATAATGCCGCCAATCCTGATAAGGAAAGAACTTTCGCCGGAAACTACCTTATAATCTGCTGAATATTCCTTTTCCAGTCCAACAATTTGAAATGGTGCAAACCTAATATCATTTTCGAGCAACTGATAAATATAGTCGCGAATATGCGATGCAATCAGAATGCTCTGTCCGCCAAGTTTAAACCTTGAAACCTCTTCAGGTTTCATTTGGTAATATTTCACCGCTATCGACTCACGAACAATCGCATCTATCTTTTCCTTGTTATTCCTGATCAGTTTTAGCGACGATGCTTCAACTGTTTTATTTTCAAATGGTTTATACAGAAGTTCGATTGCATAATGAAACAGATTCCCGAACAGAACCGCATCAATTTCCTCTTTCAGCTCTTCTTTTTCCTTTATTCCAGCGATGTATTTGAAGTAAAACTTCAGTTTGCAGTCGAGGTAGGTATTGATGGCACTCGGGCTTAGTTTTCGCTCCGAATAAGTCGAAATTAATTTCTGAATGTGCTGTTCACCAGCTTCAATTCTGATGGGTTCGTTGGTGGTACCTTTAAAATTAAAACTCAAATTCAGTTCTTCTATATCAAACTCCGAATCGTACAAAAGCTGGTACAAAAACCGGCTCTTTTCAGACGAGGCAACTCCTTCGGTTATTGAATTATAGACGATTACTGTTTTTTCGGTTCGCTGAATCAAACGATAAAAATAGTAGGCATACATTGCATCGCGATCTTCGTAAGTTGGCATTCCAAATCCTTTCCGAAGATGATACGGAACAAACGAATGTCCGGCAGCGATTCGCGGCAAAAAACCTTCGTTGGCCGAAAATAAAACCAAATTCTGGAAATCGAGACAACGAGTTTCCAGCAATCCCATGATTTGCAGACCGGTAAGTGGCTCACCTTCAAACGGAATTGAAATGCGTCGCAAACTCTGGTCAAGCAGGCGATACAATATTTTTACCGGAAAATCAGGAACATTCAATCCTTCCAGCGTGTCTTTCAATCGTTGAACCGCCAGAAATGCCTGAAAAAGGTATTCAGATTCCAGTTTTACCTGATCATTTCCGGCGCTGTCAAACTTCAGTGCAAGCTCGGTCAGAACATCCAGAAAATAATCAAGGATATCCTGCCAGCCTTCCGGTCGCCTGAATATTTTCAGCACAAACGGGTTGAAATTAAGTTCTTCGGCTTCGAGATAAACTTTGTTTCGCCGGTGAATTCCTGAAACGAAGATTTTTATTTCAGCATTCACTACAAACTGGTGATTCAGAATGGCAACCACCGGTTTATAATAGAAAATCGTCGAATTAGCCGATTTACGTATATTTTTCTGAAGGCTGATCAACTGCGAAATAAATCCATAAACAGGCGTATTCACAAACGGATAGCCCATCGTAATATTGATGTCGGTGAAGCTTTTTCCGACCGCCGAAATAACCGGAATCAGCAAATTTTCGTCGGCCAGCACAAACGCAGTATTATCGAAACGCTTGTCGGTTCTAAAACTTTTCAACACTTGCGGCATGTTAATAGCCTGTGCCTGGGTGATATTTCCGGGAACCGAAACCATCGTAATTTTTCGGTTTTTGGGGATCGGAGATTTTTCAGGAACAAAATTTTTGGGCGCCGGAAAATTTACCATGTTTGTCCGAAGAAACCGCCCCGCTTCATTTTCTGCATCATTCAGGTAAAACTCGTCGTAATCCCAAAAGAACAAGGCTTTTTTTAGATTGTCCAGTTTTTTAAAGATGGCTTTCTCGCAATCATTCAATGCATTAAACCCAACAAATACATATTTCGTGGCTTTCAATTCAACAGGCAATTGTTCCGCCAGTTTATCTGCCACATCCCGGTAAATCATTCCAGAATAGGCAATTCCGTTTTGCCTGAGAACTTCCCTGAAACGGTGATAAATGGCTGCCAGCTTTATCCAGATACCGATAAATTTTTCTTTGTTGAACGAATGGGGAACCTTATCGAGATTACCCCAAAACTCTTCAATCGCCTTTTTTTGTTCGGCTGTCAGGTATTCGAATTGGTTTTCAAGGTCTTTTAAATCAGATATATTTCTGAACAAATCATCGGCATTCAGCAAATATTTATCGAGATCGTCAAAATCGGCCAGAAGAATTTCACCCCAGAAGAAAAACTCGTCCAATGGTTCCTGATGGCCGGTCACCTGGCTGTAAACTTCCTGAAGTTTCAGCACCAATTCCACCTGATCTGCATGCTGCAAGCCCGACACCGACGAAATCAGCTCGTTGATGGTTATAATTTCAGGAGAAAGCATCGAAGTCTCCACCAACTTATTCAGGTAGGCTGTAAAAAATACGCCCGCTCTCCTACCCGGAAAAACCAGGCAAAAATCACTCAACTCAGAACGATGATTCTGATATAAATAGCTGGCAACCTGTTTTAAAAATGGAGACATGCAGAAGTTTTGTAATTTAATTTAGCTTTTTATTTTCTTTTATAGGCGGTAAAAAGCTTTCACCTGTTACCACCTTTTTACCTGTTTTCAATTCCAATGCAACACGTGCATCTTTTGCGATTTTGCCTCCTTTTTTGCCTGCTTTTGCATTTTCATTCAGACCTTCTGCTTCATCGGTTTCAGCAATTTGCCGTGTTGAAAGTTCCGCAAGAGCGGTAAAGATCAATTCAGCCTCGGTCATGTGATCGCGAAGATTCTGTGATTTTAATCCTTTTAGATTTTTATGGTCTTTTACCTTTAATCCTGTCCATTCCTGATGAATAATATTGGTGAGTAATGCGAACTCATCCGATTTTTCAACACCGTGTCCTTTCCAGTAATCAGTGAGTTTGTTTCGGGTTTCCTGCCCTGTCATGCGTTGTTGAATCCATTTTTCGCTGCGACCCAACTTCTGCCAATTTTCCCGGGCCCTTTCAATACTTTGCTCAGGATCGGCAATTTCTTTCATGCGCTCATACCCAACTTTCGCCAGCCATTGCTTAAAAGGTTCTGCTTTTGGCGATGGAATTGACTGGATAATTCGCAAAAGCGTTTCAGTATCTGCCACATCGGTTTCTCTCATTTTGCCATCTTCTGCAGCCATTTTCAACTGTCCCAACTTTTGGGACAGTTCACTACCTTCAGCTTGAAGCTTGGTTTTTAAAGCACTCCAATATTTCCTTGGCCTTGGACTTTCTGTGAGTATCTCTATCACATCAATTACTGAAAAAACCCATTTCTCCTGTAACTCATCCCAATGGGTGCGAACTTTTTTGCTTTCGAAAAGCTTTATTGAATTATTGTCTTCCATAAGTTCCGCTTTAATTCCTGAATTCTATTTCCAAAACTTTGAGTAGGTAAATATGTCACTCAAAATTAATCGAAGAAACGTGATTACCCATAATTAAAAGTTCTGAAATACAATTTACTTATCAACATCCCAGGTTCATCAAATCTCCCAAGAATTTAAAGCCTGAACAATTTCCTGTTAGTTTCAGAAAATGAATTTTATAACTTTATGCCTCTCTAAAAAATGAAACACATGAAACGAGCCATGAGCGATAATCTCACACAGACAAATGATTATTGTTGGCGAGTTCCATGTGACAATTAAAAATCAAATTATAAACACATGAAAATTTATTTGCTATCATTCATTCTATTTTTCGCACTTCATCAATTATCTGCACAGGATCGCGTTACCGGCTTACCATTTGCAACCCGTTCCGAAGTAATAGCACAACATGGAATGGCTTGCACCAGCCAGCCTTTGGCCACACAGGTTGCCCTCGATATAATGAAAGCCGGCGGAAATGCCATTGATGCGGCCATTGCGGCCAACGCGGTTCTCGGACTGGTTGAACCCACCGGAAACGGAATTGGCGGCGATTTATTTGCCATCGTCTGGGATGCTAAAACGCAAAAATTGTATGGATTGAATGCCAGCGGAAGATCGCCATACAGCCTGACCTACGATTATTTCGAAAAGAATGGGATTAAGCGAATTCCGGCTTTGGGGCCACTTCCGGTTTCTGTTCCCGGATGTGTTGACGGATGGTTCGAATTACATAAAAAATTCGGAAAACTTCCTGTCATTGATATCCTGAAACCAGCTATTAGTTATGCCCGCGATGGATTTCCGGTTTCAGAAGTTATTGCCTATTACTGGAATTCGAACTCTTTAAAGCTGCAAAAATATCCGGGCTTCAAAGAAATTTTTATGCCCAATGGTAAAGCTCCGGCAAAAGGAGAAGTTTTCCGAAATCCTTATCTGGCAGCTACGCTCGAAAAAATTGCAAGCGGAGGCCGCGATGCTTTTTATAAAGGTGAAATCGCACAGAAAATTGCAGATTACATGAAAGAACAGGGTGGCTTTTTAAGTATGCGCGATTTGGCCGACCATCATTCGGAATGGGTTGAACCTATCTCGACCAATTACCGCGGTTACGACGTTTGGGAATTACCGCCAAACGGACAGGGAACTGCTGTACTGCAAATGCTCAACATGCTCGAAAAATATGATATTGCCTCGATGGGTTTCGGTAGTTCTGAATACATTCACACTTTTATTGAAACGAAGAAACTGGCTTTCGAAGATCGGGCAAAATTTTATTCCGATCCCGATTTCAACAAAATTCCAACTCAAAAGCTGATCTCAAAAGAATATGCGAATGAGCGCTTAAAGCTTTTTGATCCTAAAAAGGCGGCTAAAAGTGTTCCGGCAGGCAACCTCGAAACCGGAAATACCATCTACCTGACAACAGCAGACAAAGAAGGCAACATGGTTTCGCTAATACAGAGCAATTATCGCGGAATGGGTTCGGGAATGACACCCGGCAAACTTGGATTTGTTTTACAGGACCGGGGCGAAATGTTTATTATCGACCCCACCCATAATAACAAATACGAGCCGCATAAACGACCATTTCATACTATCATTCCGGCTTTCATTACCAAAGACGGAAAGCCTTTTATCAGTTTCGGACTGATGGGAGGTTCGATGCAACCGCAGGGACATGTTCAGATGGTGGTTAACCTGATTGATTTTGGAATGAACCTTCAGGAAGCGGGCGACGCACCCCGGATTTGCCACGAAGGATCGAGCGAGCCCACTGGTGAGACTATGACCGACGGCGGAATCGTTTATCTAGAAAGCGGATTGCCTTACGAAACGGTACGCAATTTGCTAGGCAAAGGCCACCTGATTCAATATATTAACGGAATCTACGGCGGATATCAGGCGATTAAGTGGGACGAAAAAAATAAAGTTTATTACGGAGCTTCCGAATCGCGAAAAGACGGGCAGGCAGCCGGTTATTGAAACAAATGATTTAAAACAAACAAATATTCAGAAACATGAAAACAGGAATCTTATTATCATTACTTGTGTTTTTTTCAGTTATCACCTGGGGACAGGAATACGGAGCTGGCAAGGAAATATCAGCTATTGAAGTGGTTGGAACCGGAGAAATGGAGGTAGTTCCCGATGAAATTTTCATCTCGTTTACATTGAAAGAACGGTTCGAGGGAAAAACAAAAATCGAGATTGAGAGTCAGGAAAAGGAGTTAAAGAAAAGGTTGATGAAACTGGAAATCGACTTAAACGATTTACAGTTGTCCGACGCAGCTTCTGATTACATCAAAATTAAAAGGAAAAAGTCAGACGTGATCGCTTCCAAAGATTACATCCTAAAAGTTAAAACTACCAACGAAATCGCCAAAGTTTTTGAACTTCTCGATGAAATTGATGCTTTCAACGCCAACATTCAGCGGGTCGATCATTCGGAGATTGAGAAATTCAAGAATGAAGTAAAAATGATTGCAATTAAAGCTGCTAAAATAAAAGCGACGAATTTACTGACTGCAATTGGCGAAACGATCGGAAAGCCATTGCTGATACAGGAGCGCGAAACATACGAAGATCAGCCATTGTTCCGCAAAACTGCTTTAATGGTAAATATGGCTATGGATGCTGCCGGAAATCAGGAAGAAGCGCTTCCTGAAATTGGATTTCAGAAAATTAAATTGCGATACACCGTCTTTGCAAGGTTTGCAATTAAATAATCACGAAAAAGGTCGTCATGATAAATGTTCATGGCGACCTTTATCTCGAAATTCCAACTATGTCTTATTTTCCGCTTCTTACTTTGCGAACCAACTCCGCATCAACCGGTTCAAAGTTATTACCGAAACTTGAACGAATATAGGTAAGCACATCAGCCATTTCCTCATCGGTTAAGTGCGCCTGCGAAGGCATAAAACCGTTATAAACTTCACCATTTACTTCAATTTTACCGCTCAGACCTTTCATCATAATTGCTATCAATTCTTTTGAATCTCTGCCAACCCAACTTCCGGGTCCAACCGGAGGATGAACGCCTGCAACCCCCGAACCATCAGCCTGGTGACAAACCAAACAATATTTTTCATAAACGGCTTTACCTGGATGCTCTTTTTTCGCATTTTGAGTACCCGGAATGTTCTCAATTTCTTTCGCCAGTTGTTCAGAACTTACGGATTCTACTTTCTTATTTCCTGAATTATTTTGACAGGAAATAGTCAGCCCGACTAGTAACACACATATAATAAACTGATTAGCTATGCGTTTCATTGAATTACTTTAAAGTTTGAATGCTCAAGATAATACTATTTTCTCAAATACGATTTCAGGGTAACCAAAATCGTTAAAACCTTTCATCTCAAATTATCAGTAATACCCAACAATGCAATTAGGGCAATATTCCTTATTTTCGCCGCAGTTTTTAAACCATTTATTATGAACCTTAAAGGAATTACTACCATCGTTTTACTGATACTGTCCAACTCATTCATGACTCTGGCATGGTACGGGCATCTCAAATTTGGAGAATTGAAATGGTTCAGCAAACTGGGCATCATTTCAATCGTACTGGTTAGTTGGGGAATCGCACTTTTTGAATACGCCTTTCAGGTACCAGCCAACAGAATCGGCTACAAAGAAAACGGCGGCCCCTTCTCACTCATCGAATTAAAAGTGATTCAGGAAGTTACAACATTGCTAATCTTCACCGTTTTTTCACTACTGTTTTTCAAGAATGAAAACTTCAGGTTCAATCATCTCATCGGATTCGTCTTTTTAGTTCTTGCCGTATATTTCATTTTCAAGAAATAGAAAGCCGGTCATTATCCCGCTGATCCTTCCCTCTTATCCCGGTTAAAATCGAATTGCTGAAGAATTGAGCCATCGTTTGATTCCTTTGAC
Source organism: Bacteroidota bacterium (assembly GCA_023251435.1). Classification (GTDB taxonomy): domain Bacteria; phylum Bacteroidota; class Bacteroidia; order Bacteroidales; family Prolixibacteraceae; genus Aquipluma. The sequence continues at coordinate 20,839 of JAHEYU010000043.1, forward strand.
AATGATTCAATTGTATTCTGCGGAATATCACACAAATCGAGCGCCATCAGCCCATCGAGGCAGTTATTGAATTTTGGATCGACATTAAAACCAATGATTTTCGCGTTCAGTTTGATGTACTTTTTCAGGAGCACCGGCAATCCTGAATTCATTTCATCCACATTGCCAATAAATTTATCAAGCGAATTTATGTCGGCATCCATTGTCTCCATTAATACATTCAGGTTCTGATCGACAGTTTTGAACTTGTAAGCGTTGCGCGGGGTAATACTTCTGGCAAGTTTCCAATCGAAATGATGCGTCATGATAAACTTAATAATCATAGCTTTCGAGGTTGTTGAGTAATCGTCGCTGATGCTCACCGGCCCCATCAGGTAGCGGTATTCCGGATTTTTCAGGATAAAATAAAGAATGCCTTTCCACAACAAAAACAGTGGCATAGGTTTTTTCTGATATTCCCTGACGATAAACGACCGCCCCAACTCCATCGTCTGCTTTAACATATCCTGAAGTTCGTCTTTCAGCTTAAACAAACTTTGCACATAAAAACCACGGATGCCATATTTGTGAATTATTTCTGCGCCTTTTCCAATGCGGTAGGCGCCCACGATCATTTCGGTTTCGGTATCCCAGATAAACATCTGATGGTAATACAAATCGAATTCGTCCAAATCGATGCTCCGGTTGGTTCCCTCTCCCACCTGCCTGAAAGTAATCTCACGAAGCCGCCCGATTTCAAGCAAAATATTTGGAATTTGCTTCGATGGCGCACAATAAATGGTATAATTTTTCAGCTTGAAAAGTAATGATTCCGAAGTCAGGCCGTTTAGCTCTTTCCTGATTATTTCAATTGGCAAGGGTTCAGCAACCGGTTCAACTTTCTGCTGACGCTTGAGGGTATAATTAAAGAATTTCCTGACCTCAATTTTGGAACGCAGACAATAAGTTCTGGCTCGTAAAAACCTGCCATACTGGTAAATATCTGCAAATTTATCTTGTTCCAAAACCGAAATACTATGTCCAATCCTGATTTTGACTGCTTTTTTTCGCTGGTGCAATATTTCGGTCGGAAGTTTCATTTGGCTTAGCGACGAATTGATGCTTCCCAATAAGTAGAACAACTTGCTGTTGTTGCCTTGAAAATGAACCGGAACAACCGGAACTTTCTGTTGCTTGATGAATTTCAGGGCAGAGTATTGCCATTGTTTGTCGGATAAAACCATGTAATCATCAAACTGCGAAACATCTCCAGCCGGAAATACACACAGAATCCCCCCATTTTCGAGGTGTTCCGAAGCTTGTTCCTGACCAATTGCAATTGCCCGTTTATCCGCCGTTTTTTGAAAAGGATCTTCCTCAAGAAAAAATTCGCTGATAGGATCTATTTTTTGCAGCAATTGCGTGGAAACAATTTTAATATCGGAGCGGAGCGGACTAAGAATTTTTATCAGTAAAATCGACTCCAAACCGCCAAACGGATGATTTGAGACAAGGATACACGACCCTGATTTTGGAATTCGTTTCAGCAAAACCTCGCTGTCAAAAACATAATTAATCGACAAAATTGCAAGTAACTCTTCAACAAAATCAAGACCTCTTTTATCTCCGATCTTGTTATAAACCCTGTTCAGCTTATCAAAACGTAACATCAGCATCAAAAATCGGGCGAAATGTTCTCCACCAAGGAAACTAAGTTTGGGGTTGGCTTTCAGGAAATCCTTCGGTTTGAAAAGCTCCATAGTTAGGTTTTATAAAAACGCGATATAAAATTAGAAAAATCGACATTCTATAAAACTATGCCAGTGTTTTTTATCTGAAATTTAATCGAATGCAAAAAAAGAAATCTGAAATAATGAACATTTCTTTTGGTCAGTTGTCAAAGGTTTAGCTTATTTCGCATCTAAAAATTGAAAAATTGAATATTCTATATCAAAAATACGATATCAACAATTGGTTGCCTACAACCAAAAAAGAAATTGAATCGCGGGGTTGGGACAGTGTCGATATTATTTTCTTTACCGGCGACGCTTATGTCGATCATCCCTCTTTTGGAGCTGCTGTTATAGGCAGAATACTGGAAGCCGAAGGTTTAAAAGTGGCCATTGTGCCTCAACCCAACTGGCAGGACGATTTGCGTGATTTCAAAAAACTTGGAAAGCCCAACCTTTATTTTGCAGTCACCGCCGGAAATATGGATTCGATGGTGAACCATTACACCGCCAACAAACGGAAACGCTCGAACGATGCCTACACACCCGGAGGAAAAGCTGGACAGCGCCCTGATTATGCTGCCACTGTTTACTGCAATATCCTGAAAGATTTGTATCCCGATGTTCCGCTGGTGGTTGGAGGAATTGAAGCTTCGCTGCGTCGCGTTACCCATTACGATTACTGGAGCGATAAGCTGAAACCTTCGATTTTGGTCGATTCACGTGCCGACATGCTTTTCTACGGAATGGGCGAAAAATCGATCCTGGAATATACCGAACTGATCCGCAAAGGAGTTGATTACAAGAAAATTACCAACATTCCGCAAACTGCGTTTTTGGTCTCGAAGGAAGAGCAATATGCCACCAATAAGAAGTGGAACAGCATGAAGCTATATTCCTACGAAGAATGTTTGGAAGACAAAAAGAAATATGCCCAAAACTTCATGCACATCGAGGAAGAGTCGAACAAAGTGGAGGCAAATGTTCTTACTCAGGAAGTTGGCAACCAGCAGGTAATCATCAATCCACCCTGGCCGCCGTTGGAAGAAAAGGAAATCGACCGTTTTTACGATTTGCCGTTTACCCGTCTGCCCCACCCGCGCTATAAAAATAAGGAAGAAATTCCCGCCTACAATATGATCCGGCATTCGGTGAACATCCACCGCGGATGTTTTGGCGGATGTACTTTTTGCACCATTTCGGCCCATCAGGGAAAATTTATTGCCAGCCGTTCCGAAGAATCCATCCTGAAAGAGGTTGACAAACTGGTGCTGATGCCCGATTTTAAAGGATACATCTCCGATTTGGGCGGTCCGTCGGCCAATATGTACAAAATGAAAGGCATTCACGAAGAAATTTGCCGCAAATGCAAACGTCCGTCGTGTGTTTTTCCTGATGTTTGTAAAAATCTGAATGTCGATCACAAGCCGATGCTGGATTTGTACAAAAAAGTACGTCAGCATCCGGATGTAAAAAAGGCATTTATCGGAAGCGGCATCCGTTATGACATGATTCTGAAGGAAACCAGCGATCCGCAGGTGAACAAAAATAACATGGAATATTTGCGCGAAGTCATCAAACACCACGTCTCCGGAAGGTTAAAAGTAGCTCCTGAACATACATCCGATCAAGTACTTGACCTGATGCGTAAACCTTCGTTCAAACTTTTTCACAAACTGAAAAGGGTATTTGATGAGATCAACAAAGAGGAAGGTCTCAACCAGCAGTTGATTCCGTATTTTATTTCTAGTCATCCCGGTTGTGAAAATGTGGATATGGCCAACCTCGCTGTCGAAACCAAAAGTCTCGACTTTAAATTGGAGCAAATTCAGGATTTTACCCCAACGCCTATGACTTTGGCCACAGTAATTTATTACACTGGCTATCATCCATATACCATGCAAAAAGTATTCACGCCTAAAAGTCAGAAAGAAAAGCTGGCTCAACGCAAATATTTCTTCTGGTATCAGCGTGAATATCATCAGGAAATAAAAAGTGAACTGCTCCGATTGAACCGCAAAGACCTGATTGACGGACTATTTGGGTCAGCAAAAAAAGAAGAACACAAACCAGCACGTCGAAAATAATATTACCACGGATTACTCAGATTTTCACAGATTTAATACGACACAAGTTTTTTATCTGTGGCAATCCTTTTTATCTGTGGTGAAAAATCCAATCTTTGTTCGTCAATCCGTTAAATCTTTTCAGTCATGCAAAAAATAAAAATCATTGCCCTCATCTTTTCCCTGTTCACAATAACTTCATGTGCAGAACTCACCCAAATCGCGCAATCGGCAGTCAATCAGAATTTACCGTTATCGAATACCGAAATTATTGCCGGATTAAAGGAGGCGCTTTTGGTGGGTGCCGACAGTTCTGTAAAGCGATTATCGGCTGTTGATGGATATCTGAAAGATCAGGCAGTTAAAATATTACTTCCACCTGAAGCAAAATCAATTATCGACAACCTTTCGAAATTGCCTGGCGGGCAAAAGCTGGTTGACGATGTAATTGTTCGCATCAACCGGGCTGCCGAAGATGCCGCGAAAGGGGCAAAACCTATTTTTGTGAATAGCGTTCGCGAAATGACTTTTGCCGACGGACTTCAGATTTTACGTGGTCCCGAAAATGCCGCAACCAGTTATTTCAAACAAAAAACATCGCAACAACTCGGAGAATTATACCGGCCAAAAATTCGTGAATCGTTGAATAAAAACCTTGTAGCCGGAATTTCAACCCAACAATCGTGGAACGAACTGACCACCAACTGGAACAAATTGGCGGGCTCAACGGTAGGAAAAATTGCAGGTTTTAAAACGGTGGATGTAAAACTCGAAGATTACCTGTTACAACAAGCTTTAAACGGCTTGTTTCTGAAAATCGAAGAACGCGAAAAAGACATCCGCACCAACGCAAATGCACGGGTGACTGAGATATTAAAACGGGTGTTTGGGAGAACAACTACGGGGAATTAAGGTCAGTAAGTTGTCATTCATTGTCATTATATAGTCATTCATTGTCACTAAATCACAAGTTATAAGGCCGTTACAGAGTATTTTTTTTACCATAAATGACGTGAAACAAATGACCAACATTGACTAATTATTCTGACAACTGCGACTGACCACTGATCACTTATTCTGATACAACCTTCCCTGCCAGGTGTCCCGTTCAACCAGCAACTTTTCAATTTTGGCGGTGAATTCAAAGTTTTTCAGTCCCCAGCGCGGAGCAATTAGTAACTCGTCGGGAGCTTCGCTTACAAACCGTTCTACCACAATTTCAGGATTCAGCAATTCGAGGTATTTAACTACCAATTCCAGATAGCCTTCAACAGTAAACATCGGAAACTGATCCGGATTTTGAAGGTATTCGCGGTACATTCGGGTTCCTTTGTGAATCTGCAACTGATGTAATTTCAGGTTTTCGACAGGCAAACGGGAAATCACCCTTGCCTGATCGAGCCAATCAGCTTCCGTTTCGCCGGGCAATCCCAGAATCAGATGCGCGCAATTGTGAATATTTCTCCGCGCAGTTTCTTTGATCGCCCATACCGATTCCTCAAACGAATGTCCCCGGTTCATCTTGTAAAGACTTGAATTCACATGCGATTCAATCCCGAATTCAACCATGATGTAATATTCTTCAGCCAACAACTGAAGGTAATCCAGAATTTCAGGAGTCAAACAATCAGGGCGGGTCGCAATTACCAAACCAATCACTTCAGGATGTGCCAATGCTTCTTCGTACAGCAACTTCAGGTTTTCGAGTGGCGCATAAGTATTGCTGTACGACTGAAAATAAGCGAGGTATTTCATCGAATTGTATTTCCGCGAGAAGAATTGAATCCCTTCTGACAATTGACTGGAAACACTTTTTTCGAGATTGCAATAAGCAGGACTAAAAGTTTGGTTGTTGCAATACGAGCAACCACCAGTGCCACGCAATCCATCGCGATTTGGACAGGTAAATCCTGCATCGACCGAAATCTTTTGCACCCGGCCATTAAACTTTCTTCTGAAATAGCCCGAAAAATCATTGTACCGTTTATCACTTCCCCACAAAAACCGGTTCATCCTGTTGCTTTTTATTTGTTATACAAAAGTAGTCCAATTTAGCAGTCAGCGAAGCCAATCATTCTAAAATCAAGCTTTGACCCGCAACTCGTAAACGGGGTAAAAAAAGGTATCACTTTTTCCAGGAAAAATGTTCTGAAACTAGAAACCAGTTAGAAACTCAAAAATAAATATCACAATAACTTATAATACAACAACTTAAATAAATACAACAATAAACAAAATTGTTAAAAACTCGTTTAAAACTTTTTGGCAATACAACCTGTGAAGAGTCATTTAGATCGGTCGATTTCATAAATTTATACATCTCTAAAACATAGCTATGTTTACACCTGAAGATATTAAACAGATTGTTGCACGTGGAAGCCAAATTGAAACTGTTGAGCAACAAATCGAAAATTTCAAAACCGGCTTCCCGTTCCTAAAAATAACCGAAGCTGCCAGTCAATATCATGGACTCATTAAATTATCATCCGTAGAAATAGAACAATACATTTCCGTTTTTGATGAAAAAGTCTCAGAAGGAATTGAAGTTCTGAAATTTGTTCCTGCTTCGGGTGCAGCCAGCCGAATGTTCCAATCGCTGTTTACTGCTTTGGAAGACTTCCATAAAGGCAAAGAACAATCCGAAGCCATGAAGCACAGAGGCGTTTCCAAATTTCTTGAACAACTTGACGAATTTGCTTTTTACGACGACCTAAAACAAATCGCTTCAAAAGAAAACATCGCCATCGAAGAAGTTCCGGCTCAAAAACTACTTTCGTGGGTGCTTCTGGAACAAGGTCTAAATTACGGAAACCTGCCTAAAGGATTGCTGAAATTTCATTCCTATCCTGACGGAAACCGCACACCGCTAGAAGAACACCTCGTTGAAGGAGCTGCTTATTCCAGAAATAAGTCATCGGTGGTTCACCTGCATTTTACTGTCTCGCCCGAGCATCACGCAATTTTCGATAAACATGTCGCTGAAGTTTTACCCAAATACGAAAAATTATTCGGAGTAAAGTATCAAATCAGCTTTTCGCAACAAAAGCCATCGACCGACACCATTGCAGTTACTCATGAAAATGAACCTTTTAGAAACCACGACGGAAATTTACTTTTCAGGCCAGCCGGACACGGCGCACTGCTCGAAAACCTGAATGATCTGGAAGCTGACATCATTTTCATAAAAAATATCGATAATGTAGTTCCCGATCAGCTCAAAAAGACGACCATTGATTATAAAAAAGCTCTCGCTGGGGTATTACTGAACCTTCAGGAACAGATTTTTTATTATCAAAAAATGCTGAAAGAACATTTCAATAGTTCACTTGAAAGCGCATTTTATGCTGAAGCTGCCAATTTTCTGGAAAATATATTAAATATTACACCGCCCAGCAATCAGTATTACAGCGAAAAAGAAGAGTTGTACCACTATTTTAGCAATAAATTCAACAGACCAATCAGGGTTTGCGGAATGGTAAAAAATCTTGGAGAACCCGGAGGTGGACCATTCTTCGCACAAAACCACGATGGATCGGTATCATTGCAAATTGCTGAAAGCTCGCAAATCGATTTCAACAATCCGGAACAGGCAGCCATTGCCCAAAACGCGACTCATTTCAATCCGGTTGACCTGGTTTGTGCTGTTAAGAATTATGAAGGCAAAAAATATAACTTATTGGATTTCAGCGATCCGGAAACAGGATTTATTTCGAGTAAATCGAAAGATGGAAAAGAGCTGAAAGCACAGGAACTGCCCGGATTATGGAATGGTGCCATGTCGGACTGGAATACCATTTTTGTGGAGGTTCCGGTCGAAACTTTTAATCCGGTAAAGACAGTAAATGACCTTTTAAGAAAAGAGCATCAGCCAAAATGAATCTAATCGAAAAGTATTCTTAAATTTGCAACCTTTAAAATGAGAGCTTATGAACGAGAACGCCAGGGATTTTGAAGAAGATGATTTTCAGGAGGCGATAGCACGTTTCAACAAGATGGTAGAAGAGGAAACTTTTAGCTATTTTGATGTATTTGAAGTCGAAGGAATTATAGACCATTTCCTTGAAGATGGCAGAATAGAACTCGCACGGTTAGCCGTTGAAACCGGACAGAAATTACATCCGGCAGCCGTTTCCATTCAAATATACGAAGCCCAGGTACTCATGCACGAAGGGAAACTGGAAGAATGTCTTGAGTTATTGAATTTCGCCGAAAAAATTGAAACCGGGAATCCTGATCTTTTTCTGACCAAAGGCGCAGCTCTTAACCTAATGGGAGATGTTGGTGCAGCTATTAAAGCTTATGAACATGCACTTAAAATGCCCATCGACGAACTTGATGAAACTTTATACAATATAGGCATTTCATTTGGTCAGGCAGGAGAAACTCATTTGGCCATCAAATACCTCGAAAAAGCGCATCACAACAATCCGGAAAACGAAATCGTACTATACGAATTGGGTTACTATTACGACCGCGACCTGCAATTCGAAAACAGTATTACATTTTATAACAAATACCTCGATATCGACCCTTTCAATCATTCGGTTTGGTATAACATAGGAATTACATACAACAGAATAGGTTTATTCGGGAAAGCAATAGAAGCATACGATTTTGCACTGGCACTGAATGAGGAATTTTTACATGCACATTTCAACAAAGCCAACGCGCTTGCCAACAACAATCAATTTCAGGAAGCGATTGACTGCTACAATGAATACCTTTTACTCGACAAGAAAAATGATGATGCTTATTGTTACCTGGCCGAATGCTATCTGAATTCCGACCGATTCAACGAAGCCCTGGTCAATTACCAAAAAGCGATCAGATTGAATGACAATAATTCGAGCGCATGGTATGGTTCCGGATTAATTATGTGGTCGGAAGGGAAACTGGCCGAAGCACAAACCTTCTTTAAAAAAGCAATCAATATTGAAGATGACAATGCTGATTTCTGGTCGATGAATGCCCGTGTGCACGCCGAATTTAACGAAATCAAAGAAGCCGTCGCATCATTCGAAATGGCTAGTACACTAGATCCTGAAAACATTGACAACTGGCTTTCATATTCAGAAATGTATTACGATCTGAACGATACCGATAAGGCCATAAAAATCCTTAAAACGGCCACCAAAACCAACAAATCAAACGCATATCTCGATTATAGGCTAACAGCTTATTTACTCGATAAAAATGAAGAACTGGAAGCTGCCTGTCATTTTGAAAGAGCTTTGAAAATTGACTACAGCAAGAACAGCGAACTTTTTGAGTTTTATCCTGAAGCATTAAAGATTGAATCAATTAAGAAATTGATTTCCCAATATCAATCAACGAAACTGTAAAAAAACAATGAATTTTCGATTGCCCCATATCCCTGAACGCCCGGCAAAACCCCGCGAAAATGGATTAACAATGGTCATGGACAAAGGCCTAAGCTTGCGCGAAGCAGAAGATTTGTGCGACATATCGGCACCCTATTGCGACCTCATGAAACTTGGTTTTGGAACTTCGATCATCACCAACCGCTTACACGAAAAAATCAGGCTTTACAAGTCAGCCGGCATGAAACCCTATTTCGGAGGAACTCTTTTTGAGGCATTTGCCGTTCGAAATATGATGGACGATTATCGCCGGTTTCTTGATGAATATGAAATGGAAACGGTAGAAGTATCAGATGGAGTGATGGAATTAGACCATGATTTGAAATGCGAATACATTGCAGAACTTAGCAAAAACTATACAGTTTTGTCTGAAGTTGGGTCGAAGCTGAAAGGAAAAGAAATCTCGAACGAAAAATGGATAGAATACATGCAAACCGAACTTAATGCCGGAGCATGGAAAGTAATTGCCGAAGCCCGCGAAAGTGGCAATATGGGAATTTATAACGACGATGGATCGGCTAATTTCAAACTGATTCTGGATATTAAAAAAGCACTTAATCCCGATACAATTCTTTGGGAGGCACCATTAAAAAATCAGCAGGTTTGGTTCATTAAACTTTTGGGACCAAATGTTAATCTTGGAAACATAGCAACCAATGAAATTATTTCGCTCGAAACCCTCCGGCTTGGGCTTCGCGGAGATACGCTACTTACCTTTTTACCCTGCATTCACAATTGGGATATATAAGAAAAGGTGGTCAGAAATGGCCACCTTCTCTTCTTTAAAAGTCAACAAAGCGTAAAGAAAATTAAATCAAAAAAAAAAAAAAAATCAACCAGCTATTTCCAAATCCTTTTTGCATTTATGGCATAGTTGATGATTTTTTTGATCGATATCCTCAACGTAGGTGCTCGATCTCATTACACAAGTCGGATTTTGGCAATGAATCAATCCAAAAGTATGTCCGAGTTCATGAATAATTTCTTTGCGGATACGATCGATAAATAGTCGTTCATCTTTTTTGATACCATATCGCTCGTTACTAAGCCGGTAAATTGATGCAATACCGCAACGTCCGTTTAAAAATGCCTGTCCGAAAATATAGGTTAAAATAGGAATAAAGAGGTCAATATTAAATATTCCAAGCGTTTTGCAGTCGTCGGAAGCATCTTCAGAATCAATTTTTTGCAATATCCTGTTACCGTCATATTGCCTTCTGGCAGGATCGTAAAATACACTTAAATCCAGATGTCCTTCCTGTGTTTTTACCGGGAGTGAAAATTCACGTTCAATATCATTAACAACCATTTCAAGAAGTTCTTTCTCGAAATAGCCATAATAAATCAACGTGATATTGTCAAGGTTCATTCACATGCGGTTTTATTGGATTCAGAATGAATCAGGATTATTTTGACGGCTTCAGGTCGTATTTCTTTATCTTGTTGTAGAGCGTTACCCGGTCAACTTTCAGTGCTTTGGCCGAAACAGAAATGTTCCAGTTGTATTTGGTGAGAATCTGAAAAATGTGGTTTTTCTCTAAATCATCAAGACTTTCGAAAGTAGTGTTTACAATGGCTTTCCCCAACGGAAGGTCTTTCAGGCTGATTCTTTTCCCATTTCCAACAACAATTGCCCGTTCAATCATATTTTCAAGTTCACGGATATTTCCGGGAAAAGGGAATTCTTCAAGACGTTTCAACGCACTTGAATCGATTGTTATGAGCGGTCTGTTCATCGAAGTGCAGTACTTTTTTATGAAATAATCAACCAGCAGAGGAATGTCTTCAATGCGCTCGCGCAATGGCGGAACGCTGATGTTCACAACATTTAGCCTGTAAAAAAGATCCTCGCGGAAAAGTCCCTTTTCAACCATGCTTTTCAAATCTCTGTTCGTAGCACAAATAACCCTGAAATCGGATGTGATTTCCTTGTTGCCACCTACGCGGACAAAACTCTTGCTTTCGAGTACACGTAGCAATTCAACTTGCATTTTCTGGGAAATGGTTGCAATTTCATCCAGGAAAATTGTTCCGCTGTCGGCCATTTCAAACCGGCCTTTCCGATTGTAAACTGCACCGGTAAAAGCACCTTTTTCGTGTCCGAACAACTCACTCTCCAATAAACTTTCGCTCAATGCACCGCAGTGAACGCTTATCATCGGAAAGAATTTTCGGGGTGAGTTAGCGTGTATTGCTCTGGCAACAAGTTCTTTACCTGTGCCGCTTTCTCCGGTAATTATTACTGAAGCATTCGATTGGGCAACGCTTTCAATTTCGCGGAGTACTTTCTGTATTGTTTCGCTGTTGCCAATCAGGTCTTCAACATTTTCAAGCGAAACCACCTTTTCTTTTAGTATTTCATTTTCTTCGAGCAGCGAAATTTGTTTCGAGGCATTTCTTATCAGGTGCGAAAGGTCGTCTGGATCAAAGGGTTTTGTAACATAGTCGAAAGCGCCGTCTTTCAATGCCTGAACAGCCGTATCGACAGTTGCAAAGGCTGTCATGATAATCACAATCGAATCTTTTCTTAACGATTTAATCCGCTTGAGCATTTCCAATCCATCCATTCCGGGCATTTTAATATCGGCCAGAATAATATCAAAAACATCAGATTCGAGCATCGACAGGGCTTTCTTTGCATCCTGGGCACATTCAACACGGTAACCATCTTCAATAAACCAGTTGTACAACGAATCTCTTACCGATTCTTCATCATCAACAATTAATATGGAAATTTTTTTTGCCATGATCTGTTTTCCTTATGTCAGTAATAAAGGTAAAGTTATTGATATTGTTGTTTCTTTTCCGCGTATCGATTTTACCTCAGTCTTTCCTTTGTGACTTTGAACGATACCGTGAACAATTGCCAGCCCCAAGCCAATACCGCTTGCATTTTGTTTGGTAGAAAAGAACGGTTCAAAAACGTGGGGAAGGTCTTCTTCCGAAATGCCAACACCATTGTCTGTTATTTCAATCCGAATATGTTGATCGTCCGGATTCAGTGTTCTGAATAGTATTTCCCCGTTTTCAGAAACAGCTTCGGAAGCATTAACAAGTATGGCAACACAAACTTGCTTGATCTGATTTGGACTACAGGAAATCAGGTCTGTTTTTGCATTAAAATCGGATAAGAAGTTAATGTTTGCCACTTTCATCGGATGCGACATCAAATCAAAGGTTTCCAACAGAATCTCGTGAAGATGTTTCGGCTCAAAATTATTCTGATCTTTTTTCGAGAAGTCAAGTAAGCCTTTCACAATGTCGCCACAGCGTTTGGTTTCATTTTCAATCAGTTTCAGATGTTTTAGCATCGATTCCTTTTTTACCGGATCAAATTCCTGATTGTTTAACTGCTTGTAAATAAGTTTTGTATAAATCAGAATTCCTGAAAGCGGATTGTTGATCTCGTGAGCAACCGACAACGATAATTTTCCCAGCGAGGCGATTCTTTCAATGTTGATCAGTTCGTTTTGAGCCTGCCCCAGTTCTTCCGACTTCTTCTGGACTTTATATTCGAGCTGTTGCGACCAGTTCTGAAGTTCATTGGTTGCAGTATGCAGGTTGTCGAGCATTTCGTTAAAAGCGATCGAAACCATTCGCATATCCGAAAGTTGGTGAGGCTTAATTGTCAATCGGGTAGTTTTGTCACCTTTTGCAACTGCTTCGCTGGCTATAATTATTTCATTCAGAGGTTTTTTAATTTTTTTATTTGTGAAGATGATTAAGAATATCAGCAATAAAAGAGTCATTAAGGCAGCCAGCAAGGTATAATCAGTCGTCGATTTTTGCAACGCATCATCCAGACCTTTCAAGGGCATTTTAATAATAAGCGAGCCGAGAACTTCGTCGTTTGGACTGTGAGCGTGGCACGAACTTGTATAACAGGTTTTTTCGTTTAAAATGGGTGATTTAATTAGCAGGTGCCTGTTTTGGCTGTTGTTATAGGGATTCATAATGCATTCACTGTCAGCATCAATAATTCTGTACGATTTCTCTTTTCGCGAAAACATGGTATCAAAATTCTGGTGGCAGCTTTTACAGTCTGGATCGGCGTGTTTGATTGTGTCGTTTGAAATGGAAGTGTAAGCAAGGTTGTTATTACTATCGTACATGTTTACATCGTCGATTCCCGACATGGTATTAATTATGTCGAGCGTGCCTTGAAGTGAAGTCCGGTCGTTTTCGAGCATCGACCGGTAAAGCGCTCCTTCAACCAGATATCCGATATTATTTCCATTTTCGCTGATCACCGATTTCATGTATTCTTCGTTTACCGACCGGAAAATGACACCGAATGAAACAAATAAAAAGAACGATGAAATGGTAATGATAAATACAACTCTTCCATAAATTGAAGACCGGAATTTAACATACCCATTAAGTATTGGGGTTCCAACACCGTTTTTTGTAGCTATTTTTTTGAACCAACTCATGGCTTAATAATTATAACATAAACTGTTTGCTAATTTAGTTTCAATTTTTCAAAACAGCTTTATGTATTCAATTTTGTTTTCATTTAGAAGCCGAAAAACATAATTTGACAGCTAAAAGTTTCAAGAAAAAACTAAAGCGACGTGATTGGGCACATCGCTTTAGATATTGGTGAAAATTCTTCAATTCGGATGAAATTATTTCTGATCGCGAAAACAGTTTTTATTTCTGCAAAGAACTTTTTTACTCAGAAAATCCTTCTGAAAATCCTGCCATACTTCGTTTGGTAGTCCCGAAAGTGGTTGATCGACCAATTCACCACCATCCTGCAAAACAACATTCGAAGGCATTGGAGAGTATTTTCCAACAGACTGTGCCAGAAAATCCTTAAATCTTTCCAATTCCTGTGTTGCCCAGATTGTGGCATCGTCGGCCAGATAATACGAGTTCGTATCAGGAACCCAACTTATTGGCTTTACCTTGTACATCCAACCTTTTGCGTACGGATCTTCGTTCAGTAATTCAGGACTGCTTGTAAGCATTGCGTTTGCCTCCATAATTTCTCCTGAAATAGGCGAGAAGATTTTCAGCAGTTTGCCATTCTGTTTAATTTCGGCCAGCAGTTCTCCTTTTTTTACCTTTTCGCCTGATTTTTTCAGATTGTTAAATTGAACCTCTCCTGTAAGATGTACCAATAAGTCGTCGAGGCCCACTTTTGCAATTCCCGATTTTTCGAGATGTGTCCAGGTGTGATACCTGCTGAAGAACAATCCTTGAGGAACGTTCAATGTGTTGGCAGTTAGAATTCCAAACGACTTTTGAGCATTTTTTTTGCTTTTTACTTGTCGGTTCAAGAATATCCAGAAAGGAATAAGGAATAAGAAGAAAATAATTGTTACCAAATATTCTATTCCTTTCGTTTCAAAAATGTTGTTGTATTTAAATCCGTCCATAATTATATTTTTATGCCATCACTTTTTTATAAGTGACAGTTGGTTAATGATTATCGTCTTTTGCCCAGGATGGTGATTCCCTCAATACAGGCATTCTATTGATTACCCACCTGAAAATCCAGATTTCAGTAAAAATAACTGCCAATGTAACTACTATTTCCATCCATGAAGGAATATAGGGAATAGCGGCATCCCATCTGAATCCAATGATTGAAACATTCAGCCTGTTCAGTACAACACCTATCATTGTTAAGATAGCTGCCAGTTTTATTGTAAAAATGTTGGCCGTGCGATAGCTGTAGAAGAACAACGCCATAGGTATTAGCACAAACCCAATCATTTCAACTAAAAACCAGTATCCCATGGGAGTGTTTATCAAGGTCCAGTTTTGTTCGTGAAGAAATACCAGCAATTGCAGGAAAAAATAAGCAAACATTGTAACGGCGCAAATTTTTGATAATCCGTGGATGATCCCGTTATGGGCTTTTTTGTTTTTTTCGCTGATTTGATCGAAAAATACCTTGTGACTGATTGAGCCCTCAAAAATTACCATTGAAAGTCCGGCAAAGATGCTGGATACTAAAAACAGTATCGGAATAAATTCGGAGTACCATAAAGGATGTATTTTTTCTTTTGCCATCAGGAAAAGCGCGCCCAGGCCTGATTGGTGCAATGTTGACAAGGTGATACCGAATATTACAGCGCCAATGGTCATCCCTGCAAGTATTTTACGGGCTCTTTTCAATCCGAGCCATTCTGCAATAGCAGGTGAGAATTCGAATAATTCGGCAAGCATATAAAGCAAAAAGTGCCATGCGACCAGAAACATCACCGAACTCGTGCCATAGTTGTTTCCAATAATTGGGTTTACTACATTCCAGGGACGCCCCAGGTCAATCAGTAATGCACCAGTGTAAAAGGCATAAGCCAGAAAACCATTCAGTACAGTAACCCTGACGATGGAATGATATTGTTTCATATTCAGGATATAAACCATAAATGTTACCACATAAGCACCTCCGGCAAAGGCCACGCCGGTAACCACATCGAACCCTATCCACAATCCCCAGGGAACTTCCTGTGTGAGATTGGTAACAGCACCAATACCTTTCCAGAACCTTAACACGATTAGCCCAAATCCCAAAAGTATGATGGGGATGGATATAATATTGAATGGTGTGAGCCATTTTCCTCTGGGTTTTAATTCATTGAATAAAAATTGCCAGCTGAATGTAGGGATGTGTTCCTTAGCAGTTATAATTCTCGTTTTATTCATTTTCTTCTTCTTTTGATTGGTTTTTTTTGGTGGCTGAATAGATTCCGAGTAAAAGTGCAGGTAAAAGTACATCGACGGAAGCAACACTGTAAAGAAATCCCTTTGTCAGTGCCGGATAGGATGAATTTTGAAGTTTCGTGTTGAAGCCTATTTCATTAAAAGGGGCAGGCGAGAGATACAAAAAAGCGGTTCCTCCAGCAACTGTTTCGCCGAAGACCTGATCTACATATCCCTCCGGATTTTCAGCAATTCTTTTCCTTGCTTCGGTCAGTAATTCGCGCCGCGTTCCAAAAATTAATGCTTCGGCCGGGCAGGCTTCTGCACAAGTGGGAATCTGTCCTTTCATAATGCGGTCATAACACATGTCGCATTTTTCAATCTTCGGATTAGCGCTGAAATATTCAAATTTTGGTACATCAAACGGGCACGAAACCATGCAATATCTGCAACCCATGCATTTATTGCCTCTCCAGATAACCGGCCCTTCTTTTGTTTTGTACATGGCTTGCGTAAGGCAGGCTGCTGCGCAGGCAGGTTCGTTGCAATGCATGCACTGGTTTCTTACCAAAACTTCGCCCTTCGAGGTGGTGTGATAATTGATTGCACATCGTTTCACTTCGCTCGTTTTGCGCAATACATCAACTTTTAATTCATCGGTTGGCTCTGGTTGATTATGTGCTTTTGCGCAAGCTATTTCACATTCCAGGCAACCTGCGCAGCGAGTCGCATCGAAAAGCATTCCCCTAAATTCTGTTTTGCTGCTTTCAGTCGAAGTAGCTCCAGCGCTTTTACCTACGGCGAGGGTAACCCCTGCAATTCCGATAGTTTTAAAAAAGTTTCGTCGATCGATACTCATAATAAAAGGTATTTTTAGGTTAGATATTTAGATTCACAGAATCAGTTATTTTGAAGTGTCAATGAATTTTGTCTGAAAATCTTCCCAAACTTCAGGACCAAAATCTGCCAGAATATTGTCGGTAAGTTCGCCGCCATCCTGAAGTACGATATGAGCGTAAACCGCTTGACTTGATCTCATTGAAGTTGCGAAAAAATCTTTAAGCCGGGTAAATTCATCTTGCAGCCACTCCTTATAGTTTTCGCCCATAAAGAGGAACTGAATTTCTCGTAACCAATTTTTAGGCTCAACCGTGTACACCCAACCATCTGCAAACGGAGAAGAATTTATAATTGATGAATCTGAATTTAGCTGATGGTTTTGTTCCCTGATGGTACCCGAAATCGGAGAATAAATATTCAATTGTTTCCCGTCTTTAATAATTGTCAGTATTTTTTCTCCTTTTCTTACCATTTCACCGGGATCTTTCATTTTAATACGTGAAATCGTTCCTGTAATGTGTTGAAGAAAATCATCAATGCCGATCTTAACCATTCCGTCTTTTTCCATAAAAGCCCAGGTATGTGTTTTATCGAAATAAAGTCCTTTTGGCGCAATGATAGAATTTTCGTCAAATGCCGGGGTAAAACTGATATCCTCGCCAAGTAACGACGACCTGTTTTTCCTGATATAACCAATTGCTGCTGCAAATACCAGGGCGATAACACCCAAAACGATCAGAATATATGCCCATGTCCTCGATTCAGTTGGCTTTTCAATAACTTTTGTTAATTCGGTGCTTGCAAATGTTTCAAGGTTCGAACTTATTTCACTGCTTGCAAGAATACTGTACCCATTTTTGTTTAGAAATTTTTGCCCGTCGGCCATTACCCATGTTAAAAAGGCAATTGTGTTGTTATCTGTTGGTTTTGAAGGTGCAACAGCATAAATTCCTCCGCATAGCTCACGCGGATATTTTCCTATCCAGACTGCACGGGTAAAAGTATTCAGATTGGTATAGATATTTTCGAAGTTGTCAATCCTTCCATTCCTGTTTTTATCAATTGGCAACAGCTTAATATTTGCAATTATTTCGTTGGTTGCAGCATCGCGAACATCGGTAAGCTTGCAAAAACCAATGGCATAAATATCCTTTTGTATGGCCGAAATAAGGTCGGCAGGATTTGCCACAGAAGTTCCATTTATTGCAGTTATATCTGATTTACTGAAATTAACGAGGTTCGATTTTATTGACTCATTGTTAATGATATAGTAGTTTATTGATGTATTATTGCCGACATCAATCAAACTGCTCCAGCTTGTTTTGCCCGAATTGGCAAGAAGCTGAGCAAAATCTTCTATGGTCAATCCCTGCCGGTTGATTTCATTTAGCATCGGATTTTTTGCATTTATGACAGGAACAATTGCATCGCGGCCAATTACCATTTTCCAGGCTGTTTCATCATTAACAGTTCCCGAATTTGATTCTGAAGTGAAAATGATATTATTGACTTCAGTGAATTGATTATCAGCAATATTGCCAATACTTATTTTAACTGAAGGGTTTAATCTTTCATATTCAGTTGCCAAATTAGTTGCAAGGCTGTTTAATTTTTGCGAACTCATAATTTTTAAGGTTGTTTCAGAGGAAGAATTCGGTTGATTTCCTGCTTGGTTGTCAATGTTTGTATTGCAAAATCCGGTGATGCAATAAAACAATAGTAGCAACCCAATAATTAAGGCTGATAGATTTTTCATGATATTGAATTTAAAGTTGTTCATGTATTAAATTTCTTAAAGGTTCTTTTTTGAGAAATATCTGCAATGCCAAAACCTATATTCAATTACAATGCCAAACGATTTTTTTTGAATACAAGTAATTGATAATAAGTGTTATACGTGATTTTATGCTGAAATTATTATACAGGTAAGTGTTGAATAAATAAACAGTAATTTGTGTTATATTTTGGATATACCAATAAATCAACAACTTAGAATAGTTGTATATTTATTAATCACTGTTGAATAATGCAATATTAGCTATGTTTATTGCCAGATATTCAGCGTGTTATGATTTGGGTAATTTATTTCAGAATGCTGTTTATTAATACAGAATGAGCCGATGGGCCCTCGTTGAAAAGAAGATCAAGAATGCTTAAATCTGGGGTAAATCCGAATTTTTCGGAGAAAACCTGAGTGTAAGGCTGAGCTACAAACTGTGGATCATCAGCGTTACGATGCGCTTTAGGACTGATTGTTTCCCTGAAATTAATACAACCTTCCGGAGTTTTTTGAAACTCATCAGTAAGCTTTATTTCCACCGGAATCTCCAGGATTTCGAGCAGGGTTTCTGTTATTTTCAGATTATAGTCAAAAAGAAAAGTCGCTTTTTTGTAAAAAAAAGGTTTTATGTCGTCGGCGTAATATTCGAAAAAAGGCGAGGAGTTATACCCAGAGAAGATGGTGCGCCATTGGTTTCGTTGCCATTCTTCGTCATACGAAATACGAAGATCTTTAATTTTTATTTTCTGTTCCCTGCCTTTTTCAACCGGGACAATCAGTGAAACCGGACCATTTGCCCCCAAAATGACGGTTCTGTTCCTGTAAGTTTGTTTGATAAAATGCTCATGCTGCTCAATGTAAATATCCGAAAAAGCAGCAAGTTTGCTGAAATACTTTATTGGGGCGAAATAGGCGGTGCTAAGCAGAATTGGGGTATCCGTAGTCATTCTTTTTCGTTGAAAAAACCTCCCTGATAGTCGCTTCCCATGCTAATTCCTTCCGAAGTTATTTCTTCGTCAAGGTCGGCATCAATCCTTTTGGGGTTTTCGAGTTCGCGTATTACATTTTTCAATTCTCTTTTTAGCCTCATAATTTTAGGAAGCTGCATCATTAAAGCCAGCAAAAAGCCAAAAATTAATCCAGCAATTAAAACCAGTACCACCGGAACTTCAGTCATTTTCCAGTGGAAAAATTTGATATCGATCAAAAGTTGGTTCTGAACAGTGAAAATGATCAGCAGTACCGAAAGAATAAAAAAAGCAACTACTTTTCCTGACATGACCGAGAGTTTAATGGGTCAAAAGTAACCAAAAGCCTGTAGAAGAGCAAATGGATATCTTGATGGATGAATCGGGGGTATTTCATAAAATACGAAGAGGATAACTTTTGGGGTCATCCTCTTCTTATTATTGAGTTTTATTCATTAATGAACAAACGAAAACAATCGGCTCCAGCGAATTTTGTTGTAGAACGGCTGATCTTTGTCCATCGATAACCAGATAAATACTGCTTTCCCAACGATGTGATCTTCAGGAACAAAACCCCAGTAGCGAGAGTCAGCCGAGTTGTGACGGTTATCTCCCATCAACCAGTAATAGTCCATTTTGAATGTATAGCTTTCGGCAACCGCACCATTGATGTAAATAGTGCTGTCTTTCACATTCAGGTCGTTGGCTTCGTATAAATCAATGATTCGCTCATATAAGGGAAGGTTGTCCATGTTCAGCTTCACTGTTTGTCCTTTTTTCGGAATTTCAAGCGGTCCAAAATTGTCAACATTCCACTGATATTTGCTGCTGAAGGGGAAAATGTTTCTATCCCAATTAGCAGCAGCAACCAAAGTTCGCTGAATAGATGTGACGTTTTTCATTGCCTTCATTTTATCCTCGTTTTCCTTGGTTAAAGGGAAGAAATACTGCGAATTAGAAACCATGTGACGGTCGTCTTCAGCTATTTTCATTTGCTCAAGCGTACGTTTGTTGATGCCGGTTCCATCAGTAGTAACAATATTGTCGTACTGCATTCCGGCGAAATGTTGCTGCTCTTTTCCGTTTACGAAAAGCTGGCCGTTCTTGTATTCCAAAACATCTCCCGGAATACCCACACAGCGTTTAATGTAGTTTTCGCGTTTGTCAACCGGACGTGCAATTATATCGCCGAAGGTTTCTTTTTCCTGCCATACGCGTTCGCGTCCGTAACTGCGAATCAACTGGTAATAGCTTTGGTTCTGAACATTTACCGCAACAGTATCACCTTCAGGAAAGTTGAACACCACTACGTCGTTGTTCTTTACATCTCCAAAACCGGCAATACGTTTGTATGGATTTTTGATCCACTCGACATACGATTTTTTTGTTTTTGAAAGTGGCATTGTGTGATGCACGAATGGAAATGAAAGCGGTGTATTTGGAAGTTTTGGACCGTAGGAGGTTTTGCTAACAAACAGATAATCACCTATGAGCATCGATTTTTCCATCGAGGAGGTTGGGATCGTGTATGCTTCGATAAAAAACATGCGGATAAAGGTGGCAGCAATTACTGCAAAAATAATTGCATCAACCCATTCAACTACTCTGGTTTGTTTGCCATCGGGGGCATTTTTCTTTTTCCAGAACGACCAGTGCACCTTTTTTGTGATGTACATGTCGAAGATTACTGCAAGGCCAATTAACCACCAGAAATTTTGGATCCAGAGTACCCACAACAAATAAATAAGGCCGGTTACTGCAAATTTGAACCATTTATTTGATAATATTTCTTTCATTTTTATCGTGAATTTTAAATGTTTAGTAAATCATTCATGGTTAAGATACCTTTTTTACCGTACGAAAATTCGGCAGCCAAAACAGCACCGAAGGCAAGCCCTTTGCGGCTTTTAACACAATGGGTAATTTCGATGTAGTCAACTTCCGAATCGTATTTTATGATGTGGGTTCCGGGAACATCGCCAACACGTTCAGAAAGAATCTCAACTTCATCGTTATTGTCAGTTTCCTGGTTTACCCATTTCGTTTTCGCCGGAATATTTTCAATGATTCCTTCGGCCAAAGTAATGGCAGTGCCGCTGGGAGCATCCAGTTTTTGTGTGTGATGAATTTCAGTCATGCTAATTTTATATTCATCGCGGTTGGCCATTAGCGCAGCCAGCTTTTTATTCACCAGGAAGAAAATATTCATTCCTAAACTGAAGTTTGAAGCATAGAAAAACGTTCCGTTCTGCTTTGTGCAATTCTCAAAAACTTCCGATTTATGCTCGAGCCATCCTGTTGTTCCTGAAATTACCGGAATTCCGGCTTCGAAACAAAGCTTGTAATTGGATACTGCCAGAGTTGGAATGGTAAACTCGATGGCCACGTCTGCTTTTTGAAGGTTCCGGATGGTCAGATCTTCCGGATTGCTGATATCAATTTTCAATACTATTTCATGTCCGCGTTCAAGGGCGATTTTCTCAATCTCTTTGCCCATTTTGCCGTAACCGATTAATGCAATCTTCATCCTTTAATGTTCTAAATTTGGGTCAGCAAAGATATAAATTCAACCCTAATTAATAGGTACATCCTGAAGTAATCTCGTTAAACAGCCAACTACTCTGCGTTTACGTGTAAAAGTAATTCGGAAAGTTGTTTAGTTTATAACTTCAATCTAATAGAATCTTAACTTTGACGAACGTTTTTAACTTATAATTTGATAACCGAATTATCCTATTTGTACAATGTATTGTAATATTGCAACAGCATGAAGAGCAAAAAAATGTTAAAACTTGTCGCAACCGATTTGGATGGTACTTTTTTGAAGAACGATAAGTCGATTTCGAAAGAGAATATGGAAGCGTTACAATCTTTAGGAGAAAGGGGGATTTTGCGGGTTGTTGCCACTGGTCGTAATCTGGTAAAAACGCAGGAAGTGATTGCGGCTCATGTTCCGTTCGATTACATTGTGTTTTCTTCGGGCGCAGGTGTGTACGATTGCAAAAATGAAAAATTACTCTTTTTTCAGAATTTAGAAAAACACGTCGTTCAGCAAATATCAGAACTTTTAGTGGCTCGCGATCTTAATTTCCACCTTTTTAAATCGGTTCCCGAGAATTTTAAATGCTGGTACCACCGCGGAAGTGTTCCTTGTTCAGAGTTTGAAAGTTATTTCGATTATCATCAGTCTTATGCGGAGCCATTGCCGGCTAACCAAAATATTGATTCGGAAGCTTGTCAGTTTTTAGTAGTTTTTCGCAATAATATGGATCGTTTTCTGGCTTTGAAAAATGAAATTCAGGAAAATTTTCCGGAGGTGAAGGTTGTAAGAACCAGCTCGCCTCTGGAGACTGGCTATATTTGGATGGAGATATTTCATCGTTCGGTTTCGAAGGGTAATGGGGTTAAATTCGTTTGCGATTTGTTGCAGATTGAACATGAATATACTTTGGGAATTGGAAACGATTACAATGATCTTGATTTATTGGAGTTTACCAATTATTCATACCTTGTTGACAACGGTCCCCGCGATTTAAAAGAATTGTTTTTACCTGCCCGCTCGAATGAGGAAAATGCTTTTGCCAAAGCGGTTGGCGAGCACATTTAATAATTTTTGCTGAATAATTGTTCAGCCATTTTTAGTTGATCTGGCTTGCCCAGATCCATCCAAACAGTTGACTTATCTACAAATGCACAAATCTTCTCGGTTTTGGCCAGCCGTAAGTATAAATCGATAATCGGGAATTTGCCTTTTTCAGTTATCAGCTTAAATATTTGAGGTTGAACAATCTGTATACCGCTGAATGCGAATGGAATCGCATCGTCAAAAGAATCTGCACGGCTTATTTTTGTGTCGCCATTACTTTGGTTTTTCCATCCGGCGAGTTGTAAATCTTTGCTGAACATTAAATATCTCGATGTTTCCCTTTGCCTGACAACCAAAGTGGCCAGCGAAACCGACACATGGTGATAATTTTCAAGAATTTTTAAATCAAGATTACTGATCACATCTACGTTGTAGATCAAAATAGGCTCATTGCCATCTAAAAAGTGCTCAGCTTTTTTTAACCCGCCACCGGTATCAAGCAATTCCTGCCGTTCATCCGAAATATGAATTTTGGCTCCATCGAATGGATGACTTTCAATAAAAGATATCACCTGATCGGCAAAATGGTGAACATTGATGGTGATGTCGGTGATTTGATGCGACATCAGTTTTTCGATGGCATATTGGAGCAAGGGTTTTCCGGCCAGTTCAACCAAAGCTTTCGGCTTATCGCTGGTATGCTCTTTCAGTCGTGTTCCCAAACCTGCTGCAAAAATAAGTGCTTTCACCTTTTATTTGTTAGATTCTTTTCAAAAATAGACATATTGAACATTCAATTCGCATCTGCAACCCGATTTTTTAGAAGTTCCTTAAAGACTGGTTTATGCCTGCTGAATAAATTTGTGGATATTCAAGTTAAACTTTCTTGCCTGTTAAGAGTCAATGCATCAGTAAACGATTAAATTCAATATTAAAAAACAAACACATGAAAAGAATAAGCTTATTGTTGGTAATGTTTCTGTTTGTATCAGGAATAACAATTGCACAGGAGCGTGGCGGAGGTCAGCGTCCATCAAGAACACAGGAACAAGGCAGACCAGGCGGAATGGGAGATCGGCAACAAATGACTCCGGAACAAAGACTGCAACGCGAGACACAAAGGTTGGTTGAGCAGCTGAAGTTAACGAAGGAACAGGAAGCAAAAGTGACTGCAATCAATAAGAAGTTCCAGGAAAAACAATCTTTCGATTGGTCGAAAATGCGCGATGCCAGCGATGATGAACGTGCAAAGATGCGCGCTGAAAGAACAAAAATTCAGGGAGAAAAGGACAAGGAAATAAAAACGATCCTGAAGGCTGATCAGGTTAAGTTGTATGATGATATGCTAAAAAAGCGTGAAGAAATGATGAGAAATGGTCAAAGGAGAATGGGAGGACAGGGCCAATAGTAAAAGTGTTGATTTTAAGAAAAAAGAGGCTTTTGGCCTCTTTTTTTATGTAGTTAATTCATTTTTTAGTGCCAGCATCTTTATTGCCGTTACGGCAGCTTCGTCGCCTTTATTCCCCAATTTACCTCCGGCCCGGTCGAGTGCCTGTTGTTGGTTGTCGGTCGTAAGCAATCCAAAAATAAATGGTTTATTGTATTTGATATTCAGATTGGTAATTCCCTGTGTAACTCCTTCGCATATAAAATCGAAATGGCGGGTTTCGCCCTGTATTACGCAGCCTAAAATAATAATTGCATCAACTTTAGTGAATTCGGCCAGGTATTGAGCGCCAAGAGTAAGCTCGAAACTGCCCGGAACGTGTTTCAATACAATGTTTTCGTCTTTTGCGCCGTGTTTAAGCAGTGTGTCAACTGCACCTTGTGCCAATGCACCGGTTATTTCGTAATTCCATTCAGCAACTACAATCCCAAATTTCATACCCGAAGCTGACGGGACCGAAGCAAGATCGTATTCTGATAAATTTTTTGTAGCCATTTTTTGAATTTTAGTGATGTTGTAAAAATAAAAAATCCCCTTCAAACTAATGAGGGGACTTTTGTATATCGGGAATAATTAAATTATAAACTTAATTATTAATTGTTCAGGTTAGATTTTACACGTGCAATGTACTTGTCAATGTTTCTTCCTTCATTGCTTTCCGGAAATTTTTGTTTGATAGTTTCATAAATTGCCAGTGCATCACTGTTTTTACTGGTGCTTTCGAGCAACTCACCTGCTTTTAGCATATAGATAGGAGTAGTAAGCTCGTTATCATTCATTTTATATGCTTTGGTGTATAAATCAAGTGCAGCATCATTTTTTCCAAGTTCAAGCTGGGCATCGCCCTGAGCGCCTAACGAAATTGGACCTAAAAGCGCATCGTCGCTATCAAATTTTTTCAGATAATCAATCGCATCTTCATACTGACCAAGATGTAAATAGGAAATTCCGGCATAGTAGTTCGACAGGTTGCCAGCATCAGTTGAGCCGAAGTCGTCAATGATATCAAGGAATCCGGGATTATTTCCATCTCCGTTGAGAGCCAGATTGAACGAATCTTTTTCAAAATAGTTTTGAGCCATGAACATCTGATCCTGCGCATCTTTGTCGCGTGGTTCAAGGTAAAACTTGTTTAACCCAAGATAACCTACAGTGATGATTACAATTGAACCAATTACTATCCCAATCAGTTTTTGATTGGATTCGAGAAATTGCTCTGTTCTGGTTAACGCACTTTCTACTTCGGTTAAGTTATCTGCCTGATTGTTTTTTTTGTCTTTTGTCATTTTGTAAAGTCTGTTTCAAAAATCGTGAGGCAAAAATATATTATTTTCAAAAATAAATGACAGATTTTTGATTTAAAATTGAATATTAATCAACACATTGATGTTAATCTACTGATGAATGATTTTTTTCGTCGGTTCCGAACCATAAATTTGTAGTTTTGCTCCATAAAATGGCATTGAAACATGTATATCCGGGAATTATCGCTGCTTAACTTTAAGAACTTCGAACACGCTGAATTCAAGTTTACTGATGGATTAAATTGTTTTATTGGAAACAATGGGGCAGGAAAAACCAATCTGATGGATGCGATTTACTATTTGTCGTTCTGTAAAAGTTTTTTGAACCCGGTTGATGCGCAGAATATCCGGTTTGATCAGGATTTTTTTATGGTTCAGGGAAAATACCAGAGGCTCGACTCTGAAGAAACCATTTATTGTGGCCTGAAACGTAACCAGAAGAAAATTTTCAAACGCAATCAGAAAGAATATAAAAAATTATCGGAGCACATTGGCCTTATCCCTGTGATTATTGTGACACCTTCGGATACCAACCTGATTTCGGGCGGGAGCGAAGAACGGCGCAGATTTGTTGATTCTGTGATCTCGCAATATGATGCCGTTTATCTCGAAAATCTTATCAGGTATAACCGTGCCCTGCAACAACGTAACCTTTTGCTAAAACAATTTGCCGGACGAAATACTTTTCAGTTGGAATCAATTGAAATCTGGGATGATCAGTTGGTGAAGTACGGTCGTGCAATACACGAAGGCAGAATGATTTTTATTGAAAGGCTCCAACCGGTTTTTCAGCATTATTACGAGCTAATTTCAGGAGGGAAGGAAATGGTTGGATTAAAGCTGCATTCTGATTTGCTGACCAGCGATTTTTCGCAGTTACTGAAAGATTCTATCGGTCGCGACAGGATGTTGCAGTATACTTCGACCGGTGTCCATAAAGACGATTTCGAATTCGAACTCACAGATTACCCCATCAAGAAATTTGGCTCGCAGGGACAGAAAAAAACCTATTTGGTAGCACTGAAACTTGCACAGTTCGATTTTATGAAAGAAATTTCAGGATTGACGCCGATTTTGCTGCTCGATGATATTTTTGATAAGCTTGATAAAAACAGGGTGGAACAAATTGTAAAACTGGTGGCCGACGATCATTTTGGCCAGATATTTATTACTGATACCAACCGCGAACATCTCGACCAGATGATTGGCAGTCTGGATGCCGAATCACAGATATTTACAATTGTCGAAGGAAAAGTAAATAATTGACAACCAATGAGAAAAAACAATACACAAAGTATCAGCGATGTTTTGAGGAGCTATACCAGAGAAAATAATCTGGACCGGAAACTGATTGAACTTGATCTGATTAAGTCGTGGGAGGCTGTGATGGGCAAGACTGTGGCCCGCTATACCGGCAATTTATACATCCAGAACAGTACATTATTTGTTGAAACAACTTCGCCCATCGTCAGAAACGAACTACTAATGATGAAAGAGGAAATTCGCGTTCGATTGAACGAAATAGCTGGCGTAGAACTGATAAAATCTATCGTGTTTAGGTAACCATTTAAAATCTTTCCACCTTCGAAAAGAAGAAATCACTTTCAATAGCTGCGTTTTCTTCGCTGTCGGAGCCATGAATGGCATTGTGCGAAAGCGATTCAGCAAAAATCTTCCGGATAGTTCCTTCAGCTGCGTTGGCCGGATTGGTTGCCCCAATTAAAGTTCTGAAATCGGCTACTGCATTTTCCTTTTCAAGGATAGCGGCAACGATTGGACCCGAACTCATAAAAGATGTTAATTCTTCATAAAAGTATTTATCGGCATGAACTGCATAAAAATCACCTGCTTGTTTCTTTGTTAAGTGCGTGAATTTCATGGCCTTTATCCTGAATCCAGCCTCGTTGATCATTTTCAAAACTGCACCAATATTATTCTTACCCACTGTTTCGGGCTTTATCATTGTAAACGTTTGGTTACCTGACATATAGACAATTATTTAAATGAATGTTTCGTGAACCCAAGTTAATGAAATTTAGTTTTTAGAAATCATCACCATCGGCATTATTTTTATCTTTGTAACTTATTTAAAAATTGTATAATTGGAAAGAGTTGATATAGAATTGATTAATCGTTTTGAAGGGCTGATAAAATCAAGTAATAAATCCATTGTATTGGTTCCTCACATGCATCCCGATGGCGATGCAATGGGTTCTGTTCTCGGCTTATGGCGGGTTTTGCAAAATGCCGGATTAAAAGTTAAGATCGTGAGCCCCACCAAATATCCTGAATTTTATCACTGGATGGACGGTCACGAACAGGTGATTATTTTCAGCCACCACCCCAAACAGGCAGCACATGCTTTTAATGAATCCGACCTGATGATTTGCATGGATTTCAACCAGCTATCGAGGGTTGGCAATATGAAAGAGCTGGTCGAAAATTTTCAGGGGAAAAAGATATTGATCGATCATCATCCATATCCCGGCGATTTCACTGATTTGGTCATTTCAGATGTTTCATGCAGTTCAACAGCTGAACTGACATTTTCAATCTTGCAGTCAACCAAATTTGCCCAGTTTGTTGACACGAATGCGGCCACCTCATTTTTCACCGGAATTATGACCGATACCGGATCGTTCGATTTCAACGTTTCCGACCCGCGCACTTTTGAAACGGTTGCGCAGCTAACCCGGATGGGAATCGATCAGCTCGATATTCACTCGAAAGTATATGATAATTATTCGGCAGACCGAATGAGATTGCTGGGCTTTTGCTTAAGTAACCGGATGACGGTTTATCCTGAATACCACACTGCTGCCATGTATATTTCGCTTGAAGATCAGAAAACTTTTAATTTTGTGACCGGCGATAATGAAGGGTTTGTAAACATGCCATTGTCGATTAAAGGAGTTGTGTTTAGTGCACTTTTTACTGAAAAAGAGAAATACATTAAAGTGTCTTTCAGATCGAAAGGCGAATTCGCTGTAAATGAGATATGTGAAAAATATTTCAATGGTGGCGGCCATCGCAACGCATCCGGAGGGGAGTTATATGCATCTATGCAGGAAACACTTGCTAAATTTGAAAGTCTGTTGCCCGAATTTGAAGAAAAAATTAAACAATCAGTAAAATAATTTACCATGAAAAAATTGACTAATATTTTGAAAATCAGCGTACTTATTTTGTTTGTCGGAATTCTGGCATCGTGTAATACCGATGTTGATGATCCTTATGCAAATTATACACCTGAACGTGAAGCCACATTAATTAAGGATTGGCTGACTGCCATGACTGCCAAAGGAATGGATATTGACACCACTGCTACCGGAATTTTTTACATAAACGATACAACCAAAGTTGGTACCGGGGCAACTGTTGTTGCAGGAAATACAGTAACTGTTAAATATACCGGGATGTTTCTCGACGGTCAGGTTTTTGATGCTTCGTCGTTGCGTGGCGATGGAACTATGACCTT
Organism: Bacteroidota bacterium; assembly: GCA_023251435.1. Taxonomy (GTDB): domain Bacteria; phylum Bacteroidota; class Bacteroidia; order Bacteroidales; family Prolixibacteraceae; genus Aquipluma. The sequence continues at coordinate 50,055 of JAHEYU010000043.1, forward strand.
TATTCACAAGACCAACAGAATGATTCAGGGCTGGGAAGAAGGAATTGAAGTATTAAATAAGGGAGCTGGCGCTGCTTTTCTGGTTCCATCGGCCAAAGGTTACGGAACAACCGGACAGGGATCTATTCCGCCAAACACCCCATTGATTTTTATTATTGAAGTAACAAACATTAAATAGAAGCTGATTCAAAATTCGTACTTTCGCAAAAAAAAAATAAAGTTTATGAAACAAATATTGTTCTTCCTTGGCTTAGCCGTTTTGCTTTCCGGAATTTATACCTCATGTAAACCTGATGCTCTGGACGCATTACGCGAAGACGAGATTGTTGCCCTCGACAAGTATGTGAAAGATAATAACCTTGCTGATAAGAAAGACGCTACCGGGATTTATTTTAAAATGTTAGAACGTAGCAGTGATACCACTCTTGTTCGGCCCAAGTTTAAATTATTGTTGGAATTTACCATTACGTTTATCGACGGAAAAGAGATTCCGCTTGGTTATTACTTTACAACTGATGATGGATTGGGTCACCATTACGAGCCAAGGGTGTTTTATGTTGATGTAAGTAACGAGGTTATTAATGAAGAGTATATCCAGCAAATTGCAGGTTTTCATCATGGATTAAAGAAAATGCATATTGGAGACAAAGCTTTTATGGTTATTCCTTCGGAACTGGCATTTAAAGCGGTCGATAATTCAGGAACAACAGGTATTCCACGGTTTTCGACTTTGCTGGCTACTGTAACTGTAAAAAAAGGATGGTCGGTTGCACAGCAGAATGAAGAATAAAATAATTTTTTCGATTAAAGATATTCCCGCGTTAAGCTTCATGTTTTTCACGGGATTTTTTTTTAGAATATGA
>JAHEYU010000044.1 GCA_023251435.1 Bacteroidota bacterium
TATATGGATTGCAAAGTGACACAAGGTTTGTATAATAAAAAAGACGGTTTGTGGTGGCGCGATAAGGACTTTTTGCCTCCGTACAAGGAACCCAACGGCGAAGATTGTTACTGGTCGCGAGGAAACGGCTGGGTAGTTGCGGCCTTGGTTCGGGTGATGGACATTACGCCAAGCGATCCGCACTATAACGAATACAAAAAGACTTATCTGGCAATGATGAAGGCTTTGCTGCCTATTCAGCGCGAAGATGGATTCTGGAATGCCAGTTTGCACGACCCGAATAATTTCGGTGGAAAAGAAACTACCGGAACAGCGCTGTTTGTATATGGAATGGCCTGGGGCGTGAACAACGGAATGTTAAGCGCTAAAAAATACATGCCTGCCATTACCAAAGGCTGGAATGCTATGGCCAACGAAGCCGTTCATGCCAACGGATTTTTAGGATACACGCAGGGCACCGGCAAGCAACCTTCAGACGGACAACCTGTAACTTACACTAGCATGCCCGATTTTGAAGATTACGGTTTGGGCTGTTTCCTCCTGGCCGGAAGCGAAGTGTTTAAACTTCAGTAGTGCATCAGGAAGAAGGAAATTGAAAAATGAAAACAACAAAACCGGTAAAGATGACCGGTTTTGTTGTTTTGTAAAATTTGAGGTAATTTTATTTTCCATCCACAATAATCGGACTTCCTTTTTTACTGTCCATGATAATAAGTTTTGCATTTGGCGATGTGGCAATGGCTTTAATCATTTCATACTGCAATTGTCTGTCGCTTAATCCAGTGCTTAAAATTTTCTGATAATCGGCAATACCTTGTGCTTCTACTCTTAACCGTTCTGCTTCCTGTGTTGCTTTCTGAAGTACAAAGGTCATTTTTTGTGCGTCCTGCTCGGCATTGATTTTCGATTCGATCGCTGCTTTTACAGATTCAGGAAGAGTAATGTTCCGAACTAAAAGTTGTTCAAGAATTAATCCCCTACTCTTAAAATCATCTTCAATAGATTTGAAAATTCGTGCCTGAAATTCATCTCGTTTGGTTGAATAAAGGGCGACAGCATCGTAATAAACGGCATTATCTCTGATTTTTGTCCGGCAAATGGGACGAACAATGGTATTCCGGTAATCGGTCCCAATTTCTTTTAAAATACGTGGAGCCTCGTTTGGAATTACCTTGTAGAGTACAGTCAGGTCGATCACAACTTCAAGTCCGTCGGCTGATAAAACCCGGATGGCATCGTCGCCCATTTTGTTGCCTTCATCCTGCACTCCCGACATGGTGTAATTTTGTGTGCGAACATCAAAAGTAACCACTTCTACCAATGGGTTGATTACATTTAGTCCGCTTTCAAGAATGTTGTTATTCACTTTCCCAAAGAGTTTCTGAACTCCTACATCACCAGGTTCAATTTGTTTAACTGAAGCATAAAGTGCACCTGCCAATACAACAAGAATTCCGACCAGTTTGATGGTATTGCCATAAGCTTTCAGTGGCGATTCGTTTTTCGAAACCACCAGACCAACTACAATAACTACGATACCAATAATGATGATGAACATTTTTGTTTGTTTTTAATGGTTAAAAATCGAATTGATTATACATGATGAATGAGTTTCTGTTTCGTGGATTATCGTTTAAATATATGGAATTAGCGGCAGATTTGAATAATAAAGCAGTGAATTCATTTTTAAGAACACAACAGGTTTTCAAAACCTGTTACGTCTTTTATCTTTGGCAACGCAAATTATTTCACCAACCCAATGATTCAGGATATAACCCCGCACTATTTTCAGTAATTTGAATCTTTTCAATCTGGCATATATATTATTCAGGTTTCCCCTAACTTGATGTGTTCGCGCATACAAAAAACCTTATTTTTGACCAACTTAATTCTAAATCCATGACACTAAAAAAACTAAAAACAGTGTTGTTGCTTGGCTGTTTGCTAAGCGGCTTTCTTCTGTCGGCACAGCCCATCGAAAGACTCGTAAAAATTGTGGTAGCGCCCGATCATGCCAATTGGGTTTACAAACCTGGCGAAAAGGCCAATTTTCAGGTAACTGTCTTGAAAAACAGCGAACCAGTGCCGAATGCGAAAATTAAGTATGAATTTGGTCCTGAAATGATTACCCCGACCAAACGCGATTCTGCAGTACTGAAGGATGGTCAGTTCAGGATTGATGCCGGAACTTTAAAAGAAGCCGGATTCTTGCGCTGCAAAGTGTCGGCGGTGGTCGATGGCGTTCGCTACGAAAACCTTGCTACAGCCGCTTTTTCGCCTGAACAGATTAAGCCAACGGCAGAATTGCCTGCCGACTTTGTTCAGTTTTGGGACAAAGCCAAAGCCGATGCAGCCAAAGTTCCGATGGACGTAAAGCTGACTTTGCTGCCCGATCGCTGTACCGAAAAAGTAAATGTTTATCATGCTAACATTCAGAATTACAGGGTTGGAACACGTTTGTACGGAATTTTATGCGTACCGAAAAAGGCGGGCAAATATCCGGCTGTGCTTAAAGTTCCCGGAGCTGGTGTTCGACCATATAGCGGCGATGTGGCAACCGCTGAAAACGGAATTATTACCTTCGAGATTGGTATTCATGGTATTTCGGTTATCATGGATCCTGCGGTTTATCTTGATTTGGGAAAAACCACGCTCGATGGCTACCCGTTTTTTAATCTCGACGATCGCAACCGCTATTACTACAAACGCGTTTACCTGGGTTGCGTTCGTGCCATCGATTTCATTTATTCGTTGGCCGAATTCGACGGATCAACTTTGGCGGTTACCGGCGGAAGCCAGGGCGGTGCTTTGTCGATTGTTACTGCCGGATTGGACTCACGCATTAAATACCTTGCTGCTTTTTATCCGGCGCTTAGCGACCTGACCGGCTATTTGCACGGAAGGGCAGGAGGGTGGCCGCACATGTTTAACGAGTACAACAAAGCTTTCAATGCCAAACCCGACAAAATTGAAACCTCGAAATATTACGATGTAGTTAATTTTGCCCGTCAGGTAAAAGTTCCGGGATATTATTCGTGGGGATACAATGATGTAACTTGTCCGCCAACATCGATGTATTCGGCCTATAATGTCACAACCGCTCCAAAAGAACTATACATTTACGAGGAAACCGGCCACTGGACGTATCCAGAACAACGCGAAAAAATGCAGAATTGGCTGGTTGAAAAACTGGCAGGAAAGAAATAAAAGTAATTTGTTCAGTCTGAAAAACAACAAACCCGGCACTCAGACCGGGTTTGTTGTTTTAATTTTTACTGAAATTGTCAGGCCAGATCGAAACGATCGAGGTTCATGACTTTATTCCAGGCAGATACAAAATCCATAACAAATTTTTCTTTTGCATCGGTGCTTCCGTATACCTCGGCCAAAGCTCTTAACTCCGAATTTGAACCGAAGATCAGATCAGCTCGCGTCGCCGTCCATTTCAGTTCCCCCGATTTACGATTGCGTCCTGCAAATATCTCTTTATCCTCCGAAACCGGCATCCAAGCTGTGCTCATATCGAGCAGGTTGACAAAGAAATCGTTGGTAAGTACTTCGGGTCGATTCGTGAAAACTCCGTGCTTTGATTGATCGAAGTTGGTATCCAATATGCGCATACCACCAACAAGAACGGTCATTTCAGGAGCAGTTAATGTGAGGAGTTGGGCTTTATCAATCAGGAGTTCTTCGGTTGAAATGGAGAATTTTGTTTTCAGATAATTGCGGAATCCATCGGCAGCAGGTTCAAGTACGGCAAACGATTCCACATCGGTTTGCTCCTGCAAGGCATCCATGCGCCCCGGTGTGAAAGGCACGGTTATTTCAAAACCTGCATTTTTTGCAGCTTTTTCAACACCGGCACAACCTGCAAGAACAATCAGGTCGGCCAGCGAAACTTTTTTTCCGCCGGTCTGGGCATTGTTGAATTCCTTTTGAATGACTTCCAGCTTTTCCAAAAACATTGCCAATTGCGCCGGATTATTTACCGCCCAGTTCTTTTGCGGTGCCAGTCTGATACGCGCACCATTGGCACCACCACGTTTATCGGAACCCCGGAATGTTGAGGCTGAAGCCCAGGCGGTGGAGACCAGTTGAGAAACGCTCAATCCTGAATTGAACACTTTGGATTTCAATATTGAAACATCATTTTCATCGATCAACGGGTGGTTTACTGCTGGAATCGGATCCTGCCAGATCAGTTCTTCTCTCGGTACTTCGGGACCCAGATAACGGGCGATCGAACCCATGTCTCTGTGCGTCAGCTTAAACCATGCACGGGCAAAGGCATCCGCAAATTCAAGTGGATATTCATAGAATCGCCTCGAAATTTTTTCATATTCAGGGTCGAAACGCAGCGCAAGATCGGTGGTAAGCATGGTTGGAGCGTGTTTTTTCGACGGGTCGTGGGCATCGGGAACAACTTCACCTGCATTTTTGGCTACCCACTGGTGGGCGCCTGCCGGGCTTTTGGTCAGTTCCCATTCGCATTTAAAAAGGTTTTCGAAAAAGTAAAAACTCCATTTTGCCGGAGTCTGTGTCCAGGTTACTTCCAAACCGCTGGTAATTGTATCGCCTGCTTTACCTGAACCATAAGAGCTCTTCCAGCCAAGGCCTTGTTCTTCAATCGGGGCTGCTTCGGGTTCTGGTCCAACAAGGGCGGCATCTCCGGCACCGTGGGTTTTGCCAAATGTATGACCGCCAGCGATCAGCGCCACAGTTTCTTCGTCATTCATCGCCATTCGGGCAAATGTATCGCGAATATCTTTGGCTGCGGCAACCGGATCAGGATTTCCGCCAGGTCCTTCAGGATTTACATAAATTAATCCCATTTGAATGGCAGCCAGCGGGTTATCTACTTCGGTTTTGTCGAGGTTGCGATGGTCGTTTTCAAGCCATTTGGTTTCAAAACCCCAGTAAACATCTTCTTCCGGTTCCCACACATCCTCGCGGCCACCGGCAAATCCAAAGGTTTTGAAACCCATCGATTCCAATGCCACATTGCCTGCCAAAATCATCAGGTCTGCCCATGAAATTTTCTTACCATATTTTTGTTTGATAGGCCAAAGTAACCGGCGTGCTTTGTCGAGGTTGGCATTGTCGGGCCAGCTATTCAACGGTGCAAATCGCTGCTGTCCGGTGCCTGCTCCGCCACGGCCATCGCCAGTACGGTAAGTTCCGGCACTGTGCCAGGCCATGCGGATGAAAAACGGACCGTAATGACCAAAGTCGGCCGGCCACCAGTCCTGTGAATCGGTCATGAGTTTATGTAAGTCGTTTTTAAGCGCTTTTAAATCGAGGCTTTTGAATTCCTCGGCATAGTTAAAACCTTTGCCCATTGGGTTCGATTTGCAAGAATGCTGACGAAGAATATTCAATTTCAACTGGTTGGGCCACCAATCGCGGTTTTTTGTTCCGCTGGCGCCAACAATGTGTTTGCCAGTTGCTCCGGTAACGGGGCATTTGCTGATTTTTTCTGAATTGTCTTCCATTTCAATAAATTAAATTGTTTTCTAATGTTTTATAAGGTAAGTAATGTGCTTCCTGACATATTTGTAACAATTACCCCAGGCAAAAGGTTATTCACTGAAAAAATGTTCTTTAATACCTTCTGTTCGTAATTATTTCCTCAAAGTTGGTACGCATTCGTAAAAATCTTTTAACCCAAAAAAATGAACTTGAAGAATTTAATCTGCCTGATTGTCGTAATGGCAATCGTTTCTGGAGTAACAACAGCTCAAGCCCAGTGGCGAGGCCCAAACCGCGACGGCATTTACAACGAAACCAATTTATTAAAACAATGGCCTGCCGATGGCCCAAAATTGCTTTGGTCGTTCGAAGAACTGGGAACGGGGCAGGGGAGCGTGGTGGTGGCAGATGAAATGGTTTTCGTTACCGGAATTCCCGATACGCTAAATTCGGATGGCTATCTTTTTGCTTTCGACACCAACGGCAAATTGCTCTGGAAAAAGAACTACGGAAAAGACTGGACAGGCATTTTCCCCGGAGCGCGATCAACCCCAACGGTGGCTCGCGATCTGATTTATATTGAAGGCGGAAACGGACATGTATTTTGCCTGAAAGCCAAAACTGGTGAACCGGTTTGGAGTGTCGATTTTTTCAAAGACCTGAAAGCTGATTCTGTTCAGTTTGGTTTCTCTGAATCGATTCTGATTGACGGCGAACGATTGTATTGTACACCCGGCGGAAAGGAAAATAATATGGTTGCCCTGAACCGATTTACCGGCGCGAAGATTTGGTCAAGTCCGGCGTATGGCGAGAAAGCAACGTACAGTTCTCCCATTGTTTTTAGCCACAATGGCAACCGAATTCTGGCAAACCTGACTTCGACTTCAATTGTCGGATTGGATGCTATTACCGGCCAGATGTACTGGCGGATTCATCAGTTTCAGGACAATAAAATACACGCCAACACGCCTGTGTATTTCAATGGGAATCTGATTGTTTCAAGTGCTTCGCGCAAAGACAGCTCGGGTTTGGTGTCGCTAAAACTCTCACCCGATGGTAAAAAGGCTGAAATTGCCTGGCGAAATAGGGAATTCATTAATCTTCAGAGTGGTTTTGTTCTAATAGATGGATACGTTTATGGATCGGCACACATTCAGCCCAAATGGTTTTGCATTGATGCCCAAACCGGACAAACCAAATACATTGCCAAAGAATTGGGTGGTGGACCAGTGATTTATGCTGACGGGCTGTTTTACTGCTATGCCGAAAAAGATGGTGAAATGGCGCTAGCCGAAGGTACTCCGGAGCAATTCCGCATTATCAGTAAATTTAAAGTTCCGCTCGGAACCGCACAACACTGGGCACATCAGGTAATTGCCGATGGTAAATTGTATATCAGGCACAACAATGCGCTGATGGTTTACGACATCAGGAAATAGTGGTTGAAAAATAACTGGCGGAAGAATAGCCTTGTGGTTCAGTTCTTCTGCCAGTTATTGAATGGCTGCATTTGTGGTAATTTCAAGATTATTGAACCTCTTTTTTAGAATTCTCAATCCGGCGATCAAAATTGCAATCGACGAGATGAAAACAATAGAATAAATAGCCCAATTGTTGATTAGTTGGTAAAATGTTTCAATGTTTTTATCAATTCCAAACGTCAGGACAAACGCCGCGAAATTGTTTACAAAATGCAGGATGATTCCAGGGATCAGAGAATTTGTTTTCCAATACAGCCAACCGAAAAATAATCCAAAGATAATTGCGCCAATGGCTTGCCAGGGATTCAAATGAAACACTCCAAACAAAACTGCCGACCAGATGATTGCTTTTTGCGGGGAATAATTGCGTAGAAATCCTTCGAGAATAATACCCCTGAAAAGTATTTCCTCTAAAATTGGAGCAGCAACAGCCACTGAAATAAAGGAAAGTATATTGGGTTGGATCATTTTCTCAAAATATGCTTTGACTGAATCAGGCATTGGAATCAACAACGAAAGTGGTTCTGAAATAATAATCAGTGCAATTAACACAACTATTGAAATGAAAATTACCGGGGCAGAGACAGATTTGATTTTTAGTTTAAAATCAGGATCATTCGCCGATCTTATTCTTTGCAGCCCTATTTTAATTGTGATGACAAAAAGGGCAATATAAAGGGATAAGAAAATTAATCCATCAGTAATAGATTGTTCGATTTCCAAATTTTTCAGGATAAGACCAATAACTACGAGGGGAATTGCCAATGGGATTGACAGCAGAATTAGCTTCAAAAGCAAGCCGGAAGCTTGTTTTACAGTCGGGTAGTACTGTTTTTCGGATGTTGATGTTTCCATAAATTAGTTGTTTAATAAAACTATTTAATCCATTTGGCTTTCCATTGTGGATATTTTTTAAACACTTTTAGAGGTGAATCGGTGTACCAACTGTAACCATTCCGGCGTTCGTAGCCGATTTCTTCGAGGGTGCTTTTTTTGATTCCATCGCGGTCGGATACATACGGAAGTTCGGTTTCCAGATCGTAAAAGCGCGCCCACATATCACCTGCCAAAGGATCGGTCACAATCCGACGGTCTTTTTTCCCTTCAGCATTTGTAAAGTTATCCCAACGCGTATTTTTTATTCGATGGGTATCCAGCCATTCAATTCCACCCTGAACAGCGCGAATAATTTCAGGTGATGGATTTTCAATCTCCATAAGTATTTCAAGAAGCCCGACCGACTCGGCACCGCTAAATGAGGGCAATTCGTAGGCACGTGCTTTATCCGGTAGAAATGTGTTTTCGTCGTGCTGGGCACACCAAACGGTAGGTTTCCCGTTGACGATAATTTGTGTTTTCAGGATAATTTCTACTCCTTTTCCCCATGCTTTTTTTGAATCGGCCAAAAGTTTATCGTCGGTTACGAAGGCAAATAAAGGTTTCCGATCGTTTATTTCCTTTAAAAGTTTTAGCAAACGGGCATGGGCATCGTCGTTGAAAGTAATGTGTGTGTAATAGCCTTTTTTTAGCGGATAAAACATGGGCCATCCGCCATTGTCGTACTGGGCTTTCAGAATGAAACGAAGTCCGTTTTCCACCGCAGTTTTATAAGTATCGCTGCCTGTTTTGGCGTACATTTTGGCCAGAAAACGCATCTCTGTAGTGGTGGCGCCATTGTCGAAAATTGCATCCTCGTTGCTTTTCTCTTTCAAAATTTTGGCTTTTTCGGCTTCTGAAAGAGGTAAATGAAACGCGGTATTTTTGGGCCATCCTCCAATGTTGCGTTGGTAAAGCAGCACATTTTCAGCTACCCGAACCGATTCATCCGAACCGTACCATTCATCTGGCATTCCGGTGGCTACCGACGACCAACTACGCTCATTAATTGGCTTTTGCGCTTGTGATGTCAGTCCAAATATTCCACAAAAAATAATCAGCGAAACAATTTTGAATATTTTCATTGCACTTGGTTTTAATTGACTGGGTATTTTCTAATAACTAAATATTTAAGCTCGGTTGAACCTGCATTGCTGATTCCGTGTTCGCTGCCAACAGGGCAATAAAAACTGGAATAAGCCCCGCCAGTCGTGGTTTTTCCATCAATAGAAAATTGTGCAGTGCCTTCCAGAACAAAGAAAATTTCGTCGCCTTCGTGTTTGTGTGCCGCATGTGTAGCCTGATGTGGTGCGACAACACTCATTTTTACAGTAAGTCCGTCTTCCAGAAATTTTTGCGCGATAAACCAATATTGGTATCCAACCGAAGTTTTGACAGTTTTTGCTGTATCAAATTGATTGATACAATTTTCGATGGTGTATTTTTTCGCTTCCGAAGGAGTTTTCGGAGCCTGATCCTGTGCAAATGCGAATATGGATGACAGTAAAAGTAAGAAAACAAGGAGAAAATAGGACTTCATGGTTGTAGGTTTAAAGATTATAATTAATGCCAAAGAAACGATTTAATGCTTGTCAAAGTATTCAATTAACGGATAAACCTGCGTATTGAGTTGCTTCATTAGGTCAGTCATGGGTTTCCACCATTCATAATCGTTATTCACGATGCCTTTGTTCGCGTCAATGTTCGACGGATCAACGCCTTTGGCAGTCGGATCGTTGTCCTGATATTTGAAATAATGCCAGCCCACGCAGTTTTTCGACTCGAGCAACGCCAGATTGTAATTCTGGTAGAAAAGGCCCCGATCGCGCTGTGTGCGAACAATCCAGCCAGCCCCGCTCTGGTTGGGCATCCCCGAATCTTCGCCTTTGGTGTAATATTCGGTGATCAGAAATGGCTTGCCGGTCCATTCTTCCCAATTGGCCATATCGGTTGAATCGGGCGTCCATTTTCCGTAATAATTGTTGGAAATGATGTCGAGATATTTACCGGCCGTTCTCATAAATTCAGCACGATTCTTTTCCTCGCTGTAAAACCTGGCGCCGATATACAGGTGGTTGGGATCGTATTTTTTGATGGCTTTTGAAACGATTGAAAAATACTTTTCGCCTACCAAAGCCATAAATGTTTCACGGTGCTTGTCGGTTATTTGCTCTTTGCTGATTCCATTTTCTTTCAACCAATTGGCCGCGGCCCGATGTCCTGCTTCGTTTTCGGGCAGCGCCAGAAAATTATCGAGCGACTTGAATTTGAATGGCATTTCATTGTCGGAAAAATGTCCAAATAGATTCGGATCGTCTTTAGTTGCCAGCAATTGCCGGGCATGGCGGTCACAAAACGTTTCAAACTCCGGATCGAACACGAAAATGGCATCTTTCGGATAGCCCATGTGCCCTGCCTGCTGAAAGGTTCCGCCACGTTCACGGCCATAACTGCTCATAAAATTCCAGTTGATGGTATAGGCAAACGGTCGTTTTGCCGATTTGTTGGCTTCGGTAATGGCTTTGGTGTCCGACCAGGATCCGGCGCAATTAAATCCGTTCTTCTGAAGTAACCCAATTGTTTCCTGAATCCATATTTCAGGAGTGCCAAACTTTTCGGCAACCGCCTTTTCATTGCGTTCCGATTTACCCATTGTGATGCTGTTGAGTGCCACATTGATGTACAAATAACCTTCCGGATCGACGCACCACCAGCGGTCTCCGATTTTTCGCGTGTGGAAAAATCCTGTTGCATCGGTCCGGTGACTCAGCCATCCACCGTATTTACTCGTTCCCGGTAATTCTTTTGGCGTTTTATACCCAGAAAGCAGGTCAACTGTTCGCGTTTCGAAAGATTCATAAGGCGTGTATTTTACATCGCCACTGTTGAAAAGCCTTCGCTGTGCTTCAACCTGAATGGTTTTACACTTATCGGATTGCTGGTTTTGTGCGTTTCCCGAAATATTCAGGAGAATAAAACAAATGCAAGTGATAAAATAATACTTCATAGCTTAGTCTGGTTTTGTATTAAGTTTCAGTTCTGTTTTCTTTCCTGAAAATTGTCCAAATGATTCGGCAGCTTTCAAAATTAGGCTTTCTTCCGTTTTGTTGTGTGCCCTGAAATGATCAAGTTCGATCAATACCAAATCTTTTTTGATGGTTCGTTTCCAAAGTCCTGATATTTGCCCGTTCACAACAATAATAGGTCTGAAAATACCATTGTTGGAAATGGCTTTTTTATGATGGTCGATGGTAATGGCAGCGCTCCGGTTTTTATAACTGATCAGGTATTCATCGAAAGCAGGCAACAAATAAACCGAATTAGTCGGCGAAGCAGGTTTAGAAACCGGTTCGGCAAACCAATACGTTTCAAAGTCAATGGTTTCTGAAATTAATGTTGGTTTATTCATTTCCAGCGCGCTTCGGGCGTCGGCAACCGGCAAGCCCGACCACCACAAAAAATCGGGTAAAGTTGCCGGACCGTGGCTGGTAAAATATTTTTTAGCCAGTAGCGCCAGGGATTCGTCTTTGTTCAAAGTCCGTTTTGCCGGAACCCGTTCTTCAAGCAAAGCATAAGTTTGCTTTTTGCCCTGCATTGCTCCGCTGCAAATAACACTGTCAATTTCGGCTTCCATCAGAATATGATATAACCGCTGTTCATCCGTGTTTACTCCGCCAAGTTTAAAATAGGATTTCAATTCTTCAAGGGTAAACGATTGATTTCCCTCTAAAGTTTTGATCAGAATTTCCCGACTCTTCTTTAAAATGGATTCTGTAAGTTCCAAATCACGGTGTCTGGCTTTGGTGGCTGCCTTAGTTTGAGGAGATGTCAGTTCCAACATCCAGTAAATGTCGTCGGCCGAAACAAAATGCCAGGTTGGGCGCATCAAATGGGTGCGGATTATTTCTCCGTTATTAAAAGCCAATTCGATTTGTGCTTCAGTCAAATGCGGTAAACGCACGCCGATTGCCCATTTCGCCTGATTAAAATCCTGCGCCTGCATTGCACCCATCCAGCCTGCAAGTTCTTTTGGTGTTTTAAGGTTGGTGGCGGCAATCTGCTGATTGTGAAGTCGAATGTTTGATATTTCAGATTGATTCATTTCTAGTTTTCCATTTCTTCAGAAATAATATGCTTGTACTTGTTGTAAAGGAACGAGATAATCAGGAGCAATATTCCCAGTGAAATGAAAATGATCGTTTTGGGAATGGTTTCGAGGTGCGAAATGTCATACGCGAAAAGTTTAATCAGTGTGACCGCAAACAGTGCAATAGCGCCAAACCTTAAATGTTTCTTCTTTTTCCAGATTCCCAATGAGATCAGGATCAGCGAATAAACTCCCCAAAGAATGCTCAATCCGAGCTTGTACGAGGTATCTGATCCTGAAAGATCCATCCAGTTGATCAATTCGGCACTTGCAATCCACAGAATTGTTACATAAAGCAAAAGATCAAAATACATCCTGAAGTTGTATTTCAGGAAGGATTGTTTGATGTAGGTGTATGTTACAAAGAGAATAAGTGCAACAAAGGCAAAGGATAGATATCTGAAAGTAATATAAATTACTCCTCTCGGATAATAATGTGCCAGAGTTTGTTCCATATAAGTCTGTCGCAAAACTCCGAGAATGAACAAGTCGTTGATCAAAAATACCAAAATGGCTATTACAATGAGTGATAAATTGACATGTCCAAATTCCTTCAACTTCAGTTTTAAGATATTGGCATACGAAAGAATGGTCAGAAACACCAGGGTGTAGATGGTCATCCAAAGTGATTTGAATGATAGCAATTCCACATTTTTGATTACAGGATCAATACCGGTAGCCGAATTTTCATACAATTGTCCAAAAAAGGATGCAATTTCGAGCCTGAAAGCGAAATAGATTGCTGATAGGAAAACAGTTGGCAAAAGAAAGTTAAGAAGTTGTCTGAATGCGACTCTGCCGGTCAATGCCAAAGTATGGTTTTTATTGCTGTTCAGTATATTGATGAATCCAAACGAAGCGATAAACAACAATGAATTTAAAAAGTGGAGATTGAAAATTGGGGTAATCTGTATTAACTTTTCCTCTGCACCGAACTGATAGTAACCTGTTCCCCAATCATGCAAAAGACTAAATGTTGCGATCATCATCAGCGGATATGATAACTTCTCGTAAACAGGTTCGGTTTTGGTTCGGCCAATCCAAAACAACAAAGCAGCTTCACCAACCCATAAAACGGTCACCCATTTTCCGTCAATCTGAACAGGTATAGCAATGGTAATGAACACGATGAACAATCCGGCCACGAAATAAAATAGATTCCGGTCAGCAAGTTTTTGCCTGTAAATTACAGCGCTGACTATCAGGTGAACCAGCGCATTGCCTGCCGTAAATGCACCTGAAAAATCAGTTCCGGCTTCATGATTATTCAGAATATAATAACCAATTCCGAAAAAAACTCCTGAATTGGCAAGTAAAAGAAGTCGGTCTTCAGTGTCAAAGTTGGCTTTTCCGCGAAGATTGTATGCCAGAAATGTGAGATAAAAAATGGCAAAGAAAACTGCGGCAAATATTAATCCGAGAGCGAAATGTTCGCTGTTTTGATAATTCAAATTCAGCCAGGTTATATAGATGAGCCACGAAAGTAGAAAAGACACATAATAGAGAGGTTTCCAGTCTTTTTGGAACGAAATTATGAGAATGCCAATGTTGATGATGGACACATAACTGAAAAGAATGGCAGCATTCCCTGAATCTTTGCTCAACAAAAACGGCACGGCATAGGCTCCAACCAAACCGATGTGCGCGATTACCTGTTTGTTGTATTTCAGTGCGGCATAAACTGTCGCCACCGTAAAAATAACCATCAGCAAAAACGATGGAACCTGCGGAATTAAATCATAAAAGCTGTATGCGAAATAGGTAATGAAATACATGATTGACATCGCCCCACTTACCAAAACGGCACTGTAATTTTCGTATTTATGTTTCAGTTTTAATCCGGTTGCCAGAAGGCCGATGCCCATCAAATAACCAAGCAGTATTCGCGTTAATGGACTGATTAACTGATGATCGATAGAATATTTTGCACCAATGGCAACACCAATTACAGTAATCACAATTCCAATTTTATTGATCAGATTCTCACCGATAAATTTCTCGAGATTCGATGCCTTTTTTTGATTGTTAACTTCAGGCTTGGAATAAACAGGGTGAGCCATAACTTTTTCTTTCTTAGGCTCGAAAGACAACTTTTCTTTATCGTCAAGTATAACTTCCGGAGTTCTTTGCTGAATAATTTTGGCGATTTCTTTTTCCTCAATTACTGATTCTATTTCAGGTTTATTGTCAGATTTTAGCTTGAGAATTTCTTTCTGCAATTCAGCAATCTCTTCTGAAAATAACTCCTGCCGTTTTAAAACAGAATCCAGTTGTTCGAGAAGCTGATTGATTTTGTCTTGATTTTCAGTCATGACTTTAGGTGTTTGTTAATTAACTTTACATTTAGAGAATGAATCATCACAGTTTTTTTTCCGTTGTTCCACACGTAAACTGCTATTTTCGCAACTGGCGAGTTCAAATCGAGATAACTATAAATATGATTGAATTCGTCCTGATCAATTATTTGGCGGTTGACTTCAATTCCTTGCCAATTCTTTTCTCCGGCTGCATTTTCTGTTTCAATTACCAGGCTTGAGTGGGCGTCTCGCGCGGTTTTTAACCAGCAATCGACGGTTATGCGTGTTGGCATGGCTAAACTGTCGGTATTAAACCTGAATGTTGGTGAGAACCCTTCTGCTTCAACACGATAGTATTTTTGATGGTCAACAAGGTCGATAATTACATTTTTTACATCGAAGCCATTCCAGCCAGATTGGTCAGATTCTAAATTAAATGATTCATTTATAATTACTTCAGGATTAATTATTGAATCCTTTCCGAAGAAACTATCCATTGTTTTCTCATCAGTGTCAAAATATTCGAATTCATAAGAGAACGTATTTTTTACCATGTCTTTATCCGAAACAGTCACTAGTATTTCAGTAATTTTTTCTGAAGGCGAGTTGTTTCCGGCACTTGTGTGGAAAGGCGAAATCCAAATTCCATCAGCTGCATTTTGTGGAACAATCCGGTATTTTAGCGTGCTGCCATTCATGGTTTTAAAGTACATGTAATACAGTTCGTCTTTGTACAGAAAGCTTTTTATTTTTCCTGAAAAACTACGGTCAGTATGCAGTTTCAGTCGTGTAAAATGACTGGCAGAATCGGGAATGGCAATCCATTGGTTCCATTTGGCCGATTGCGCATTTGTGATTGCAGAGCGAATCTCCAACGGCTGATTACGCCTCAGGTACACGAGAAAATTTTCGTCGGAATAAATTGGGTCATAATTCCTGATTAATTCGATTAGGGTTTGCGGCTCGTCGTTCAGCAAATAACGGTTGTCGATACTTTCAAGCTGGCCTCCATTCAGATCGGTCGTGATATTATTCAAGCCAAAAATGAAATATTCGGGAGCCTCGCTACCGGCAAAATGAGTCGCATTCTTTTTATCGAGCCACGAAGTATAAGCCGCATACGACTGTATTACCGGGCGCGCTTTCCAGTTTAATTTATTGGCTGCAAGAATAGTGTAATCATAAGGATAGATATCAACCGTTGCGTTTCCAATCCGGTTTCGGATTTCTTCAGGTAACCGGTTGACTGCAATATTTTCGAGGTTTTGCTTTTCGCTTTTTTCTTTTATTTCCGAATAGTTTGAAATGAACTTCGTGAAGTTTCCAATTCCCAAATAATTGAGGGTGAGCGGTTCCGGGTTTTCCACATTTTTCATATTCAGTATGAAAAGGAAAAATACAAATACTAAAACTGGAAGGTTAATGAACAGATTTATAGGATTATAAACCAAAAATAGGATCATCGAAACTACCACGAAGTGCAGATAGGTTTTAATGTGTGAATAATCTTCGCGGGCCATTCCGTATTTCCATGCCGCAAAAAAAGCCAGCAAAAAAAGAAAGCCGAAAATTTTGCCTTCACTGGTTTTCTGTAAAAACGGAATTGCCCAACACCCGATTAAAAAGGGGAGAATAAGCAGCCAGTTATTTGTTGGGTGAAAAGCGGCCGCAGCCGAATTGTCGCCTGCCAGATGAAACATTCCGATACAATAATTAATAAATCCACCCGGACTTCCATAGATAAAAATCCAAAATAACAGCATGGCAGCCAATGTAATAGAAGTGTCTGCAAGGCTGCGTTTGTAATTTTTTGTTCGGATAAATTCTATTGCCAGCAGCGAAAAAGTTAGTGTTCCGGCAATAATTGCGACGTAAGCTTTTACATAAATGGCAAAGGCTGTAAGTACCAGACCCCAATATTTCGGTAAGGGTTTTTCATATTTCAGGTAAAGCAAATAAGCTGCCGAAATATTGGAAATAATAAGCTGATTAAAATTTGAAAGGCTGAAAATAAACCATGCCAAAACTGCCGTCAACAACCAATATTGCCATTTGTTTTTGTTGAAAAGCTTAAATAACTGAAATAAAAATACGATTTGTAAAAGCATGGTAACAGCTACCGATAAAATAAAATTTTCAGCCAAAGGATACATGAAAAAAGCGAGCGGTCCATGCGGAAAAATGATGTCGCGCCCGGCCGAAAGCCCAGTTGAAAACAGATGATTGTATAGCCATTTAAGTGGGGGGTCGATGCCAATGTTATAGGTAAGTTCTATTTCAGGAAAACTAAAGATGGCAACAATCAATGCCATGAAAAACAGGCCGATATAGGTGTTTGTGTTTCGTGTATTTGGTTTCAAAATCAGGTTCTTCATTTTATGGTTGATTGTTTTTTCTGTAAAAGTAGAATTGTCGGCGTCAAATGGCAAAGTTAGGGTACATAATTTTAATTGCTTATGAAAAAACATCACTTTGATAATTGGATCAGAAGTATAATTTTGTATCAACAGATTCAACTAACCGCAGATGACTAAAAAAGTTCCGCACACCTTCGTAATTGTCTTTAGTATCATTGTTTTTGCAGCCATTTTAACATGGATTATACCACCCGGCAAATTCGTAAAAGAAACGCAAGTTGTTAATGGCAAGGAGCAAACATTGATGGTTTATCACCAAATGAGCGAATTGCCCGATGGACACCCATCAAAAAAAGTAGCGGTCGCCCAAACCTGGCAGATTTTTTCCGCTCTTTTTAACGGTTTCGTAAAACAGGCCGGAATCATCGTTTTTATCCTTGTCATCGGCGGGGCTTTCTGGATTATGAATCAAACCAAAGCCATTGATGTGGCTATTTTTTCATTCCTGAAAAAGATAAGGAAATTAGATAAAACAAGATTTTTACGATTTGTCGGAATCGATAATGTAATCGTGGTTTTTATCATGTTGCTGTTCAGTTCGTTTGGGGCTATTTTTGGTATGAGCGAAGAAACCATCGCTTTTGTGATAATCTTTATTCCGCTGGCAATTTCGATGGGATACGATTCAATTACCGGAGTCTGTATGGTTTATATTGCGGCGCATATTGGTTTTGCAGGTGCCATCTTAAATCCGTTTACCATTGGTATTGCACAGGGATTGGCAGGAATTCCCCTGTTTTCGGGTATCGAATTTCGCCTTTTCAGTTGGTTGATTATTAACATTGCCGGTATTGGATACGTGTTGTGGTACATGGCCAAAATAAGGCGCAACCCAAAACTTTCGCCCGTTTACGAAGAAGATGCCTACTGGCGCGAACATGTTCAGTTAAACAACGAAAAACTTGAATATCACACACCTAAAATGGCCTGGGTAGTTTATGGTCTCATTACTGCTGTACTTGCAGCCTTCGCGATCGCTTATCCTGAATCGTCCTTGAAAATTGGAAATTCATCAGTCAATATGCCAATTATCCCGATTTCGACTGTACTTTTTGCTTTGCTCGGATGGTATAGCCTGAAAAAGTCCATTCATTTTTTTATCATGCTGATTCTTGGCTATACTATTCTTTTCCTGATTGTTGGGGTGATGGGATATGGCTGGTACGTGATGGAAATTGCCACACTTTTTCTGGCTGCCGGAATCGCTTCAGGAATGGCATTTAACCAAAGCGCCAACGAAATCGCCATGTCGTTTATCGATGGAATGAAAGATATTTATTCGGCTGCGTTGATTGTGGGTTTAGCCGGAGGAATAATTGTGGTACTCGAAGATGGCGGCGTGATCGACAGCATTTTGTATGGTTTGTCGAAATCACTCGGTCAGTTCGGTAAAATTGCGTCAGTAGAAATCATGTACAGCATTCAAACCCTGATCAATATTTTTATACCAAGTGGTTCGGCCAAAGCTGCCATTACGATGCCATTAATGGCTCCGTTTGGCGACCTTATCGGTATTTCGCGACAGGCAACTGTGATGGCATTTCAGTTTGGCGATGGCTTCACTAACATGATTACACCCACTTCAGGAATTCTTATTGGTGTGTTGGGTGTTGCCCGAATTCCCTATCATAAATGGCTGAAGTGGGTTTTCCCGCTTATTTTAATATTGTTTGTTGTTGGAGCATTGCTCCTGATACCGACTGTTACCATGCAACTTAACGGATTTTAGCTTAAAGAATGATTATTGGCTGAATTTTAAGTGTTGAAATGACATAAAAGATTATTTTTGCTTCAAATTGTATTTAGTACAATATTGACCTAAAACTATATGTTATGAAGAAAATTCTGTTTTTATCTGCGATTGTGCTTGTTTTGGCTGCATGCTCGCAAAAAGTATGGGAGAAAACTTCGGAAGGAGTAACGATTTACCCAAAATCTAAAACCGATAAGGGAGCCCGGGCAATTAGGCTTGATGTGGTTAACGATCAGATCATTCGCGTTGTGGCATCGCCAACCAATGAGTTTTCAAGCGACAAAAGTCTTTGCGTAGTCGATCAAACTGGTGCACCCGTCAGCTTCGAAGTATTTGAACAAAACGATAGTTTAATTCTGACCACCGCAAAAGTAAAAGCCAAAGTTTCGCTGAATTCAGGCGCGGTGGTTTTTCTTGATGAAAACAACCGGGTCATTCTTCAGGAAAGAGAAAGTGAAGGAAAATCGTTTTCGCCGATTACTGTTGAAGGTACCGCAGGTTATTCTTTCTCGCAGGTGTTTGAATCGCCTGATGATGAGGCTTTTTACGGATTGGGACAGCACCAGTCTGACGAATTTAACTACAAAGGTCGCAACGAAATCTTGTTTCAGTACAATACCAAAGTGTCGGTTCCTTTCGTGGTTTCGAACAAAAACTATGGTCTCTTGTGGGATAATTATTCAATTACCAAATTTGGCGATCCGCGCGATTATTCTGAAATGGATCTATTTAAACTTTACAATTCGAAAGGCGAGGAGGGTGGTTTATCCGGAATTTATTATACCAATTCAGACACCAATCAGGTTTTTATAAACCGGAATGAATCATCTATTGATTACGAAAATCTGGAAACCATCAAAAAATTTCCGGAGGGATTTCAGTTCAATAATTCGACCATCGTTTGGAAAGGCCAGATTGAACCCAAAGAATCAGGCGAATTTCATTTCAAACTGTATTATGCCGGATACACCAAAGTTTACATTAACGACGAACTGGTAGTTCCTGAACGCTGGCGTACAGCCTGGAATCCAAATACCTGGAAGTTCAGCAAAGAATTGGAGCAAGGCAAAAAATATTCGCTTCGTCTGGAATGGAAACCCGATGGCGGAACTTCATACGTTGGTCTGAAAGCCTTAAGCCCACGCTCAAAAGCCGATCAGGAAGCGCTGACACTTTCTTCTGAAATGGGCGACCAGATTGATTACTATTTCATCAAAGGAGACAATTTGGACGAAGTAATCAGCGGTTACCGCACTGTGACCGGCAAAGCTCAGATTATGCCCAAATGGGCGATGGGTTACTGGCAAAGTCGCGAACGCTACAAGTCTGCTGACGAACTGGTTGATGTGGTGAAAGAATACCGCAAACGCCAGATTCCGCTCGATAATATTGTGCTCGACTGGAGCTACTGGCCCACCGAATCATGGGGTTCGCACGAGTTTAATCCTAAGTTTTTTGCCGATCCGGCTGGAATGGTAAATCAGGTACACGATTTAAATGCCAAAATTATGATTTCGGTTTGGCCAAAATTCTATCATACCACCGATCATTACAAGGAATTCGACAGCAAAGGCTGGATGTATCAACGCGCTACAAAAGACAGCGTTCGCGATTGGATTGGCAAAGGCTACATTGGTTCGTTCTACGATGCCTACAACCCGGATGCCCGCAAATTATTCTGGAGCCAGATGAAAGAACACCTTTACACCAAAGGTTTTGATGCCTGGTGGATGGACGCTTCTGAACCTGATATTCTGTCGAATGCAAGCATCGAATACCGCAAAGAGCTGATGACACCAACTGCTTTGGGGCCATCGACTAAATATTTCAACGCGTATGCGCTCATGAATGCCGAAGCGATTTACAATGGTCAGCGCGGCGAAGATCCCAATAAGCGCGTGTTCCTTCTGACCCGCTCCGGATTTGCCGGATTGCAGCGCTATTCGACAGCCACCTGGAGCGGCGACATTGGCACCCGTTGGGAAGATATGAAAGCCCAGATTTCAGCAGGTCTGAACTTCGCAATTTCAGGAGTTCCATATTGGACGATGGACATTGGCGGATTCTGTGTGGAGAATCGTTACGTGCGTGCAAAAGAGGGTTCTGAAGATTTAAACGAATGGCGCGAATTGAACAGTCGCTGGTACCAGTTTGGTGCTTTCTGTCCGTTGTTCCGCAGTCATGGGCAGTTCCCATACCGCGAAGTGTTTAATATTGCTCCCGAAAACCATCCGGCTTATAAAAGCATGGTGTACGTGAATAAACTGCGTTACCGCCTGATGCCGTATATTTATTCGCTGGCCGGAAAAACACATTTCGAAGATTATACGATTATGCGCCCGCTGGTAATGGATTTTAACGGCGATGCACAAGTAAACAACATTGGCGATCAGTACATGTTCGGCCCTTCGTTGATGGTTGCTCCTGTATATGAGTACAAAGCGCGCAACCGCGAGGTTTATTTTCCTGCGGCGAATGGCTGGTACGATTTGTACTCCGGAAAATATACTGAAGGTGGACAAAAAGTTAGTGTTGACGCCCCTTATGAACGGATGCCATTGTTTGTGAAAGAAGGTTCTATCGTGCCTTTTGGTCCAGAAATTCAATACACCGGTGAAAAGCAGGCCGATGAAATAACCTTGTACGTTTACACCGGAAAAGATGCCGAATTTACCTTGTATGAGGACGAAGGCGTAAATTACAACTACGAAAAAGGTGCTTTCGGTACCATTCAGTTTAAATATAGCGAACAATCCGGAAAACTGACTATTGGCGATGTAAATGGCTCGTTCGAAGGAATGCTGAAATCGCGCACTTTCAACATTGTTTGGGTTGGAAAACAAAAGCCGGTTGCTTTTGATTTGAGCAAGAAAGCAGATGCAACGATTGTATACGAAGGAAAAGCGATGGAAGTAGCAAGGCCATTGTAGAGACAGGACATGTCCTGTATCTGTGCGAATCGTAAAATCGGGACATCAAAAAAACCTTTTTCAAAGCTTTATGCTTTGGAAAAGGTTTTTCTGTATGATAGCATACAAATTGCAAAAAATCATTTTCTTTGTGTAAACAAGCTGATATTAAACCAGATTAATCATGGATGCGATGGAAGATATTTTTCAAAAAATTGGCACAACCCAAACATTAAGTCAGAAAATAGAACGGAATATTGAACGGGCGATTCGTGAGAAAAAGTTGCCTATTGGGGCTAAACTTCCTTCTGAACGCGAGTTGTGTGAGATGTTTGCCGTTAGCCGAACAGCTCTTCGCGAAGCTTTACGACGTTTAAGCGCACGCGGATTAATCGAAATCAAGAAGGGTAGTGGGATGGTGGTTACCAAGATCGAATTAAAGGATGCCATCAGTTCTCTCAACTTGTATTACGACTTGAAGTTTGATGAAAATCTAATCAGTCAGATTATTGAACTTCGCCTGGCTTTTGAACCTGAAATTGCTAAAATGGCAGCGCTTAACCGCACCGAAGAAGATCTGAAAATCATGGAGAACAATTTGATCGAATTTGCCAAATGCAATCCGGATAATACCCAACTCGAATCAGATATCGACAACCGTTTCCATCTGGCGGTAGCCCGTGCTACCGAAAATCCTTTTGTGATTATTACGATGGAGCCTGTGCACAATCTGTTGCCACGAATGCGTAATTTTATTTATGCCAACATTGACGGAGAAAAGGAAATTACCCTCGGATATCACAAAGAAATTGTGAATGCCATTCGCGAACGGGATGCTGACCGGGCTTATGAAAAAATGCAGGCTCACATTGATCGGAACATGCAGGTTTATAATAAGTTTTTTAAACAGACTTAGATTAACCCTATAAAAAATAAATAAGGCAGCTCAAATGGGCTGCCTTATTTATTATACAGATTTTGCTATTTCTTTTTCTATTTCTCGTATCATTTCTAAAACATCATTAAACCTGGGTTTGACCGATTCTGGTTCAAAGTCAAATACATTTCCATAATCTGCCTTTTGTCGCCAGTCGTATAATTCAGACAATAAAGCACCATATTTTCTATCAAGTTTTCCTGATTTGATAAAATGAAGAGAAAACTGACTTCGTACGCCTGAATGAGAAACGGAATCAATCTCATTTTTAACAAGAAGAGCATTTACCGCATAAAAGACTGCATAATAAAGTCGGTTTACTGCCGAATTCCAAAATCCATTTTCAGCTAGAACTTTGGCTGCATCAAACGTATTCAATGCAGATTTTATCCGGTATTGGACATATTCGGACCTTTCTTCTAGACTCATATACTTATTCCTTCCTTTTTGACATTCGCATAAAATGGGGAAATTCGTTGTTTTGTATTCCAATCATTTTTTGAATAGGCAATGAGGGAAAACGGTTCACCCGTCTCTAATTCCAGATTATATAAATTGTTTCTAAACAGTTGTTCCTTGTCAAGATCAACGGGATATTCGGTTAAAACAAGTAAATCCCAGTCAGAATCAATCCTTTCATCACCTCTGGCTCTTGAACCAAACAGTATGATCTGTGCGCCGGGGTCAATCTCATCAATCTTTTTCCTGATCAGTCGGGCAATATGTTTTGTTTTTTTGTTCATGTGATCAAAATTATGAATTTTTTATCTTTTCCGACAGTCACAATAGTATTCAAATATAAGAAAGATGAAAGATTATCTACAGTAAAAAAAATACCCTGAAACCGATTGATTTCAGGGTATCGAGAACTCTTCCTATAATTTACTAAAGCTTTGGAAGAGTTAAGAGTTAATAGTCAATAATTTACCCCAGTATTTCCTTCACCTGATTGTAAACATTCACGGCTGTAAAACCAAGTTTTTCGTCCAGAATGGTGTATGGTGCAGAGAAACCGAATGATTCCAATCCGAATACTTTTCCGTCGGCGCCAACTAAACCTTCCAGATTAACAGGCAACCCGGCAGTCATACCGAACTTTTTAATTCCTGAAGGAAGTACTGCTTGCTGATATTCTTTCGATTGGCTGCGGAATAATCCTTCGGAAGGAACAGAAACGATGCGGCATTTAATACCTTCTTTTTCCAATAATGCTTGTCCTTCAACCAAAGTAGCCACTTCAGAACCGCTGGCTAACAAGATTACATCAGGAGTACCTTCCGAATCGGTAACAATGTAAGCGCCTTTAGCAGCCTGTTGTGCTTCAGCGTAACGGTCGCCTTTTGAAGGAAGATTTTTGATGTTCTGACGTGAAAGTATCAGTGCTGTTGGCGTGTCAATATTTTCAAGAGCCAGTTTCCATGCAACGGTTGCTTCTTCAGCATCAGCCGGACGAAGCACCAATGTTGAATTTTTGCCGTGGTGGTTTTTCAGTTTTTCCATCAGGCGGATCTGAGCTTCCTGCTCAACAGGTTGGTGAGTTGGTCCGTCTTCTCCAACGCGGAAAGCATCGTGAGTCCAAACGTACTTAACAGGTAACTGCATCAGGGCGGCCATACGAACTGCAGGTTTCATGTAATCGGAGAAAACGAAGAATGTTCCGCAAACTGGAATAATACCGCCATGCAGTGCCATGCCGTTCATGATACAAGCCATGGTCAGCTCGCAAACGCCAGCCTGAAAGAATGATCCGGAGAAATCACCTTTTTTGAATGCGGTAGTCTTTTTCAGGAATCCATCAGTTTTATCAGAGTTTGAAAGGTCGGCTGAAGAAACCACCATATTTTCAACTTCGCCGGCAAAAGCAGCCAAAACGGTGCTTGAAGCAGCACGAGTAGCTGAACCTGCTTTCTGTGCAATTTTGCTAAAATCGAATGAAGGAACTTCTTTGCTGAAGAATTTAGCCAGCTTGGAAGCCAATTCAGGATTTGCTTTTGCCCATGCGTCCTGCTCTGCTTTTTTCTTTGCAGCAGCCGCAACTAATTCTGCTTTGCGGGCATCGAACATGGCCTGAACATCATCAAAAATTACGAATGGATTTGTTGGATCACCACCCAGATTCTCAATAGATTTTTCGAACGAAGCGCCTGCTTCACCCAATGGCATACCGTGAGTTTCGCAACGACGTTCGTAGCTCGAACCATCGGCTTTCAACGCGCCTTTGCCCATAATTGTTTTACCAATAATCAGCGTTGGTTTTTCTTTTTCAGCCTGAGCTTCTTTCAATGCAGCACGAATGGCATCAGCATTGTTACCTTCAATGGTAACCACTTTCCATCCCCATGCATCATATTTTTTCGCGGTATCCTCGTTGGTAACATCTTTGGTTTCAGTAGAAAGCTGGATGTCGTTCGAATCGTAGAACATGATCAGGTTGTTCAATCCAAGGAACCCGGCAATACGTCCGGCACCTTGCGAAATTTCTTCCTGAACGCCACCGTCGGATATGAAGGTATAGGTTTTGTGCGCCATCCATTCACCAAAACGCTCAACCATAAAACGTTCGGCAATAGCAGCACCAACTGCCATTACGTGACCCTGACCGAGTGGTCCTGATGTGTTTTCAACACCTCTGGCTGGTTCAACTTCAGGGTGCCCTGGAGTGGGGCTTCCCCATTGACGGAAATTAGCCAGTTCGTTCATGGTGTAATTTCCTGTCATCGACAGAATCGAGTATAACATTGGTGACATGTGTCCCGGATCGAGAAAGAAACGGTCGCGGTTAATCCATGTCATATCGCTTGGATCGTAATTCAGGAATTCTGAATACAGTACAGTGATGAAGTCGGCACCACCCATTGCGCCACCCGGATGGCCTGATTTGGCTTTTTCAACCATTGAAGCCGACAGAATTCTAACATTGTCAGCAGCTTTTAATATTAGGTCTTTCCCCATTTTTATTTAGTTTGAATGAATAAATTTCAAAACGACTTGTCTATACAAGATAAATGCCCGGCAAATATAGTAATTACACTAAACTTACCGGGCATTTTATATTTTAAGACGCAAAAATTAATATTATTTGGGAGGAAGTATGCGAACCATTACCACTCCATCAATAGCCGAAATCATGTTTTTTATCGTTGAAGGAACATTGCCGTCAATGTCGATAATGTTATAAGCTATTTCGTCTCTGTTTTTATTAAGCATGTTCGAGATATTTAAACCTTCGTGAGCCAAAAGTGCCGAAATCTGGCTAACCATTTTCGGAACATTTTTATTGGCAACCACGATCCTGGTTCCTCCATTGCGTTCCATTTCGGCAGTTGGGAAATTTACCGAATTAACGATATTCCCGTTTTCGAGATAATCGATGGTTTGATTTACGGCCATGATTGCGCAATTGGTTTCCGATTCTTCGGTCGAGGCTCCAAGGTGCGGAATTGCAATTATATTTTTTACGTTGATCAGTTCATCTTCAGGGAAATCTGTGACATATTTTCCAACTTTTCCGGATTCGATGGCTTCAATCATATCCTGATTGTTTACCAGTCCGCCACGGGCAAAATTGAGGATTTTCACCCCGTTCTTCATCATTTTAATTTTGTCTTTATTGATGAAGCCTTTGGTTTCGGGCATTTGCGGTATTTGAAGGGTCACAAAATCGGCATTGGCAAGCAATGATTCCAGACCTTCGGCTTTTTTTACATTTCGGCTCAATTTCCAGGCATGGGCTACCGAAATGTAAGGATCGTAACCTATCACGTTCATTCCAAGTGCCTGAGCTGCATTGGCCACCAAAACGCCGATAGCGCCTAGTCCTATGACAGCCAATGTTTTACCACGTATTTCAGTCCCTCCGAAGTTGGCCTTTCCTTTTTCAACCAGTCCCGGAACTTCGCTTCCTTTTCCTTTCAGCGTTTTTGCCCATTCTATTGAACTGGCAATATCGCGCGAAGCAAGCAGCATTCCGGCAATAACAATTTCTTTAACTCCATGAGCATTGGCTCCGGGCGTATTGTAAACAACAATACCCTTTTCGGTACATTTTTCGACCGGAATATTATTGACACCGGCACCTGCACGGGCAATCGAAAGAAGACTCGATGGCAATTCCATGTCGTGCATGGCCTGACTGCGAACAATGATGGCATCCGGAGATGCAAATTCGCTTGCGATTTCGTATTTGTCTAAAGGGAAAATCTTCAATCCTTCAGGATCGATCTTATTCAATGTCTGGATTTTGAACATGATAGTTGGGTTTTTTTTTGTCATGAAAAAGTATGACAAAGATCACAAATTTATTTAAAAACTGAAGTTGTTTCGATGAAAAAATCAATTTTTGATTGTAAATTTAATATGAATTGCTTGTTAATAAATGTAAATTATTCTTAGTTTTGAACACAGATTTTTCAAATAATTGATTGAATCTAGCTTAAAGCTTTCTTTTTTAACCTTAAACTATTGCTTATGAATTGATGTTTTTTTTGTGAAACCCATGCAATCGATTGCAGGGTTTCAAAGTAGTCCTCCTCTCCAGATGGTGTTGATTTAATAATTTCTACACCAACAAAATCAAACTAATTATTTTAACTAACAGATCAAATTATGGAAAAAATTCGAAGATTAGGCCGTTTCCCTTTTGGAAATGGTTCGCAAATTCTTTTGAAGATTAAATTACTTTCTGTCGGTTTGTTATTTGGACTTGCCTCTGTATCTGCAGATGGTTTATCTCTAAATACAAATCCGGAGCAGGTAATTAATCCTGTTGAGCAGCAGAAGCAAATCAGCGGGTCGGTTAATGATAGCCAGGGAGCCCCGATTCCGGGAGCTACCGTCATTGTTTCCGGTACCAACATTGGTACGATCACCGATTCTAATGGAAAATTCAACCTTAGTATTCCTGCAACGGCAAAAAGTCTCATTGTGAGTTTTGTTGGAATGAATTCCACAGAGTTGACTATTGGTAACAACACCAAATTTACAGTTGTGCTGACCGATTCGAATGTTGGCCTGGAAGAAGTGGTGGTGGTAGGTTACGGTACCCAGAAAAAGGAAAGTGTTGTAGGTGCCATTTCGCAGGTTGACAACAAAACCCTAATGCGTTCAGGAACTTCAAATGTTACCAATGCCATTGCCGGTAAACTTTCCGGAGTTTTGACCATTCAGCAGACTGGTGAACCCGGAGCGAATGACGCTGAAATTGTTATCCGTGGTTTATCGAGCTGGAACGGTTCGCAACCTTTGGTACTTGTGGATGGTGTTGAACGCGATTTTACTGATTTGGATCCGAATGAAATCAACTCCCTTTCAGTATTGAAAGATGCTTCGGCTACTGCTGTATTCGGTGCAAAAGGTGCAAACGGTGTTATTCTGGTCACTACAAAAAGTGGAAATCTGGGAAAACCAAAACTTGACTTTACTGCATCTTACGGTGTTCAGAGAGCAACAAGAATTCCTGATCATATCGATTCATACACTACCATGTCGTTGCTGAATGTGGCACGCATGAACGGTGGACAATATACCGACCTTTTGCCGGAGAGTATTCTTGAAGAGTACAGAAACCCTTCAACTCCGCTGAATGCGCTTCGTTATCCGAATGTTAACTGGTTCGACGAATTGTCAAAACCCTACGCTCCAACAGTCAACGCCAACTTCAATGTAGCAGGTGGAACCAAATTCATTAAGTATTTCTGTTCGCTGGGTTTTATGAACGAAAGTGGATTTTTTGAAGCAAAAAAGGATGGTTACTACGATATGAATTACCATTACAACCGGTTTAACTACCGCGCCAATGTTGATTTTGACCTGACTCCTAAAACGCAATTGTCATTTAAAATGGGTGGCGAGACCGGGATTAAAAATCAGCCCAACAGTTCACCATGGCGTAATTTATATGCTACCAGTCCGGCTCGTTTCCCTGCTTATTTTCCTGAATGGGTGCTTGAGCAGGTTCCTGACATAGATTATCCTGATGCAAGAGGAATGCGACTGGCAGAAGCTTTTGGTGAATACACCGGTAACCCGTACACTTCATTAAATACAGGTGAGTTTAGGCAATTTGTTGATTCAAAATTATTTACTGACCTTATTCTGGATCAGAAACTTGATTTTATTACCGAAGGCTTATCTTTTAATGGAAAAGTTTCTTTGAGCACTTATTTCCGAAATAATTCATTGTTGGCTAACTGGGGCTTTCCTCAATATAAACTTGACTATACAAAAATTGGTGCTGTAGATCCTATTTCAGGTAAACCAATTAACCCATGGACTCGTGCGGGACAGGCAAATGAAGTTTATACCCAAGCGCCATTGGATATTAATGTTGGAAACTTGCAGGACGATTATTACCGCGATTTGTATTATGAGTTTGCCCTTAATTACAGCCGTACCTTCGGTAACCATAGTGTTACAGGTTTGGCTTTGCTGAACCGTCAGGAAAAAAATAAGGGAACTGATTTCGCTTATTTTAATGAAGCGCTGGTTGGCAGGACTACCTACGACTACAAGCACAAATACCTTATTGAATTCAATGTTGGTTATACAGGTTCAGAGCGTTTTGCTCCCGGAAACCGTTTTGGATTATTTCCGGCAGGTGCTATTGGCTGGGTAATTTCTGAAGAACCTTTCTTTAAAGCAGCAGTTCCTGTTGTCAGCAAACTAAAATTGAGATATTCTGACGGGATAGTCGGTAGCGATTATGCCAGAAGCAGATGGCTATACCAAAGCGACTATTTCCAGGATTCACGCGGATATATTCACGAAGATCTTGGCGCCAACCTGAGTGCACAATGGGAAGAAGCCCGAAAACGTGACATTGGTCTTGAACTTGGATTATTTAAAGATCAGTTTACGCTGGTGGTTGACCTATTTGATGAGCAACGCGATAAGATGTTATTGGTACCGCGAAGTGCCACCATGTTAATTGGCAACTCTTTTAAGGAACTTAACCTTGGCGAAGTAAAGAAGCATGGTATTGAAGTTGAAATCGGTTTCAATAAAGTTGTCAATAAGAATTTCAATTATTTCCTGAAAGCCATTATGGGTTATAACGAAAACCGTGTGTTATTTAAAGACGATCCACCTTACGCACCCGATCATACCAAGCTGGCAGGGAAACCACTGACAGAGATGCTTAGTTCAGAATTTGGCCTGGAAGGACTCGAATTAAGTGGTGTTGAATTGACTGGTACCGGTTATTATACATCGGTTGATGATATTCACAACAACCCATCACCCATCGCGTTGGAAAAATTGAATGTGGGCGACTACAAATTCCTCGATTATATGACTGACGGAACCATCACCGCCCTCGATAAACACCCCATTAAGGGCTTAACTTATCCTCCTTTTACATTCTCATGGTCAAGTGGTTTTACTTACAGAAACTTCGACTTCAATTTTATGTTCCAGGGTAACCTTGGCAAGTACGTTCAATACAACCAGACCTACGAAGTTGAGTTTATTAAAGGCGACTGGCGTATCCACTCTTCCCAGTTAGACTACTGGAGTCCGACCAATCCAGATGCCAATCACTCAACCCTGCATTACAGCGGAAGTTCGAGCGCCGACATTTTGTTCTGGGGTGGTGGCGAGGCCGACCGCGGATACCAGGTGATGATTGAAGACCGCTTCTTCCGTAATGCCGACTATGTGCGACTGAAAGAAGTTTATGCAGGTTATACATTTGATCCGGGTTTCCTAAACAAATTGGCCGGTGTTTCCAGCTTTCTTGTTTATGTCACCGGCAATAATCTCTTGACTTTAACCAATTTAATTGAAGGCGACCCTGAACGGAAAGATTTTCAGCAAGGGTTTTATCCACAGATGTCAACCTTTAAGGTTGGTGTGAAGTTCGTATTCTAATTGTAAAATCTACGATCATGAAAAAATATATCATTTTATTATTAATGACAGGGATCATGATGGTTACACCGTCATGCCTTGAAGAATACCTCGATCAGGCACCCGAATCAGGGCTGAACGAAGAGGAGATATTCTCGAAATATGCCAACTTCAGACAATACTTATATGGCGTTTACGAAGGTCAGAAATACTTTGGGACCAGTGGCTGGAGAGATTATAACATCAAAAACGCATTCCCGCTTTATTTCAACTCATGGGATCAGAAATATACCTGGGAAGGCGTAACTGACGCGGCAGATATGGGGCGTTACATGGAAGGCCATACAATGAAAAGTGGTCAGGTTTCTGCTTTCATTAATAAATTTACCTACGACGGAAACAGGAGACCTGTTCTGGAATCCATGTTCATGGTAATTCGCAAATGCAATATGGTACTGCAGAACATAAATAAACTTCAGGATGCCGAACAGAAAATCAAAGATGATTTTGTTGGACAGGCTCATTTTGTGCGTGCCTTTTGTCATTTCGAACTCATGCGTTTATGGGGGCCAATGCCTTATCTTACCAAAGTTATCGGTGTTGACGACCAATGGGATATACCGCGATTGTCGAAATACGAGACACTGGCTGCCATTGCAGCCGACATGGATACTGCTGCCACCTTTTTTGAAAAAGCAGGTATCATGCGCCGCGATCCGGGACCAGGACAGACAGGTCACCTTAACGATCCGGACCAGGCCCGCCCGAATGGAGTTGCTGCGAAAGCTTACAAAGCCCGTGCATTGTTGTATGCTGCCAGCCCGCTGAACAACGACAAAGGTGTAAAAGCCTGGGAAGATGCCGCAAAAGCAAACTGGGAAGCTATTCAACTGGCCGAGAAAAATTTGTATGGTTTGCTAAGCGCTGCCGATTACAAGAAAAATTATGTAGGCACCACCTATACCAACGAACAGCTTTGGGCGTGGACTGCAGGTAACCTTACATGGAACAATGGTTTTTTCCAGGGGATCGTTTCCGGAGTAATTGGCGATAGCAAATCTTCCTGGTCGGGTGTTTGTCCGACCCAGAATTTTGTAGATAAATTTGAAACCAAATGGGGCGAACCGCTGAATACCGAAGCCGATCGTCAGGCTGCTGCCGCTGCCGGCCATTACAATGAGCAAGATCCATACAAAGATCGTGATCCGCGTTTCTATATCGATATTGTTTACAATCAGGCTCCTTTAACAGGTTGGTCTGGCGGTAAAGCCCAGATATGGCTGGAAAATAAAGCCGGTGTTGTTTCTTACGGAGAACTTATCAATCCAACAGTTTATTTAGGTAGAACTTATACAGGATATTACATTCGGAAAATATGGGGAGAAGGCAGTACCAAAGACCGGAAATCGGTGATCCATACTGATCCGCTGATTCGTTTGGGAGAACTTTACCTGAATTATGCCGAAGCAACCAATGAAGCTTACGGGCCAAATGGCATGGC
Source organism: Bacteroidota bacterium (assembly GCA_023251435.1). GTDB lineage: Bacteria > Bacteroidota > Bacteroidia > Bacteroidales > Prolixibacteraceae > Aquipluma. Next base: position 31,633 of record JAHEYU010000044.1, read on the forward strand.
TCCGGGCGCAACGATGACAGCTGTTGAGGCTATCAATGTAATCCGTACCCGTATTAATCAGCCTGCTGTTTTACCGGCATACACTTCCAGTAAAGAAATTTTCAGGGAAAGGATTAAAAACGAACGCAATATCGAACTCGCTTATGAAGGTCATTATTACCACGACATCCGTCGCTGGAAAGATGCGCCCAAAGCTTATGCAGGTCCAATATATGGAATGGAGATTGAAAAAGTTGCGGTTAGCGCTACATACCCTACCGGGTTTATGTACAAACGTTATCCACTATCGGCCGACCGCCAGCCAAGTTGGAAAGAGCCCATGTACTATCTCCCGTTCAATACGGAAGATAATTTCAAAATGAAAAATTTTGTACCCAATATCGTTTGGTAATTTAAACCCGATAAAATGAAGATTATGCAAATTTATCATACACTATTTCAGAAATACAGGTTTATCGGAACCTTACTTTTCTTTATTCTGCTGGCCGGAACTACTATGGGGCAAGAGGAAGAGAAAGTAAAAGCGAAACCTGTAAGTTTAATCATGAAGGTAATCAATGAAGATGGTGATGCCATTGCCAATGCGAATGTAATTGTAGGCGAAGGTGTTATCCATACTGAAACCGATGAAAATGGTAGCTGCTCAATTGTTGGTTTTCCGGAAGATTTTGTTTCAGTAACTGCTTTCGGATTTGAAAAGAGCATCACATTTATCAGCAAATTACTCAACGATAAAGTGGTTAAACTTGAGAAAGCAAAATTATTAATGACCTCTGACGATGTGGTTGAATTACCATTTATGACAGTCAAAAAACGGAAATTATCAGGAAGCGCTTTTGTTATTAAAGGCAACCAACTGGATAAATATCCATCAACCGATATCCGTAATGCAATGACAGGTCTTGCCCCCGGCCTTGAAATCAGGGAAAACAATGGTATGCCGGGAATGAGCGCAGAAGAATCGCTGAATGTTTTTGGTATTTCAGAAAAGGTAGGCGTTGGCGCCCGCGGTCGTGGAATGATGTACATCATCGATGGTGTTCCTACTGAAATTACAGAAATGCCTTTGGATCCGAGCGAAATTGAAAGCATGACAGTAATAAAAGACATCGTAGGCAAAGCAATGTTTGGGCCTTCTGCCGCTGATGGTATTATCCTGATCAAAACAAAACGTGGAAAGGCACACGATCGGGTGATCAATGTGAACATTGAAAAAGGCATCAGTATAGCTGACCGTTTCCCTGAATTTGTATCGGGAGGCGATTATGCCCGTTTGAACAATCTGGCCAGAACCAACAGCGGATTGGCGCCCTTGTACAGCGATGATGCCATTGCTGCTTACGACAAAAATGATCCGTACGACATGGTTTATCCAAGTGTTAACTACCGCGATATGATGCTCAAAAACAGCATGGCTTTTAACAGGGCAAATATGTCATCATCGGGTGGTAACGACATCGTTCAGTATTATACCTATCTGGGCTACAGCGGCGAAGGCGATTTGTATAAGATTGGCGACCCTGCTGATTACAACCGATTGAATACACGTGCCAACATCGACATTAAAGTTAATGAGGTAATAAAAGTGCAGTTCGATTTCTTTGGAGGCCTGACGTTCCGTCGTTCACCTAACTACGAATTCGATCCGCAATTTACTTCTGAAGGTACTGACAATCCTGTATTGAATATTGTTGAGTTTCCATCGGTAATCAACGAGATCACTGCAACTCCGCCGATTGCCTTTCCGGTTTACGCCAATAATGACCCTACTTTGGATAAACCATGGTATGGCGTGAGTTCTGCATACAGAAGCAACCCGATTGGGAATCTTGTACACAATGGTTATTATACCGAATCAGGCCGTACAGGTGCGTTTAACGTAGCTTTGGATTTTGATCTCGGCCAAATGGTTCAAGGTTTAAAATCGAAAACATATATCGGGTTCAACGCATTCAACCTGCTTCGTATTGGTAAAGCCGAAGATTACAGTGCTTATATTGTTACCCCTGCAGCAAATGCAGACGGAACCAATTATACACTTTCGAAAATTACAGAACACAACAGTGTTGACCAGGCAAGTATGGCCAAATTGCACGACTTCTATTTCCAGCGTTTTGTAGGTTACGAAACTTTGGAATATAACCGGAAATTTGGTAAAAACGATGTTCAGGCATCTGCTACTTATTATATCTCGAAAATTTTCCGCAACGGAATCGAAGAACCTGAACGTCAGCAAACCGGAATATTGACAGGTATTTACACTTTCGATGATAAATACAGTGTGCAGGGAATCCTGAATTATGCAGGTTCATCAAGTTACAGCGAAGATGCACGCTATTTTATGTCGCCTTCTGCCGGTGCAAGCTGGGTGATTTCAGAAGAAGGTTTCATGAAAGGGGCTAAATTTATCGATTACCTGAAATTGCGTGCCGAAGGTGGTATCCTTGGCTACGAAAGTTTCTTTTCTCCATTCTATTACCGCGACCGTTATAATTATAACAGCACCGGTTCTGCCTTTGGTCCCCATGCAACCAATCAGTGGTTTGGCACAAGTACCGACAACCAGGTTTATCGTACATCGCCCAACCGCACAGGAAATCCTGATTTGGGTTGGGAAAAACGCCGCGAATTTTCAGTGGGTTTAGATGCTGTGATGTTTAGCGAAAAACTGTCGCTCGAAGTAAACTATTACGACAATCAGCGCGACGGAATGGTTTCACAGTTAGTAAATACGATCCCTTATGTTGTAGGTGTTTCGGGAGCCAGACCTCGGGCCAATTTTAATAAAGTACGTTATTATGGTTTGGAAACAAGCCTGCAGTACACAAAAAAAACAGGCGATTTTAAATATTCATTTGGTGGAAATGCGACCATTCAAAATTCTGAAATCCAGAAATATGATGAAGCCGATTTCCGTTATCCTCACCAGTCAAGAATTGGTGCACCAATGGATTCATACTGGGGACAGATTTATTTGGGGAAATTTGCCACTGATGAAGAAGCATTGGTTGTTCCCCAATTGTATGATGATGTTTTACACGCAGGCGACCTGAAGTACAAAGACATGAACAACGATGGTGTGATAGATGACAATGATGCCAGCAATATTGGCCATTCAACTCCCCGTTTGTTTTATGCTTTGAATATCAAACTAAGCTATAAAAACTTCGATTTTACAGCCATTGGCACCGGTCGTGCTTTTTACGATATCGCATTAACCAACCAGTATTACTGGAATGGCTGGGGCGATAATACTTACTCCAAATTCGTAAAAGATAATATTGGAGGCGATTATCCGAAGCTGACCTATTACAGGATAAACAACAACTTTGTAGGATCTGATTTCTGGTTGAGAAAAGGAGGCTATTTTAAAATTCAGAATATTGAGCTGGCCTACAATGTGCCGGTTAGCAAAATGAATTTACCTGCCGTTCGTGCCTTCCGTATTTTCGTACACGGTTCGAACCTTATGACCATTTCGAAGATCAAAGATGTTGATCCCGAGTCTATTAATTCCGGAGTGGAAAACTATCCATTGTTTCAGACATACACCGCCGGACTTAAATTAACTTTTTAAACCATGACGACTATGAATAAAAAGAACATATTACTATTGGGTACATTGCTCGTTTTTCTGGCCTCTTGCAAAGACTATCTTGAACCTTACCCCAACGGGGATATTTCAAGCGAAGAAATCTGGAAATATCAGGATATAGTGCAGGGTTTGGTAGGGCAATGTTACGATTACATGGACAATAACGATAACCGTGGATACAACAACAACAATGGTGCCTACCTCGATTGCGCCACGGATAACGCCGTACGTACCAGTACAACCGACAACCTTCGCCGTTTGGCAGTAGGTGCGATAACTACCAGTCAGGATCCGTTCCGTGCTTATTGGGACATTGATTACCGGGCCATTAACTCTGTTAATACATTTCTGAAAGACCGCAGGGGTTACAACACCCGGTTTATTGTGAACAACGATTGGAATACACTGGTAAAAAAACGCTTGCAGGGCGAAGCTTTCGCTCTGCGCGCATGGTTTCAGTGGGACCTGTTGCAACGTTTCGGCGGAAAAGGCCTGGATGGTCAAATGCTTGGTTATCCGATAGTGCTCGAACCTTTGAGTGTGACTGAAGCTACCAACCTGCCCCGGAATACCTACGATGAATGTGTGAAGCAAATTTTGGCCGATTGCGATTCTGCCTACAAATATTTGCCTATTGCACACCGCGACTTTCTGGTGCCAAATGCCGGAGACAGGGTTTATGCCGGTGGCAAATACTGGGGACGCATGGATGGAATTACCACACGTGCCATCAAATCGAATGTTTACCTCACATGGGCAAGTCCGTTATTTAATCCGGGTAACGACAAAATCCGCTGGGAAATGGCCGCAAAAAATGCCAAGGAAGTCATCGATTTTAAACTGACAGTTGATAACGTAACCAAAGGGTTTGTGCCTGCAAATGGAGTAAACTGGTTTGATCCGAACTTTCCCGGAATTATTTTTGCATCGAGGTACAATAACGCAAACGATGCGATGGAACGTATGTTCTATCCCGGAGGTTTCCAGGGAACAGGCTCAATGGGGGCATCGCAGGAATTAGTGAATGCTTTCCCTATGAAAAACGGATATCCGATTACTGATCCGAAAAGCGGATACAATCCAGCAGATCCTTATAAAGACCGCGACCCACGTTTTTACAGTGTGATCTTTCATAACAATGCCAAAGCAATTCGTTCTGGTAAAACTGATGTGATGTACACATTCGAAAACTGGCAAGGTGGAAAAGATCAGGCACTCGCCACATCAACCAACAGCCGCACCAATTATCACATTAAAAAGATGGTTTGGATGGGTTTGGATTGGAAAGATGCTTCGCCAAACCGCCAGCCACACGCCAAATTTTACATCCGTTGGGCGCACATGTGTCTTAATTTTGCTGAGGCTGCCAACCATGTGGTTGGACCAACTGATGCAGCTAAATTTGGTTTATCCGCCAAAGATGCCATTAAATATCTGCGTTCGCGGAAAACATACGATGGTGCCAACGGGCTTGCTGCTGATCCATATCTGGATGAAGTAGCTGCCGCCGGAGAAAATGTGTTTGACCAGTTGGTTAGAAATGAACGTCGCATTGAAACCTGTTTCGAAGGATTCCGGTTTTATGACCTTCGGCGTTGGGCTACTCCACTTGCCGAGTTAAATAAACCAGTTCACGGAGCTCAAATTATTAAAAACGCTGATGGTACATTTACATACAACCTCAATGTTGAAGTTGAAGCCCGTCAGTTCTCTTCACATTTTCTTCCGATCCCATACGACGAAATGCTTCGCATGGATAAACTGGTACAGAACGAAGGCTGGGAAGCTTGGAAATAAACTTTTAAAAAAGAAAAACTATGAAAAAGATATTAATTCTTCTGTTCGTATCTGTATTGCTTAATGCTTGTTACGACGATTACGTTAAAGACTACGACTATGATGGGATTTATTTTCCTTATCAGCTTGATGTAAGGACGTTGGTTGTTGGCGAAGGCATGAAAATTCAGGTGGGTGTTGCACTAGGCGGAGTGAGCGATAACGTGAAAGACCGTGTTGTAAATTATCAGATTGACAATTCGCTGATTAATGCACAAACACTGGCTTCGATGAAAACTGCCGCCAACTATATTAAAACTGCAGTCAATCCTGTAACCGTGCTGAAACTTATGCCAGCCAACTATTATCAGTTAAGCGACGCCAGCAAGTTTGTAATAAAAGCTGGTCAACATTCTGGTACGATAACCCTGAAGGCAGATTCAGCTAAATTTCTGGCTGATCTGTCAACGCTGGTAGCCACTTATGCATTGCCGCTGCGAATTACAAGTGCTGATGCCGATTCGGTTTTAAAAGCAAAAAGCTATGCAGTTATAGGTCTGAAATACGAAAATATGCTTTTTGGCAATTACTGGCATGGTGGAGTAACTGTTGAGAAAGATGCTTCCGGTGCAGTTGTTAAAACTATACCTTATTACACTGCAATAAATGCACCAACCAGCAAGGCATGGGTTTTAACAACAATTGAACCTATGGCACTTACATCAAACGGGTATGCCGATGTTACCAATCCAACCAAACAGGAAATGAAATTAACACTTAGTGGAGGTAAAATTACAGTAAGTAGTTTACCGGGAGCCACAGTGCAGATTTTACCTGATGGCGATTGTACTTTCAATCAGGCTAAACTTTTACAGAATCGTAAAATTTTCCTGAAGTACAAGTATGTAAATGCAGCTGGAAATACTTGTTATGCGCAGGATACACTCACATTCCGTAACCGAATTCGTGACGGAGTGAACGAATGGCAGGACGAAATTCCAAGCAACTACAAATAATCTTCGGATTATTATTGATTTAGAAAACGGCTGTTCCTGGTGGGAGCAGCCGTTTTGTTTTTGAATACTGAAGGAACTGGCTGGACTGATTTGCCCGGATAACTAGTGTTGTGTTAATGATCTTTTGACGCAGCGTCATGCCGAACTTGTTTCGGCATACCTTCTATGATGGGACCCCGAAATGAATTCGGGGTGACTGGGACTCTACAAAATTGAGTTAACACAACACTATAGTTCTGCAAAAAACTCAAAGAAGGTTTTAGCAGAACTCACTCTATTCAAATGAAACGAACATGCCGCTCATAATTATTTTATCGGAGTCGGAATAAAATGAAAATTAATGTTCAAAGCGACCTCTTTCTGGTGTGTGAGTTCCATGAGAACGCTTAATATTCAATTAATTAATAACGATATTTTCGAATGAAAGCGGCAGAGCCGCAAAATATTTGTAGTAAAAAAGTCAATAAAGCGGGTTAGGTGCAGCGCACCGGAATAGAGTACGTATTTATTTCTAATATTCCGGTGCGCTGCACCTCTTTCGTGAATCACAACTTATAAAACAGTGCTCTGCACCTAAAAATATTGCTTTATTTTACCCCTAAAAATCATTATATATCCCATTTCCGACTATAGCAATGAACTTACCGTTAAAGACAGTATCAATCCCAATACCGAAATAATTGATTCCATCACTGTCCATGATTGAAGGGTTTGTTTTTCGGTCATTCCCAAGTATTTGCTAACCAGCCAGAAACCGCTGTCGTTAACATGCGACAACAAAGTTGCTCCCGACGCAATGGCTATTACAATCAAAGCAGTTTGATTTGATGACAAAGTGAAACCTTCCAGAACTGGTGCCATAATACCCGCAGCAGTAATCATAGCTACTGTTGCAGAACCTTGGGTAACCCGAACTATCGCGGCAAGAATCCAGGCAAGCAATACCAATGGTAACGACGAATCAGCAATTGATTCGGCCATCATTTTGCCAATACCACTGTCAACCAAAATCTGTTTAAGAACTCCACCAGCCCCGGTAATCAGAATGATGATTCCGGCAGGGCCAAGTGCTTTGGTACTTAGGTCGAGAATTTCCTTTTTGTTGAAGCCCTTTTTTATTCCCAGGAAATAAATTGCTATCAAAGTTGCAATAGTCAATGCAGAAAACGGATGTCCGATAAAACCTATAATTTCAGGAATTAAACCGGCTGGAAGTATTTGTTTTTCAACCAATACATCAGTTACAGTAGCTATTAAAATCAGAAATAAAGGAATAGCAATAATGCTGATAATCAATCCAAAAGAAGGCAGGTCTTTTCTTGTTTCAGGATGAATTTCAGTGACGTTTTCAGGGGCAAAAACGATGATTTTTTTACTGATGTACCTGCCAAAAACCGGTCCGGCCAAAATGGCAATGGGTAAACCCAGAATAATCCCCCAGAGAATGACATAGCCTAACTCTGCATTGATAATTTCAGCAACAGCCACTGGCCCCGGTGTAGGTGGTACAAATGAATGAGTTACTGCCAACCCAGCCAGTAAAGGAATTCCGTAATATAGAACCGATTTTTTTGTGTCGCGCGAAAGCGCATAAACAATGGGGACAAGGATGATAAATCCAACGTCGAGAAAAACAGGAATACCCACAAAAAAACCGGTTAGTGCCATCGCAAACGGAGCCCGTTTCTCTCCAAATTTTTTGACCAGATAGCGCGCCATCGATTCTGCCCCGCCCGAACTTTCGAGCATTTGTCCGAAAATGGCGCCCAAACCAACAACTGTGGCTACAAAACCCAGTGTTCCGCCCATTCCTTTCTGAATGCTATCCAGAATACCCTGGAGCGGCATTCCTGTTGCAACACCAACGAACATGCTGGTTATCAGAAGGGCTATAAATGCATTAAGTTTTAATTTCAGTACCAGAAAAAGTAAAAAAACAACTGCGAAAACAACGGTCAGGAGAAGGTAGGTAGTGCTCATAAAATTAGTTTCAGGTTCCAAGTTTCAGGTTTCAAGTATGTTCCCTCTACTGGACAGTTTCAAGTAGATTTAGAACTTTCTTGTTTCTTATTTCTTATTCGATATTGGATATTGATTATTCAATATTGGATATTGATCATTGGTAATTTATTTTATTTCTGACAAGTAACAATCAGTGGTAAACTGTTACTTGTCAGTGGTTCAGATTTAAAGTTTCCGAAGAATTCGAATGAGTCAAATCCGGCTTTTTGCAATAATTCCTGAAGTTTATTTTTCCTGATTGCATAAAGTTTAACTGAATTGGTAATTTCCTGACCGGTCGATTTTATTGTGAGCTTGGTATTAAAATCAATCAGATCACTGTCGTTTTCGTACTCATACCTGCGTTCGAAGGTGATGTGCTCGTTGTCAATCAAAGGGAGTGATTTGATTTGATTGTCAATGATGTACTGGTAATTCAGGATTTGAATGGTCAGTTTTCCTTCAGGAGAAAGTACTTTGTAAGCTGCCTGTATAAATTTTAGGATATCATCGTCATTAAGCAAATGGACGAGTGTATTTCCGAAGCAAATGACTGTATCAAAAAAAGTTTCAGGATAATGATTGCCAATCGAACGCATATCCAGCATTTCGAAAACCGGAAACATGGTTTCTTCCGATTTGGCATTTTGTGCAATCTGAACCATTTCGGCATCGAAATCGAAAGCCCAGATGGGGAAGCCGAAGCGTGACAGTGCAAATGACAAATCGCCGGCAGCACAGCCCACATCTAAAACTTTTGCTCCGTTATAAGGCAAAACGGTGCTTAAAAATTTCACCTGTTCAGGATTAGCCGGAAATATATGCTGATAATATTTCGAAATGCTGGTGTAAAAATGTTCAAGCATAAAGATGCAATTTGAAAATGAGACAATTCGGCAATTAAAAAAAATAAGAAATTTCGAATAAGAAATAAGGAACAAAAAATTTCAAACAACCAATATCCAATGTTGAATATCCAACATTCAATATTCAAAGTCAGGATAACATGGAACTTTGAACCTGGAACCTTGAACTTACTTGGGATACTCAATCCTGACATGGTAAATATTTACCAGCTTTTCGAGCAGAGTTGCTTTTAGGATACTTATATCTCTGAAAGTTAGGTCGGCATTAATCAACTGGTTCGATTTGATTTTTTGCTCGACCATCTTTTCAATCATTTCACGGATATTTTCTACCGATTTTTCTTTCAGGCTGCGGGTTGCAGCTTCAATTCCATCGATAAGCATCAGAACTGCCGTTTCTTTGTTCTGCGGCAATGGACCGGGATAGGTAAATGTTTTGGGATCAACATTTTCGTTCGGATTTTCAATCTGATACATTTTATAGAAATAGTCGGTTTGAGTAGTTCCGTGGTGGGTTGTAATAAACGAAATCAGTATTTCGGGCAACCCATATTTTCGGGCCAGTTTAACTCCGTTGGCTACGTGGTCGATAATAATGGCCGAACTTTTAAGATGATCAATCTGGTCGTGCGGATTCATGCCAACAGCCTGGTTCTCGATAAAAAATTCAGGATCTGAGGTTTTACCAATATCATGATAAAGCGCCCCAGCTCTTATCAGGAAAGGGTTTCCGCCAATACGATGAATTACTGCTTCGGCAAGATTGGCAATTTGAATGGAGTGCTGGAAAGTACCGGGTGCTTCTTCTGCAAGTTTTCGCAACAAAGGCTGATTGGTATCCGAGAGTTCTATCAGCGTAACATCTGATACAAATCCAAAGATTTTCTCGAAAATATAGATGAGCGGATACGAAATAAAGATAAAAATACTGCTCACTCCAAACCATTCAATTGCTACCCAATTAATGGTATCCAGACTGCCTTCCTGAACCATTGCCATGGCGAGGTACACAATTGAATATGTCATGAAAACCCAGAGCGCCGAGAAAACAATGTGAGACCGTTTGTGTAATTTATTCAGGCTAAAAACAGCGATTACTCCTGCAATCATCTGTAAAATAATGTATTCGTAACTGTTTGGTGCAAAATATCCAATCAGCAGGGTGGTAATCATTAATGAAAATATGGCTGTTCGCGAATCGAAAAATATTCTGATCAGGATCGGCAAAATGGCCATTGGTACCATATAAATATTTAGAGCTTTCACATTTACAGCAAATCCCGCGATGAAAACCATCAAAACAATCATCATAAAGATAAATGTGAATTTTCGCTTATGGTCGAATATATCGCGTCGGTAAAACAGCAGATATAGAAACATCATTGAGATGAAAATTGAAATAATAAGCATACGGCCAGCTATTACCAGAAAATATTCGATGTTGTCGCCCCGCTTTTTTTCGTAAGTATTTTTAAGCGACTCAAGAATCATAAATTTTTCCTGACCTACTAAATCGCCCTGAAAAATGATTCTTTCGCCGGCTTGCACCATGCCTTTGGTGGTCGAAAGTTTTTCGAGCAGGTGATTTTTCTCATTCCGGTTGTGTTGTTCGTCGTAGTATAGGTTTTCAGTAATAAAATCGCTCAGATTAATGGCTTGCATAAAATCGGGATAGTACTTGTCTGTTAAGATCCGGATAGTGTCATTCAGTTGTGAATAAGCCGTTTTTATTGAAAATAATTCGATGATGGGTTTCTTGAGGGCTTTATTCCCTTTTATCAGCATTATTTCTGATTTTCCGGTCAGCTCTTTGTACGAATCAGTCGACTGCTGCAAAATACCGGTTTGGTAAATTTGCTCCAGAATCGCAGGAATTTTATCAAATGTTTCCGGAGTTTTTATTTTTTTATCAGTTCCAATAAATTTCGAAATCGCAAGAGCAAATTCTTTGGTTTTGGCAGGTCCAATAATCGTGTCTAAGGTGAAATATGGTTTGTAAGTTTTAAATACAGAGTCTGTTTCAATTTTAACTTCACTTTCTGTTTTTAATATCGCAAAGTCAAAAGGGGCAATCAGTGTTTCGTGGCGCCACGGACTTCCTTTCTGAAATTCGTATTTAAAACGGCTTTCGCCCGGAAATGTCAAAAATATCAGACCGATACCTGCAACAAGCACAATTATGATGTAAAACAGATGGTATGAATTATTCAGACGGGTTAATAACTTTTTCATAAATTCTGGATTTTGAAAACCATTGCAATTTAGAAAGTAACTGTTAAGTTTTATCTTTGAGAAACTAAAAATAATAAAATCTTCGGTGAAACTTGTCGAAACTGCAATAAGTAGTGAGATTCAAAATATTACCGGCAATTTTTTCTGAATAATTTAATAAACAGATGAACTACGGCATTTCTGGTTTAAGTATCATTCCGGTACGTAAAGAACCCTCGGAACAAAGCGAGATGATCACTCAGATTTTGTATGGTGAGCATTTCATTGTGAATGAAATTATGCTTGGCTGGTGTCGTGTAAAACTGGCTTTTGACGGTTATGAAGGTTGGGTTGACATGAAAATGATCACCCCTTTGGCTGAAAAAACCTATCAAAAGATTGAGCATTCGCCGTTTGCCGTTTCTATCGATATTTTTAATATTATTCCGGTAAATGCAGAACAAACTACGATGATTGTTGCCGGAAGTACCTTGCCGTGCTGGCGACCAAACCTTAAAGAGTTTTCTATACAAAAGGAAGTATTTCGCCATACCGGAAATATTACCTATAAAAATCCACGCAATATCCGTAAGGTAATTATCGATCAGGCATTAAAATATTTCAATGCCCCGTATTTGTGGGGAGGGCGTTCTCCACTTGGAATCGATTGCTCTGGTTTTGCCCAGATTATTTATAAAATGGTTGGCTACTCAATTCCACGCGATGCAAGTCAGCAGGTACATTGCGGAACTTCTTTAAGTTTTGTTGAAGAAACCCGGCCCGGAGATTTAGCTTTCTTTGATGACGGAGAAGGCCGGATCGTTCATGTTGGTATTATCTGGGAAAAGCATAAAATTATTCATGCATCAGGAAAAGTACGCATCGATAACGTTGACCAGTTTGGAATCTTCAACATCGATACTAAAAAATATACCCATCAGATGCGTGTAATGAAACGGATTATAAAAGATTAGGTGGACGAAGTGGTCAGTGATCAGTCTCAGTTGACAGTAATTTTGGTCATTTGCTTCGTGTCAATCATTGTCAAGAGCTTCACGTTTGTTTTTTTTTATTATTGAAATTTGATAATGACAAGTAAATGACTATCAATGACAATTTAATGACTCTGAAATTAAAAATCGTCCGCCAAAGGGTGGATATTACTTACAAGAAACTCTTATGTACACATATCCCTATCCCCGCCCTGCGGTAACGGTTGATGCAGTTTTAATTGGTAACAGAAATTCTGTTTTGCTGATTGAACGTGCCCGCGAACCCTATAAAGGAAAATGGGCGCTTCCCGGTGGTTTTATCGAACTGAATGAATCTCTTGAGGATGCCTGCCGGCGAGAGCTGGAAGAGGAAACTGGCTTGAGGATCGGAGAGTTGAAGCAATTCAAGGCGTTCGGGGCGGTTGACCGTGATCCGCGTCACCGAACCATTTCAGTAATTTTCTATGCTTTTACCGAAGACGAATTAATCGCCTGTGCCGGAGACGATGCAGCCAAAGCTCAATGGTTTCCAATAACGCATCTTCCCGGGTTGGCTTTCGACCATCAGCAAATTTTAGATGAATTTATTACAGAGATTTTGAGCCGGCCTTAATTGATTGCATCGTAAACAATTACCTTTTCCCAAAGGTGCTTGCAATCTTCAACAAATTTCAGATGAATTGGATGTGTCTGATAAACGTTCTGATCTTCTCCGTTTTTGAAAAACGCGATATACGAGTAGGTGAAAGAGTCGTCAACCACTTCGCGGGGCGATTCAACAGGAGTACCGATATGGTAAGATTGTATCTGCGGTACTTTTACCAAAGCCTGAATCCCCTTTTCGAATGCTTTCCTTGCTTCGGTATTCTTTGGATCCTTCAGCCAAAAGAATACATGGTGAACGAATACTTTTTTCATTGATGAATTTGCAGCCCCAGTTGTTGCCGAAACCGATACCAGGCCAGTTGCAGCCAAACCCGCAGCCATTTTCTTCATAAAATTACGTCTGTTTTCCATTTTTTAAAAAGTATTTACGACTTGTCGGAGCTGAACAAGCCGGGTTAAAAGTCCTTCAAGCAAATCGATCTGCAACATGTTGGCGCCGTCGGATTTGGCGTTGGCGGGGTCGGGGTGTGTTTCGATGAAAATACCGTCAACACCTACTGCAATACCGGCACGGGCAATGGTTTCAATTAGTTGTGGTTGTCCGCCGGTAACTCCGCTTGCCTGATTGGGTTGTTGTAAAGAGTGGGTAATATCCAGAATAACAGGGCAGTTATTTTTTTGCATTTCTGGAATACCCCGATAATCAACAATCAAATCATGGTATCCAAAAGTTGAACCGCGTTCGGTTAAAAATACGTTGTCATTGCCACTTTCCCGTACTTTGGTAACCGCAAATTTCATGGCTTCGGCCGATAAAAACTGACCTTTCTTAATGTTTACAGCTTTGCCTGTTTGGGCCGCTGCCACCAGAATATCGGTTTGCCGGCATAAAAATGCAGGAATTTGAAGCATATCAACATATTCGGCAGCCATTGCAGCTTCCGGAGCAGTATGAATATCAGTTACTGTTGGTATGTCAAACGTTTCACTCACTTTGCGGAGTATTTTCAAGGCTTTTTCGTCGCCAATTCCGGCAAACGAATCCAATCGCGACCGGTTTGCTTTGCGGTACGAGCCTTTAAAAATGTATGGGATTTGTAACTTGTTGGTTATTTTAACAATCCGTTCTGCAATTTCCATGGCCATTTGTTCGCCTTCAATCGCACACGGTCCGGCCAGAAGCAGGAAATTTGAATGATTGTATTTGAGTCTTGGTATCATCTTAATAATTTTTCACGAAGATAATTCATTTTTTAAAACCAAACCGGAAGCAATACGCTATGCTCGTAATACTTCCGGTTCAGGTTAGGTTGTAATTAAATTTCTTAGAACTTTAAACTGTAGCCTAGTCCAAGAATATCCAGACTTGTTTTGGTGTCATAGTAATCCTGCAACCTGTAATAAACGCTGATTTCGTTATTTTTATTGATTGGGTAGGCCAAACCTCCGGTATATCTTGCTTTTTCAACTTCTTTTAAAATCAGGTCATGAAATACCTCTGCCGAAATAAATGGGATTAACTTGCTTCCCTTTATATCGTAGTCAACTTTTGCTCTGTACCTGAAATAGGATGCCCTTTCGCTGGTTGCTTGATCGAAATCAGCACCGTTGGTATATCTTAGCCTGAATTGAAAATCGAACCTTTTAAGATTAAACCCGGATTTGGCATCGAAAGCCAGCCGGTTTGAAGATTCCCATTCGTATATTTCCCGTTTTTCGCGGTAATTATATTCATTTTCAAAACGGTAATATCCGGCAACCGTAAGATATTTGTGAAGCTTGTATGAAAGTCCACCTTCAAGTATGTACGAATCCATTTCAAATCCACTGGCCAGCCTTAATTCAGGATTAAATTCAACTTTCAGGTTTTTTACAATCTTTTTACTGAATTCAAGTTCCAGCCAGGTTGCCGGACCAGATTGCGAAAATGCTGAAAATGCCGGCAGAACAAGTAAAATAATAAGTAGTAACTTATTTTTCAGCATGATTAGTTTTTCTTGTTGCCGTTAATGTCGAAGAAAATATTGATATAGGCTACATCTCGCAGAAAGTCAATGCGCTCAATTTCATAGTGTTTGATGTCGATTCCAGTGCGGGCTTTCAGGTCTTCCATCAAAACGTCTTTTTTATCAGCCTGCACGTTTTCAATTTTCTCGTAAATAATCCGGTATGAGATTTCCTGTCTCAGGTTTAATATTTTTTCAAGAATGAAAATTCCACCCATAATCAGGAGGTTTGTTGTAATCAATTCAGCGTAACTGATTTTTTTATTGGCAAGCGCGTTGATTACAGAAACTGCAATTACAACAAAAAGATATGTCATTTCCTTAATCGGAATGGCATCGGTCCGATATCTGATAATCCCGAAAATGGCGAATAACCCGAGTGCAAATCCAAGTTCTATTTTCACACTTTCGAGCAGGAAGCACAAAAGAAAGATAACGATACTAATTGCTATGTACGTGAAATAAAAGTCTTTGCGTTTGCTTGTTTTTGCGTAAATTACAATGACGATGAAACAGGTTACCAATAAATTCAGAAAAAAGCGAACTAAAAGTTCGACATAGTCGTCAGGATTAATAAGCTTAATTCCAAGGAATCTAAGTCCTTCTTCTGATTGTACTATTTGTAAAAGAATGGATAATAGTTGCATTTGTTTATTTTGGGTTTAGTTAAAGTACTCTTTTTGTAGTTTCAGGATAGTTGGTTTGAACCTGTTTTTTTTAATATTTTCTTCAAGAAGCGAACGACCCATACAATACTTGCTGAAGCCTTGTTTCCTGATTTTCTTTTCTCTTAAGATTTGGGTAATGAGGGCCGTTTTATTTGCTTTGCTTTGTTTTACTTCGATAATCACCAAATTTTCGAGTATAATTTCTTTTTCTTCATTTTTGAATCCGGGGAAAGTGTCGATGGTTACCCGTTCTGTAAAATTATTATCGGCCAATGTGATACGGTTAAAACGGCTCATTATTTTTGGATAAAGGGCCGATGCCAGATAGGGTGAGGTCTTTTCGATAAAATCGAGTTCATGATCTTCAAATTCGGGTTCAAAATCATCACGGGTAATACGTTCCTTAATGGTTCTTCCTTTGTTGTTTTTAAATTTTATTTCCAGAAAGTTATCTTCCGATTGAACGTATTGGCGAACCCTGATTTTATATCTGTTTCTCTTCCCGTTTTGGTGGTTTATATACATCTGATCGTCAGCCGTATCGAAATAGGTGTTGTCATAAGGGAAAATGGTTTCGCCGTTTATTTCGAGTATCGAGTAATCATTTTTTAAAGTATCCAGTAGTTCAGGCAAATGTTTGCGGTGGAGGCAAAATTTGAGGTCTGTCCGGTTCATTAATTTTACCCGATCGAGGTCGGTCAAAGTAATTCTCTTAAATGATTGTATCGAATTTATAATTAGGTTCATTGATTCATATTAGGATAGGCGAAACTAATCTTTTTTTTTGAGCTGACTGCAATAATATTGTAACATGAATGTAACATTTCCTTCATTCTTCCTGTGTTCATTGATTTTCTTTACCCATTTTCCGTTTAGTTTCGTGATTACCCTGCTTTTCTTTCAAGAGTTTTCATTGTCTAATTATTCTGAACTTTTATTCAGAAAAAAAACTCCGAAGTAAAAAATTACCCCGGAGTTTTTGATATATAAAGAAGTGGTTTTATTCTACTGGTGAGTAGTCCATTGCGGCCATTCTTTTGTAGCCATTGTATCTCCATTTTGCATTTTCTTCGGCAGCTTTGAAGAGTTCGTCAGCAACTTCGGGGAATGCTTTTTTGAGTGAACTGTAACGTGCTTCGCCAACGAGGAATGATTGGAATTTCGACCAGTCCGGAGCATTTGAGTCCAGAACGAATGGGTTCTTTCCTTCTGCTTCAAGCATCGGATTGTGACGGTACAAGCTCCAGTATCCGCATTCAACAGCAATCTTTTCTTCATTCTGTGTGCGGCCCATCGATTGTTTCAAACCGTGGCTGATACATGGCGAATAAGCGATGATGAGTGATGGTCCGGGATAAGCTTCTGCTTCGCGGATAACTTTCAGGTATTGAGCCTGATTGGCACCCATCGCTACCTGCGCTACATACACATATCCATAAGACATCGCCATTACGCCAAGGTCTTTTTTGCGGATACGTTTTCCTGAAGCGGCGAATTTAGCTACTGCACCAACCGGAGTTGATTTCGATGCCTGACCACCGGTATTTGAATATACTTCGGTATCCATCACCAGAATGTTAACATCCTGACCCGATGCCATTACGTGATCCAACCCACCGTAGCCAATATCATAAGCCCAACCGTCTCCGCCGAAGATCCATTGCGATTTTTTAACCAGGTATTGTTTCAATCCCATGATTTCTTTCGCATATACGGCAGTACTTCCAGCCAATACTTCACGTACTTTTGCTGAAACTTCTTCAGTTGTTTCTCCGTTCAGTTTGTTTGCAATCCAGGCAGTAAAAGCTTCTTTTTCAGCATCAGTTGTACCTTGAACCAAAGCGTCTTTCATGATCATCTCTATGCGGTCGCGTTGAGCAGCAACACCTTCCGACATACCAAATCCGTATTCAGCATTGTCTTCGAACAATGAGTTAGCCCAGGCAATACCTTTATCGCTTTCCTTGTGTTTGCAATATGGAGTTGAAGGAGCCGATCCTCCATAGATTGAAGAACAACCTGTGGCATTGGATACCATCATGCGTTCGCCAAACAACTGCGAAATCAGTTTGATGTATGGCGTTTCACCGCAACCAGCGCAAGCTCCTGAGAACTCGAACAATGGCTGAGCAAACTGTGAGTTTTTAACCGATTTATTTTTTTCAACAATTTTTTCCTTATAAGTTACCTTTGAGTCCATGTGCAACCAGCGGGAAATTTCAGCATCCTGCGTTCCAAGAGGTTTCATTTCCAGCGCTTTGGTTTTCGACGGACAAACATCGGCACAGTTACCGCAACCGGTACAGTCGAGTACGCTTACCTGAATGCGGAAATTCAAATTCGGAAATTGTTTGTTTGGTACAGCCTGAAGTGATTTTGTTCCATCAGGTAATTTAGCCATTTCGTCTTCGTTAATCAGGAATGGACGAATTGCAGCGTGAGGACAAACGTACGCACACTGGTTACACTGAATACAGTTTTCAGCCTGCCATTCAGGAACATTTACAGCAATACCGCGTTTTTCGTATGCAGCGGTTCCCGATTGGAATGTTCCATCATCAGCTCCAAGGAAAGTACTTACAGGAAGGTCGTCTCCTTTCTGTGCATTGATTACATCAACAATGTTTTTGATGTATTCCGGGCGACCGTCATCTTCTGTTTCAACACCAGTTTTTAGGTTTTTCCATTCAGCAGGAACTTCAACTTTTACAACATTGTTTGCACCGGCATCAACTGCAGCATAGTTCATATTGACCACCTTTTCACCCATTTTACCATACGATTTCACGATGGCTTTTTTCATTTCATACACGGCAGTTTCGAATGGAATTACTTCAGTAATTTTGAAGAAAGCCGATTGCATGATGGTATTGGTGCGGTTTCC
>JAHEYU010000045.1 GCA_023251435.1 Bacteroidota bacterium
TAAACAAATTGAAGGAATCAGGCATGTGCAGGTATTTGCAACCAAACCTGGCATTATCCGCACCGATGATGAAATTCACGGTGTGGTGCTCAAGGGAATTGGTCCCGATTTCGACTGGTCGTTCTTTCAGGAAAACAAAGTTGCAGGCGAGCCATTTCATGTTCAGGATACTGTTCGCAGCAACAAAGTCTGGATTTCGAAACAAATGGCCGACCTGCTGAAACTCCAGCTTGGTGACGATCTTTTCATGTTCTTTATTCTCCCAACCGAATCGATTCCACGTCAGCGAAAATTCGAACTGGCGGGCATTTATAAAACCAGCCTCGAAGAGTTCGACCGTATGTTTGTACTGGTTGATATCAATCACATACGCCGGCTGAATAACTGGAAAAACGACGAAGTGAGCGGGTTCGAAATTCTGGTCAGCGACTTCAGGAATATAAACGATCAGGAAATTGCGGTTCATAATCTGATTCTGCGAAATACCACTCCCGACGGACCTGTTTTGCAGGTGGTAAGTATTAAGGAGAAGTACCGGCATATTTTCGACTGGCTGGGCCTGCTCGATATGAATGTTTGGGTGATTCTGGTATTGATGGTTTTGGTGGCCGGGTTCAACATGGTTTCGAGTCTGCTGGTAATTATTCTTGAAAGGACTCAAATGATCGGCATACTCAAAGCCATTGGCGCCCGCAACTGGAGCATCCGAAAGGTATTTTTGTACTTTTCGGTGATGCTTATCCTGAAAGCGCTGTTCTGGGGCAACCTTCTCGGCATCGGCATTTGTCTCATTCAGGAATACACGCACGTTTTAAAACTCGACCCCACTTCTTACTATCTTGAATATGTACCGATAAATCTTACTATTTTGCACCTGGTTTTGCTGAATGTAGGCACTGTTGTAATTACCATGCTAATGCTGTTGCTGCCTTCTTATTTTATCACCAAAGTTTCACCTGAAAAAACCATTCGTTTCGAGTAAGTCGTTGTTTATGAATCAAGCACTCCTGAAATATCTGAAAGAAGCACTGCACAGCGAATTGCCCGGATTCGAGGCTCACAGCAAAATGCTTCCGCCCGGACGACGATTGAAGACCCGCGAAGATGAACTTGCGATGGTAAAACAAAGCAGCGTTTTATTAATTCTTTACCCTGAAGATGACAAGATTTTTACCTGTTTAACCCGAAGGCCGTCAACAATGACTTTCCATCCGGGGCAAATAAGTTTTCCGGGAGGAAAGGTCGAGAAGGAAGACCATTCGGCCGAAATGACCGCTTTGCGAGAAGCCCGTGAGGAAATTGGTATCGACACTTCTTCTGTCGGGATAATTGGCAAATTGTCGGATTTATATGTGGAAGTCAGCAGGTTTTCGATTCAGCCTTATGTGGCATGGGCCGATAAAAAACCCGAATTCAATGTAAATATAGGCGAAGTCGAAGAACTGATTTTGTTTCCGTTAAGCGATTTTATCGGGAATGAAACTATCTCTGAAGCAGTTCTTGATACCGTAACAGGTCCGCTTCTTATCAAATACTATCCTTTTAACGGTGAAATAATCTGGGGCGCTACCGCCATGATTTTATCGGAATTGATTGAGATTCTAAAAAGAAAGGAAAGTGTTTAGTCGTAGTAAAATTAGACCTCACATTCTTCCATAAGTTATTCTTACAAGCGATAGCTTTTTATCAATTTCCAGTTCGATGGTTTGGTCATCATCATCCGCAAAATCAAAATGAGTAAATCTAAAGTTCCCGTTTTCTCCAATGTTCCAGTAAATTGTAGCAAAATCTAAGGTGTCTTTCTTTGTCATTTCAATTTTCCGATCAATTTGTTTGTAAAAATCTTCTATGTTGACAGTATCTAATTTTATCGTACGTTCCATCGTAAAATCACCATGGAATCTCGGTTTGTAAGTAAAATGGCGCTTCTCAACAGTTTCATAATCCGGAAATTTCAAACCCGTTTTTGCTTCAATTTCACTTCGGCTTCCGCGCTCGATGTAATAATAATGTAACTGATACAGCCCGAATACACCCACTAAAAGTGAAACGATGGTCAAAGGCGCAAATACCGTAAGCACAATACGTCCAACCAACTTTGGCATTTTCCAGATGATCGAAAATGTCAGGAACAGTGGCGGAAAGATCATCCAGAATAGGAAAAGTGTGAATGTTTTTAATATTGATTTTGCTTGAATTTTCATGATGCTTCGATTTTTAAAAATTTGGGTGATCCCATCGTTTCATCGATGTGACTTTATTCCAGATACCCTTTTAGTACAAGCACCTCGTTTGTTTTCAGTACCAATATTTCGGCCCTGAATCTAACGGTATTCCCAATAAATATTCGGGTAAAAGTAACTGCGGCCTCTCCCCGGTCACTGTCATAGGTGTTGAAATATTGCCATGTAAATTTCATCTCCATTGCGCGATGTGTTTCTGAAGTTTCCGGTATTTCCTTTTCTTTTATCGCATAAACACCACCGTAAGATTGGGTATTACTTTTTCGCCAACTATTGGCGAAACAAATCGTTACCGAATCGCACATGTAAAACGATAATGCAACATCATTTTCCAATGCAATGTTGTCAAAATTTTCACCGTTAATCTCATAATTGGTTGCTTTAAAAGTTACAACTTTTCCTTGTCCGTTTGCAAAGCTGATTGTTAGCAAAACATAAATAGTTAAGATAATTAATTTCATTTTTGATAAGTTTTTAGCGTTAATAAAAAGGATTTTAAACTGATCAGGTGAATTAAACTCACCCGATCAGTAAAATAGACAAACCAGCTAAATAACGAGCAGCAATAGAATCCATGCTCCCCAACCCAAAGCTTCCATACCGACAAGCTGACCTTTGGCTTTACTTCTGTAGCAACTTAAATATTCGGGGTCACTGAATTGATCTTTGTTTTTCGACATCATTAAAGTGTTCCTTCCTTTTTCAGGAGTCTGATTTGAAAGTGCAGTTCCGATCATGGCAAAAGGGCCAAACAAGACACCTAAAACAAAGTGTCCACCTTTCTTCCCATGATAGTTATCAGCATCAACTCTTCCATTCATGCATTTATTGGGGTCGCCTTCAGACATTTTCATGTAATCGGTGTAAACCTTATTTTCCGGATTCTCAAACTCGATGGTGTATATTTCGGTGGCCGGAACAATATACTTCTTTCCATCAGCCTTAAATAAGACTGAACAATCTTTGATTCTGGTCACCTGACATTCAAACACCATTTCATTGTTCAAGGTTAACACATCGCCTGCAAATGAGGCAATTGCGAATAATACTACAACGACTGTCAATACAATTTTTTTCATTTTTAATCAATTTTTGATTTCCTACTCGTTAGGCTTTTCGGTATCGCCCCGTTTTTAACTTGTTAGTGAGTTCTGTTTATTTAATGAACGTTTCTAACTGGTTGATATGGTTTCTGGTCTCCACTTGATTGTGTTTCATTGTCACTCGGGTGGTCAGCCCCCTATTTGACCTTCTTTTTGCATTTCAAATGAATATCTTCTGTAAGTAACTTTATGAACCGAATTTGATATTTATCCGAAAAGCCAGGCTGCGATTTTGAGAAATATCAAAAAGCCAGCAATTGCTAAAAAGAACTGAAAGATTACAATGGCACACCCGACACCCGAAGCTGCTGCTCCAGCAACTCCATCTTCTGCCTTTCCGGATGATAAATAACTTATTATCCCTCCAATGGCAGCAACAATCAAAATCACCCAAAGCCAATTCATATTTGAAAGTTTTAAATTATTTCCTATGCTTAATAAACTGAAAGTTGAATAAAAACTGAACGTGTTTTGTGGTCTAATTCCTCTGTAGATGCAAGTGAATTACCAGTTGTAACCTGTTGTGCGGGTGCGGCTTCTCTTTACATTACCGGAGTTGTCGTAATAATTGGTAGTAGTCATTCTGGAACCGCCAAAATCGATACTGGTGGTCCTTGAACTCGACCGGCGTGTTCCATTGCTGTAAACATTGGTACCCGACATGTAATTGTTGTTGCCCAGTGATGTTCTGGTGGTATTAACAGTGGTATAACTACGTGGTGTGCTGTAAGTCTGATTGCTCAGATAACTGTCGTTTGACTTATACGTGGTGTTGTAATTCGTGACCTTTGGTGTTGAATAAAGGGACGAATTTACCTGCGATAAGCCAGTGTTAATTGATCTTGACTGGGCCGAAGCCATTCCGATTGAACCTAAAACTACTGCTAAAATGATTACTAAATTTTTCATGATTGTAATTTTTAAATGATTATTAATTTGTTTTTACTCTTTATCTGGTTTGCTATAAAAAGGTAATCACTATCGGTGCATTTTTTTTGAAAAAAATATTTTCGGGAGCGTTTACAAACATCTATCGGTTGGAGTATGAAAAGGTAATCATCCAAAAACAAGATTTTTTCGGTTTATTTTCTCTTTTGAATATTAATCTTATGTATCTTAGCGATTTCCTGAAAACTTAATGATGGTTACCCACAGATCCTTTTTGCAGATAATCCTTATTGTTGTTTCTCTTCATGCCTACTCCGGCGAAAAGCGTGCTTTGCTTGTGGCTGTGGGCGACTACCCTGCAAATAGTAGCTGGCATAAGCTTAGTTCGGCGAACGATGCCACTTTAATGCGTACAACCTTGAAACTTCAGGAATTTGAGGATAGAAACATCGGAACACTGATCAACCAAAAGGCCACCAAAGCCAATATCCTGAAATCGCTTGATTTGCTGGTAGCGCAATCGAATACCGGAGATGTGGCGATTTTCCATTTTTCGGGACACGGTCAGCAAATTACTGATCGAAATGGCGACGAGTTGGATGGATACGATGAAGCATTTATCCCTTATGATGCGCAAAAAGTAGTATCGGAGCAATACAAAGGGCAAAACCATTTGCTGGATGATGAACTGAACAAATACCTTTATCAATTGAGAAAAAAAGTGGGCGCCACCGGTGATGTAATCTTCATTCTGGATGCCTGCCACAGTGGAACCGGGACAAGAAGCATAAACGACGACTATATTTTCAGAGGTACAGATCAAAAGTTTGAGCTGGAAAAGCAGGGTACGCGAACATTTACCGATGATAAGGAACTATTTGATGAACTGCAGTTTCCAACAGAACGCGGCCAAACAGAACTTTCTCCTTTCGCTGTTTTTATGGCTTCCGGACAGCAGGAATTAAACCTTGAAATTAAAGATCAGAACAATACCGGGTATGGCTCTCTTACTTTTGCGCTTGGAAAAGTGTTGGGCTCTCAACGGGAAAAATTAAGTTATGCCGCCCTGTTCGATTTGCTACGCAACGAAATGTGGGCGCAATTTGGAGGAAAACACCAGCAAACCCCACAATTGGAAGGTGCAACCGACCGGATGCTTTTTGCCGGGCAATCGGTCTCCATTCCTGCACATTGCCGGGTGGTGCAGGAGGTAAATACGATAAAGGCATTGGTTGATGCAGGCGAATTAAACGGCTTAACTGTTGGTTCAGAAATTAGCTTTTACCCGGTTAATACCACCGATTTAAGCAAAGCCGGGTTGTTGGCCAAAGGAACTGTAAAACGCGCAGGGCTAGCCGAAAGTGATGTAGTTTTCGAAACGGAAATAACTAAGGGAAAGCTAAAAAATACCTGGGGTTTTGTGACCAAATACCAATCGGTAAAAGTGGATGTAAACGACACAAGGGCTGACCTTCTTAGGCGGGTTTCGGCCAGCGAACCATCTCTGAATGTTTCGTTCGAATTGGTTCATCCCAAAACATTACAGGCAATCCCTTTCAATCATTCGTTTAAAATTGGGGATTCCTGCCTGTTACGTATCACCAATAACGGTAGCAATGATGCCTTTTTCCAAATTATTGATGTTTGGCCCAACAACCAAATAAAATTGGTATTTGATGCTACCCGCCATTCACTAAACGATCTGTACATCAAGGCAGGGCAATCCAAGTTATTCAGCAATCCCCCAATTCGTATGACCGAACCAAGCGGGGTTGAAATGTTTAAATTGGTGGCATCAGAAAAACAACTCGATTTGAGCCCGATTGTAACTAAACTACCGGCAAAAAACAGGGGCAGTTTACCAACCGAATTTGAACAAATGGTCAGCGATTTGTTTGAAGCCGAAAACCATAGAGGCGCTGTAAGTTTTAACAAAATCAACATTTTTACCCGCACATTCACGATTAACGAAAAGTAAACGATATGGATGACACGATAATACTTCAGAAAATTAAAGAGAATGACCAAAGGGTCATTACTGATTTATATAAACGATATTTCAAAGAAGTAATTTCGTATCTGCAAAAGAATTATCCAAGCTTCACTAAGCAGGATGCGGAGGATATTTTCAATAATAGCTTTTATATTCTTTGCGATAATATTAAAGCGGGAAAGAATAAAAAGGATGGAGCATTAAAACAATACATCTATGGCATTTGCTGGCACTTGGCTTATGACGAAACGAAGCGTAGAGATAGGGCAAGAGGAAAATCGGCCACCTTTGATCCTCCTATCCCGGATGAAGAGGACTGGATTGAGTTAGATCGAAAAACAACACTATTAACTGATACTGTAAGTAAATTAACCGAACCATGTAAGTCGCTGTTAGAACTCTTTTGGTTTCACTTAAAACGAGACGCTGAAATTGTACAACTGATGAAATACTCTTCGGCCGATACAGTTAAAATGCAACGATCGCGCTGTATGAGAACACTAAAAAAAGTGTATCTGAGTGAATTATTAGCTGAAAACCTGATTACCATTTCAGAGAAAAAACGATTAATAGGAGAATAAACTATGGATACACAAGATAAAATCGAAAAATACCTGCAAAACAGAATGATTGAAAGCGAAAAAGCCGAATTTGAAAACGAACTGGAAAACAATCCTTTGTTAAAAGAGCAACTGGAATTGGAACAGGCTATTGTAGAACAAATCCGCAACCGGGCTTTTGTTGACAAACAAATCGTTGCAGCCAAAAATGAGCTAAGGCGCGGCAAAACGCTTCGGCTTGTTTTGTATTCTGTCACTTCCATTGCCGCAATTTTTATACTTTCTTTATTCATTCCCGGATTATTCACAAATCCCGATTTCGACCAGCTGTACGCCTCTAATTTCACCACCTATACCAACGATTACATAATGGTTGATGGAGTTACACGCGGAGAAACCACCATTGATTCGTTGCAGGTAAAGGCCATGAAAGCTTACGAAAACGAAAATTTTACGGAGGCTGAAACACAATTCAACCAAATCCTGGCAGAAAACGAAAACCCGGAACTGCGTTTTTATTTGGCAGTTAGCCAATTACAAAACGGCAAAACCGAATTAGCCCAACAAACACTCGAAACACTCTATGTACAAACGTCCGATTACTGGTATTACGAGCAAACCCGCTGGTATTTGGCATTGGTACATTTAAAACTGCACCACAAAACCGAAGCAAAAAAATACCTGAATGAGCTGATAAAGTTGGAAGGAAAGAATTTGGATAAGGCGAAAGAAATGATCAATAAGCTTTAAAATTCAAATCTATAATCAGAAAAATCATGGATGCAAAAGTAGACGGTATTTATCCGGTAAGAGTGTTAAAAGATGAAGTCCTTAAATGGTATATTACAATATGTGATAGTTCTACAATGGAACATGAACTAAAGTATAATGGATTAAATAAGAAACTGAAATATAAGGTAAATGATAAGAAAATAACAGATATTGCTGAAATTCTTAAAACTGATAAAAATCAAATAATTATTTATGAAAATTTTTGTCAATTTTTATGGTCATTTTCTTATTCAATAATTGTATTTCTTGATGAGGCTTTCATTAGACCTCGTGTAGAAGAAAATTATAATTTCAAAGAAAATGAATTGCTTGGCATTGCAACAGAGAGTATTGAGGCTGCATTCGGATTGTTTTCTAACCCTGATGTTGACACATTTTTTAGATTGCCGAATCCAGAAGCAAAAGAATATAAAGAAGATAAACATGTTTGCGCGATAGAAAAAGCTTATTGTTTTGGCATTTCTTTTATCCTTTTACATGAATTTGGACATCAATTTCTTGGACATCTTGAATATGAACCAGAATCAATACAGCAGCAAAAAAAAGAAGAGGAAGATGCTGATGATTATGCCTTTTCTGTTCTTTCTGATCATTTTGACAAAGAATATGGTAATGCAATTAAAGTTGGAATCGTCATTAGTCTGATAACCTTGATTTTTACTGATGAAACATTATCCGGTGGAGAAACTCATCCAGACCCTCATCAAAGAATAATGCGAATTATCGAAAAAATGGAACTCGAAGACAACCATAACTTATGGGCATTAGCTGCAGTAGCGTTTAAACTTTGGGCATTTAGATATAACAAACCTCTTGAATTCCCAGATACCGCTGAGTCGTATAAAATACTGTTTGACAAAGCTTTTCTCGAGCTTAATTATTTGAAAAGTCCATTTTAGAAAATTTATTTTGAACTTAAAATAATTATGAAGCTGGTTTTCCGAAATGCCGCATTATTCTTTCTTTTACTTCTTTCTATTCAAACTGTTTTTGCCCAATCGCAAGTGCAGCTAAACATCCGTATGCTTCAAGCTGCCAAAAACGATCAAGCTGATTCCGTTAAATATTGGTTAGATAAAGGAGCGGATGTAAATTATACTGATTCAATAGGTCAAAGTTCTTTAAATTTTGCTGCGAACAATAACAATATTAAATTGAGCGAATTTTTAATTCAGAAAGGGGCAAATGTTAATGGTATGGAAAATTCATTTCCGCCAGTTTGCAGTGCAGCCTACTCTGGAAATCTCCGAATCTGTCATCTTTTATTTTTGAATGGGGCAAATCTAAATAATTTAAACAACTATAGTGGAAAAACATATTCTGACTATGTAAAAGAATTTGGATACTTGCGAATTGCTGAATATTTAGAAAATCCTCAGAAATATAGTCAGACCCCAACTTGTTTAGAGTATTATCAATACTCTAAAAACGCTTTAAATGTTAATGACACACTAAATGCATTAAAATATGCTGATTTAGCATTCCAAACAGGAGAAGTAGAATTGTCACAAACGTCGAATCAATTTGGAAATTTTATTAATGATATAGCAATCATTTATTATTATTTAGGTCAATTTAATAAGGCAGAATCACTACTTTTAAATGCACTCAAATTGAATGAATTCTATGATGGCAAGGAGAGTGCTTCATATGCAGGTCTTTTAAATGTAGTAGCCCTTAATTACCAGAATCAGAAAAAATATAATGAAGGGGAACCATATTTCAATGCAGCTATATCGATCTATCAAAAATTATTTGGAGAAAATAGTCCAACATATCTTTCAACGCTTACCAGCTTTGCCTATTTTTTTCTTATTCAAGAAAAATTTGATAAAGCTGAAGCTTTGTTTCAACAAATTCAGAAAATACTTCTCAATAAAAATGAAACTCAAAATTCTGAATATGTCAGTACGCTCAATATCTTAGGTGAAATAAAATTGATTAAAGGTAATTTTGTCGAATCTGAACAGCTTTATAAACAAGTTCTAAAGATTCAAAAAGAGTTAACAGGAATTTATGATACTGATTATGCAAGATATTCCAATAATTTAGCTCAAGTTTACCTTAAACAGGATAAATACAATGAAGCCGAGAGTTTATTATTGCTGACTTCAGAAATTCAAAAAACAATGATAAGCGAGAACCACCCAGATTACGCTGAAACACTGAGCAGTTTGGCTAGAATATATGTTAAGAAATATCAATTTAAGAAGGCTGAATTATTATATCAGCATGCACTTTCCATTCAAAGAGAACATTCAATTGAAAATAGTATTAGCTCGGCCATTACAATGAATAGTTTAGCAACGCTATATGAAGAAACATATCAATGGGAAAAAGCAGAAGAATTATATCTAAAATCTCTTCAAATTGCAAAAGAGCTGGAAGTAAAAGATACTCAGAATTATAGTTCGATGCTTAATAATTTAGCCGGATTTTATTCAAACGTGGGACAATACAATAAAGTTGAACCATTATACCAGGATGCACTTGAATTTTTAAAGAAAATATATGGTGAATTCCATCCAAGTTATCTTAATTGTTTACACAACCTAAGTGTGTTTTATACGAAGATAAAGTTATACGATAAAGCATTTGCAACCTGTGGACTTGCATTAGGTTTCACTAACATAGCTCAAGGAAAGGAGAATGTCGATTATCTCAGGTATAATAATTCGATGGCCTCATTAAGTATGAATTTGTATTGTTTTGATCTTGCGGATTCAATTTTAAACTCCTCAATACAAATTTGTGAAAAGTTAGGATTAGATACTCATGACCCATTATTCCTCAATACAATTGAACTTCTGGCAACATTGTATTCTCATCAAAAAAAATATGATAAGGCAGAATCATTGTTAATGCAGTTGCTTGATCCGATGAGAAATGATTTAGGAGAAAAAAGTTTAGAATTAGCATCCCTATTTCAGAAACTTGGAATATTTTATAGTAATCAATGCAAATTTGAACTTGCAGAACCGTTCTACAAAAAAGCACTTGAAGTTAAAAAAGAAATAGAGGGTGAAAATCATCCTGATTATATTGAATTACTGAATAGTTTTGGTATGGCTTGTCATGAAAATGGAGATTATGATCAAGCCGAAAAATATTACCTTGATGCTTCAACTAAATTAACAAATCAAGTTAAATTCTCATTTTCCTATCTTTCTTCACGAGAGAGAGAAAAACTCTGGGAAGAGAATATATCCATTTTTAATGTTTATAATATTTTTATAAAGGATAGTTACTCTAGGAATTTAGGTATTTCAAAGTTTGCATATAACAATGAATTATTTATTAAAGGATTGCTCTTAAATACATCGTTGGATATAAAAAGTAAGATATTAAATTCAAATGATTCAACACTTATAGACGGTTGGAAAACACTAAGGATAATTAATGACCTAATATTCGGCTCAGATAGGAAACAAGAAGAACTACTAAAATTGTTACCTACGGCTGACAGTATTGATAAAATCCTGACCAAAAAATCGCAGATATATAGCCAGACCCAGGCCGAACTAAAAATACAATGGCAAGATGTTCAGGCCAAACTCAAAGAAGGCGAAGCTGCCATAGAATTTTCTTCATTCAGTTATTTTCATAAAGAATGGACCGACAGCACTTTATATTGCGCTTTGGTGCTAAAAAAAGGAATGGAATATCCGGTAATGGTTCCGCTTTGTGAGCAAAAGCAGTTAGATAGTCTTTGGGTTGGTGGCAAAATCGCACCCAACCTGTTGTACGCTTCGCGGGGCGTAACTGCCGAGTATAAAGATCAATTGCCCAACGGCAAAAGGCTTTACCAGCTTATCTGGCAACCCTTGGAGAAAGAACTTCAGAATGTTAAAACGGTGTATTATTCGCCCAGCGGTTCGTTGCACCAGGTTTCGTTTGCCGCATTACCAATAGATACAACCAATTATTTGTGCGACAAGTATAATTTGGTGCAGTTATCAAGCACACGCCAATTAGCCACAGCGGCATGGCAAGCCAAACCTGCAGCAATAAGCAGTACCGTGCTTTTCGGGGGTATTAAATACGATTTTACACCCGATTCAACTCGAAGTTCAATAACATTCGGTTTTCTGAAAGGAACCAAAGATGAAGTAGAAACCATATCGGCAACGCTTCAGACTAAAAGCATAAAAAGCACGCTTTACACTGGTATTAATGGAAACGAAGAAGCCTTCAAGGCTTTAAACAATCAAAATATCAACGTTTTGCACATTGCCACGCATGGTTTTTTCAATCCCATCGAGAAAGAGAAACCACAGGATTTAGATCGTATGATGTTAATGGGCGAACAAAGATTCCGTTATTCACCCAATCCATTGCTCCGTTCCGGTTTAATACTGGCCGGAGGAAACCGGACGTGGAAAGGCGGAGAACCGCCAGCTGGAATGGAAGATGGCATTCTTACTGCACAGGAAATATCGGAAATGGATTTGCACCAAACCGAGTTGGTGGTTTTGTCGGCCTGCGAAACGGGTTTGGGCGATGTAAACGGCGGAGAAGGTGTTTTCGGTTTGCAACGTGCCTTTAAACTGGCCGGTGTAAAAACCATCATCATGAGCCTCTGGAAAGTGAACGATGAAGCAACCTCCGAAATGATGCAGTTGTTTTACTCGAAGTGGCTGGGTGGCATGGATAAGCGTGAAGCCTTTCGCCTGGCCCAGCAGGAGCTAAAAGAGAAGTACAGCGATCCGTATTATTGGGCGGGTTTTGTGATGGTAGATTAAAGTTGATAAGTGGGTGAAAAATATTGAAACATTCATTTAAAGAGCTCGCTGATAGGTTTCACTTTTCCTTGCTTTATCTCGCGGATTCCCCTCTTGACTTCGTCGTACGTAGTTGATTTTTCAATCTGTACATCTCCATCGTTAACCATGTCTTTAATAAGGCTTAATAACTGCTTGGCCTTACCCGACTTTGTGTTTACTTTTATTGTGATGGTTTCCATTGTGTTACATTTTTGCTGTCACAAAGTTAAAGGTTTTCTGGTACGTAAGCTTTTTTCACTAAATATTTTGTTGGATCCTACCAGGTTTTAGGGTTGCCAAATTGTTCATTTCAAAACAACCGGCGGGGCTCCTCAAAGAACCCCGCCGGTAATGCACAAATGAGAATTACTTTTGGAATCCGGTTAATACCCTAACCCATCCATCAAGTCGTCCATGTCAATGCCATCGTGATATTCGCCACATTGACCATCGGTCAAGGCATAAAAAGTATCTTCTCTAAGTTGCTTTTGGTCATCACGATCATCATAACCACAATCATCATCATAGTTGTCAACTTCTTCGGTGATTTCATTATTTGCTTCCATAATTAAAGAATTTATTTGTTACAATCCTTAATCTGAAAGTTGATCAAAAGGTAATCATGCAAATATGGTTTTTTTTTTGAAACGCATAGAAAAACCTGGCATTGACGACACATAAACTCGATTCATTTTGTAAGAATGGGATTTATTCAGCTTTTAATTTCAAGCATAAAACCGCTTCCGTGTATGTTTTTTATTTCTACATACGGGTCGTTGGCAAACTAAAAAAGAAGTTGAGCGAACTGTATTTTTGGACGGGGTTTGTGATGGTAGATTAGAGCTTGTCTACCGATGAAATTTTTATTTTCTTTGCAGTATAAATTATTCTAATCATGGCAATTGCAATAAAAAGTATTCCGATACTGAAAAGTAAAGATGCAAACGCTTTTATCAAAAAAGCAGATGCGAAATCGAAGAAACGTGCTACTGTTGATTTCAGTAAGCAAGTCGAGACTTCGCATACCATTCTGGAGAAAGCTAAACTGCATTAATCCTCTTTCATTTTGAGCTTTTTAGCAACCGAATGCACGTTTTCAGTGCTCGATGAAACGGTTATCAAATCGAGTAAATTGTTTGATTGTGGTCATTCCGATTTGAATGATTTCTTTTCCAGCGATTGCATTGCCTATTCAAAAGAACTTCTCGGGAAAAGTTATTGTTTTCGGTTAGATGCTGATCCTTCAATTATAACTTGCTCATTTACTGTCTCAAATGACAGTATAAAAGTAAATTCATTGCCTAATAGTCGAAAAAAGAAGCTAATAAAATCTATTCCCAGAACTAAACAATTCAGGAGCTATCCGGCAGTACTTATTGGCCGATTAGGTGTTAATCAGAACTTTAAAGGGAAAGGAATTGGCAGGGAATTATTGAATTTTATTAAATCATGGTTTATTGATTCCAACAACAAAACAGGTTGCCGTTTCCTTGTAGTTGATGCCTATAACGAACCCATTCCTGTTAAATATTATCAAAGCAATGATTTTGAGTACTTATTTAGCTCCGAGGAGCAGGAAAAGAAATATATGGGAAAACAGGTTGGTGAAGCACTCGAAACAAGATTAATGTACTTTGACTTAATAGTACTATCCTCATAGGTTGGTTGTCAAATTTTTCCTTTCAAACAACCGGCAGGGTTCTTTGAGGAGCCCCGCCGGTAATGCACAAATGAGAATTACTTTTGGAATCCGTTTAGTATCCTAAGCCATCCATCAAGTCGTCCATGTCAATGCCATCGTGATAATCGCCACATTGGCCATCGGTTAAGGCATTTCGGAATTATTATTCAATAAATCAGCAATAATAATTGCGGGAGCTTCCTGTTCTTCAATAAGTCGATTAAATGCCGAATAAATATCTTTTGTCGTATTGTAATGACACATCATTTGTTCATAAGTATCACCACCGTATAGAAGTGGTATTAACAATTCTCTTTTTTGACGATACTCAACATACCCACCATTAACATTTATTACTACAACTCCATTGTTTAACAGGTTGTTAAAATGAGCTGCCAATATAAAAATATCCGTAGTTAACTCCGTTGGGAAGTTCTTTAATACTTTCACAGCGCAATAATAATATCCATCATATAACACATAATAGAATGTTTCTTGTCTTCCATCACAGATTTCAAAAGATGTTTCGATTGTTTTTTCTTTCTCATAAATGCCTGATTTCCATTTTGCTTCTTGATGAAGATTTTTCAAATCCTTCCAAACTATTAATTCCTGTTTTTGGACGCTTAATGATAATCGATAAATTCTTTGTAAGTAAAATTTCAGTTTGTCTATAGTCATAATTTTATTTCTTAAAATTTCAGTTTACTGTTAACCATTCTATTCAAAAACCTGTGCTTTTACGACACGCAGGTAGTTGATAAAGACCTCATCTTTTAGTTGGTAGTGCAGTGGCAATAGTGAATAAAAAAGATCGCTGCCAAGTGGTTGATTAAAAGCATCGATCAACGGATTATTCGAAGTTTCTTCTTCCTTAAGTAAGCCATTTCTTTTTCGAAGAAATTCGCGTAACCGGTAATGAATTTCCAGGGTGTTGGGGGCATAATCGAGCAATGCCTGAAATAAACCGGGTGATGGGATGTTGCAATAAATCTCGTTTAGAATACCAGCTCGGTAAAACAGTTTTGGCTCCAGCTTCTTGTCAACCAGCGAATAAATCTGATCGTACAATTCATCAGCCTCCTGCATCCGGTTTAGCAAAGTCAAAATTCTCGATTTTACATACAGCGCATTCACTGTTCCCGGTCTGCTTTTCAGGTACAAATTGATGTAGTTTAAACCTATTTCCGGCAGGTTGGAATACAAAGCGCAAACAGCTTTAACAAAATTGGTTTCCGGCGAATCCGGAATCCGGTTCATATCAAGATTAAAATTTGCGAATAAACCATCGTCGCAAACTACAAAATCCAATGCCCGGTTAAAAAGCTGAAAACAATCGCCGGGATTCCGTCGGCACAAAGCTTCTACACCTTTATCAATTAGAACTTTAGCAAGCTGGTCGAATTCTTTCTTTTCTAAAAGTTCGTTTACACTTCTGCCATAGTCAATCTCAAAATCAATGGTTTCCTTGTCATTAAAATCTGCTGCAAAGTTCAATACTTCATCGCTCGTTTTCACATGGTTGAAAATGACAGGACTGGTTAAATAAAGTCCTTCCAGTGTTCTGGCACGGCTAAGAGCCACATAAGTTTGGCCGTTCGCGAAAACACCCCGGCTAAGGTCAATGCGTACATGATCGAATGTTAGCCCCTGGCTTTTATGAATAGTTATGGCCCACGCCGTTTTTAATGGAAATTGAGTGAAAGTGCCAATTATTTCTTTCGTATTGGTTTTGGTTTGTTTGTTGTATTCGTACCTAATATTTTCCCAGGTAACCGGAGACACTGTCAGTACCCGGTCATTTTCCAGCTTTACTTTAATGGTCTCATCAGTTAAATCGGCTATCTCTCCCAAAGTTCCGTTTACCCACCTGCCTGAAGGATCATTTCGGGTAAACATGACCTGTGCACCTACTTTTAGCGTCAATTCCTTTTCAGTCGGCGAGTTCTTTTCGTTAAACTCACCATTTATTGTTGCCTGATAGGTAAATGGTGAAAGGTTAATTTTTTCAAGCGCAGCATCATTAATACTTTTTGCAGTAACATTGTGACTGGTCAGGGTGATGATCATTTTGTCGTTCTCCGGATTGCACACCCTTGAATTCAGCCTTGTTAAATCAGCAGACGTAGTTTGTTTGTTACGGATACGTTCGAGAATGTCAACAAATGCAGTGTCCGATTGCCGGTAAATTTTCCGAAATTCAATAGATACCAATTTCATCCGGTCGAATACCCTGGCTTTAAAAAAATAAGGTTTGTCGGTACTATAATTCTGCATGATCAAATCTTTATCGTCATCAGTACTAAGGATAGGTTCCAACTGAAAAAGATCGCCGGTAAATACAACTTGTTTTCCTCCAAAAGGCAATGTACTTGTGCAGCAGAATTTTAGCATACGGTCAATAGCGTCAATCAAATCGCATCGTACCATCGAAACTTCATCAATAATAATCGTGTCAGTATTCTGAATAATCTCTCTTCTTTCGGTAGTTATTTTCCCATTATCATTAAAATCCAATGCATGAAGCGGGAATCGGAAGAAAGAATGGAGGGTTTCTCCTCCTGCGTTGATTGCAGCAATACCAGTCGGCGCTAAAACAATAAACTTTTTAGCGACCAATTCCTGAACATTTTTCAGGAATGTGGTTTTGCCGGTTCCAGCACGTCCGGTTAAAAAGAAAGAACTGTTGGTATGGGCAATCAGGCTAAAAGCCAGTTGAAGCTCGTGGTTTTGAGTATCTATTTGTGTTGTTTCCATTGTGAATTTAATTAAGCATGAGACGTGTTGACTCGGGTAATCTTTTGATGTTTTCAATTGAATTTTGGTAGGTATCTTCAATTATTCCAATGGTCAATTCTTTTAATGTCTCATCGGAACCAGTTCCACCACTCAAGGTCATTTGGGTTTTTAAGTAATCAAATGTGAGGGCAATAACCTCATTCTTAATTGTTCCCGTATCATAGAATAGTTTGTCAAATTTTTTCTTTCCAATCAAAGTCATCTGGCTGCCATCGAAAGCATAAATTTCAACCTCGTCGATGTAAGTCCAGTTTTTATAAAGACCAATGTGCTCAACCATCACAAGTCTTTCCGAAAACCGTAAGCCTTTATAGTACATGTTTCCACTTTCACTTGTATAAGTATTCGATAGAAACATTTTCTGTGTGCTGTCATAAATCGGGATGTTTCCCCTTTGATTGCCGTAAGTTGGCAATACCTTGTCTAAAAAGCTGCTGGATATTTTCATCGCTTATTGGTTTAGTTGTTTCATGTAGGGAAGTTGATTTTTCATAGTATCGGAAATCAACGATTGTGCGAAAGAATCCAATACGTTTTCTTCAACATGACCGCCAGAAAGAAGGGCCTGACCACGTAGGTATTCCTTAACCAAATTTTCGGACTCGTCTCTAATAAATGAATCAATGTGAATCTGGCAATGGTAACTCTTTTCAGCAATCAGAGTAGCCTCTTTTCCGTTAAATCCGAAGATTCTTAATCCATTGAGGAAGGTGTAGAAAAAACCTTCACCGATTTGTTGAGTGATGATAATACGATCCGAAAATCGAACTCCCTCATAATAAGTGTTCCCCGCCTGACTTGTATATCCTTGCGTATGAAGGATGTTTTTACTGGCATTGTAAGTCAGTTCCGCATTTTTAAAAACAGCAGGCATTGCTTTGTCTGCGATAACCATGATTTCATTTTTTGTTTCCATTTGAATAAGAATTTGAATGTTATTTTCTTATTCATCTGAAAACCGTTCAAAAGGTAATCATGAAGCGACTGATTTTTTTTGATTTAAATCAAATATATTGCCTGAACGTGAAGCAGTCGAAGGCTAATCGTAAAACGACCACGCAACCCCGATTCTATAAGTGCGGCGATAGTATGGGTAGTCGGGAGCAGCGTAAAAATTGTCACCCACCAATCCTGAAGCGGCATTCATTAATTTGAAGAAAACCCGGGTTCGTTTCAGCTTCATATTTACGTGGAGGTCGATGAACGGGTAATTTCCTATTTTTTGCTTATTCTGAAGGTAAAAGCGTGAAGTTCCCGGCTGATAGGCGTCGGCATAAAAAGTCGTATTGTAGCGCGTATCAACACCCAACTGAAAGTACAACACCTTCGAAACAAGCGACCGGTAATTCATGCTGATATATCCCGCAACCGTCGGAAGGTGAATGTATCGTTCGTTGCTTGCTTTCTGAACCAGTAGCTGTGTGCGTACCAGCCAGTGTTTGCGGTCGAAATCCTTGTTCAGATAAGCCGAAAGAATCATCAGTTCGCTGCCTGCCTGCGCCGGTAAAGCCTCTTCGTCGTTGTAAATATAATTTCCAATCAGCGAATAGTTGGCTCCGATGTTCGCTTTGTATTGCTGCGAATGTATGTTCGCCTTAATTGTCAGTTCGTTGATGTTGTCGAAGTTATTTCTCCATTCAAAATGGTTCGAATAATAGTACTGGTCAAAATAATCAGGAACCAGTGTTTTCAGGCTTCCTTCGATACGAAGACTGGTAGTATCCCTCCCTATTCTCAACGGTTTGTTGATGAATCCGCTCAGTTCTGTTTGTCCGGCGCGGTAGCCTGTCAGATAAATTCTTCCGTCGGCTTCCCATTGCCAGAATTTTCCTTCATTCCTAAAAATCCCTCCTCCGACAAATGTGTTCGATTGCTTTTGAGGATAATATTTTCCTGTTCCGGAGAAAAAATACCAAAGCTGATCGTGTCCAATGTAGGCACGTTTCCCGAAGGTAAATTTCCGGTCGGGAGCTTCATAAATCCTGATTTGAAAAATGTTGGTCAACCGGTTGTATTTGAGGGTGTCGCTGGTTTTTATCGAATCGGAATAAATGTGTTCGAAAAAGTCCTCCTGTGGATTGTCTTTGGAAAACAAACGATTGTTGCCAGAATATTCGAGTTCATGAATAAATCCAACTCTGGGAATGAACTGCTCAACAATGTATTCTGCGCTATCAGCTTCCACTGTTTTTCCCAGGCGATATTCGTTGGTGGTATAAAAAGTATTGTTCTGAATCTTGTTTATTGCAGCATCATCCAACTTGAAAATAAAATCTTCTGTTTTGGCCACTTCGGTTAGCGATTGGCCTGCCAGAATTCCACCATTTTCTTCGCCCTGCAACCGGTTGAAAATTATATTCGAATGAGACAGAAATTGATCGGAATTATAAGAACTTACGATCCCGATGTTGTGGTATTTGTTTTCCTGATTCTGATATTGACCCTGTGATCGGGTTTGGTTGTAAATAAATTCGAAATTGAGTTTTTTATTCACATTTTGCGAATGAATAACATTGAACCGTGTTTCGTTTTTCGAACTTCTGTTTTCACTTTGAGTGTAATCCAGCACGGTGTATGGTGTTGTTGTATTGAAGTACTGAATACGCGATGGAGTTAGCCAATATGCATCGAACGACCGGCTGAAACTAAAGTCGGATGTGAATGATCGTTTGAAAAAATCGTTGGTCTGGTAGGCGCCACCGTTGTTACCGGTAAAAATATTACTGATGCTTTTCTGTTCAAACGGATGATACACATGGAAAAATGCAAGAGTTGTATCCAGTTCAGACGGTTTCATGTTCGAGCC
This sequence comes from Bacteroidota bacterium, assembly GCA_023251435.1. GTDB lineage: Bacteria > Bacteroidota > Bacteroidia > Bacteroidales > Prolixibacteraceae > Aquipluma. The sequence goes on from JAHEYU010000045.1 coordinate 19,629, forward strand.
CTGATTGGTTAATTCCCAGACTTTTATAACCGAAGGAATCTTGGGTTTGGCTGCTTCAGTTTTCGAATCCTCCTCATTTTCGTTTCCGGTGGCGGTAGTGCGTACCGGACTTCCACCCGAGTTACGTCCCTGTGGTAAATTGCCCGTTCTCGATTGTGCATTGGCTTGAATCACAATCAGAAACGCTGCTATAACTATGTAAATGTATTTTCCAGTCATGACGGCGCAAAGATAATTAAATATGCACCCCGCGTCAATATACGCCTGTAAAAGAAACAATGGTTTGGATGTGGCGATACGATCCGGGCTGCAACCTGTAAACCAAACGGATAATTGTGCAGATTATGATTTTATTCTACTTGAAAATCAGCGTTATTTTAATAAGTTTTCAACTATTTGTTGTTAATTATTGTCGGGTCCGGAAGACTTGAATCCACTTTTGTTTTCTTTATATTTGTGGCAAATTGCGAAAGGATTATGATGCCGAATTATGACGAAGGTTCAATAAAAACACTTGATTGGCAGGAACATATACGAAAACGCCCGGGCATGTACATTGGCAAGTTGGGCGATGGCTCTGCCGGTGATGATGGAATATATGTTTTGCTAAAAGAAGTGGTTGATAACTCCATCGACGAATTTATGATGGGGAACGGGAAGAAGATCGAAGTTCACGTGAGCGATGAATTGGTTACTGTTCGCGACTTCGGACGTGGAATTCCGCTCGGAAAGCTGCTCGATGTGGCTTCTAAAATGAATACCGGTGCGAAATACGATTCCGAAGTTTTTAAAAAGTCAGTCGGGTTGAATGGTGTTGGTATCAAGGCTGTGAATGCTTTATCGAGCCATTTCCTGATTAAATCGTTCCGCGAAGGCGAAGTAAAAGAAATTAATTTCAGTGAAGGCATTCTGAAAGAGGAAAAGGTGGTCACCACTGCCGACCAGTCGAACGGAACTTATGTCGCTTTTACACCCGATAAAAACATATTTAAAGGCTATCACTATATTGATGATTATGTGATCAATATGATGAAAACCTATTCGTTCCTGAATGCGGGACTGGTAATGGAATTCAACGGCGAAAAGTATCACTCGAAAAACGGGTTGAAAGATTTGCTCGAAGAATACCAGGAATCAGAATCGCTCTATCCGGTTATTCACCTTAAAAACGGCGACATCGAAGTTGCCATTACCCACGGGAACCAATACGGCGAAGATTATTATTCGTTTGTAAACGGGCAGCACACCACACAGGGCGGAACCCACCTGATTGCTTTCCGCGAAGCCATTGTTAAAACCATCCGCGACTTTTACAAGAAAGATTTTGATCCTTCCGATATTCGTGCTTCCATTGTTGCAGCCATCAGTATAAAAGTTGAAGAACCGGTTTTCGAATCGCAAACCAAAACAAAACTGGGTTCGAAAGACATTGGCCCCAATGGCCCAAGCGTACGCAACTTTGTGGCCAACTTTGTTCAAAAAGAACTCGACAATTACCTGCATAAAAATCCTGATGTTTCTGAAGTCTTGTTGCGTCGCATTCAGGAATCGGAACGCGAACGCAAAGCCATTTCAGGAATTAAAAAACTGGCCAAACAGCGCGCCAAAAAGGCAAATCTGCACAACCGGAAATTGCGCGATTGTCGTGTTCACCTGAACAGCACCCACGAATCACGCGAAAATTCTTCCATTTTTATTACTGAAGGAGATTCGGCCAGCGGATCGATCACCAAATCGCGTGATGTAAATACGCAGGCAGTGTTCAGTTTAAAAGGTAAGCCGTTGAATACATACGGATTATCGAAAAAAATTGTTTACGAGAACGAAGAGTTCAACCTGCTGCAGGCCGCCCTTAACATCGAAGAAAGCATGGACGATTTGCGCTACAATAAAGTGATTATCGCCACCGATGCCGACGTTGACGGAATGCACATCCGGTTGTTGCTCATTACTTTCTTTTTGCAGTTTTTTCCTGAAGTAATAAGAAGAGGACATTTGTATATATTCCAAACCCCACTTTTCAGGGTTCGGAACAAGAAAGTAACTTACTATTGCTACAACGAAGAGGAGCGCGTTTCTGCCATCACAAAACTGGGGAAAACAGCCGAAATCACCCGATTCAAAGGATTGGGCGAGATTTCACCCGATGAGTTCAAAAATTTCATCGGTCCTGATATTCGTCTCGACCCGATTCTGATGAAGAAACACGAATCGGTACCACAAATGCTAGAATTTTATATGGGAAAAAATACTCCGGAACGTCAGGATTTTATCATTGAAAATCTGTATGTGGAGAAAGATGACTTCTAAAGATGACTGAAGAAAATATCAATAAAGAAGAATTCCAGAAGGAAGAAAAGAAAGACGGCATCATTTACTTGTCTGGAATGTACCAGCAATGGTTTCTTGATTATGCCTCGTACGTTATTCTCGAGCGCGCGGTTCCGTATGTTGAGGATGGTTTAAAACCGGTTCAGCGAAGGATTTTGCATGCCATGAATATCATGGATGACGGGCGATTCAATAAAGTTGCCAACATCATTGGTCAAACCATGCAGTACCATCCGCATGGCGACGCTTCCATCGGCGATGCACTTGTTCAGCTGGGGCAAAAAGATTTATTGATTGATGCGCAGGGAAACTGGGGAAATATTCTCACAGGCGACAGCGCTGCTGCTCCGCGATACATCGAAGCACGCTTGTCGAAATTCGCGCTCGATGTGGTTTTTAATCCGAAAACCACCAAATGGAAATTATCTTACGACGGACGTAACCGCGAACCAATTGCACTTCCGGTAAAATTTCCGCTTTTGTTGGCTCAGGGTGTTGAAGGGATTGCCGTTGGGTTGGCCTGTAAAATACTTCCCCACAATTTTCTGGAGTTGATTGATGCTTCCATCGCTTATTTGCGTTGCGAAGAATTCGAGTTATATCCTGATTTCCCTACCGGCGGTTCCGGCGATTTCTCCCGTTACAACGACGGAATCCGTGGTTCGTCGATTAAAGTGAGGGCTAAAATAGAGAAGAAAGACAGCAAAACCCTTGTAATTACTGAAGTTCCGTTTGGCAGAACCACCTCTTCACTGATTGAATCCATCATTAAGGCAAACGACAAGGGGAAAATTAAGATTCGTAAAATTGACGATAACACTTCGGATAAAGTTGAAATACAAATACATCTGATTCCCGGAATGTCGTCGGATAAAACCATCGACGCTTTGTTCGCCTTCACCGATTGCGAAATATCCATTTCTCCCAACAGCGCCACCATTCAGGACGACAAACCAAAATTTATTGGTGTCAGCGAAATCCTGAAGATAAATACCGACCAGACAGTTGCCCTGCTGAAACTTGAACTTGAAATCAAAAAAGCAGAACTTGAAGAAGCATGGCATTTTTCGTCACTCGAAAAAATATTCATCGAAGAGCGCATTTACAAGGACAAAGAGTTTGAAGATTCGGCCAATATGGACGAGGCGATCGATCATATTGACTTTCGTCTGACGCCCTGGAAGCCAAAGCTTAAAAGAGAAGTTACCCGCGATGATATTTTGCGCCTGATGGAGATAAAAATGGCACGCATCCTGAAATTCAATACCGACAAGGCCAACGATCATTTGCTGGCAATCGAAGAAGAGATTGAAGCGATAAATAAGAACATCGAGAATATTATTCCATTCACAATTGCATGGTACGAACGCCTCCGCGCGAAATATGGAAAAGGGCGCGAACGACGTACCGAAATCAGGAATTTTGAAAACATTGTGGCTTCGAAAGTGGTAGTGGCGAACGAAAAGCTTTATATCGACCGTGTAGAAGGATTTATGGGAACCAGCCTCAAAAAGGCCGAGTATTTATGCGATTGTTCCGATATGGACGATGTGATTGTCTTCAGAAAAGATGGTACTTACATTGTATCGAAAGTTTCTGAAAAGGCATTTATCGGAAAAAATATTCTGCACATTGCCATATTCAAGAAAAACGACAACCGCACCATTTACAATGTGGTGTACCGTGACGGGAAAAACGGATTTATTTACATGAAGCGTGTGGCTGTAACCGGCGTAACCCGCGACAAGGAATACGATCTGACACAGGGCACGCCCGGTTCACGCATTTTGTATTTCAGCGAAAATCCGAATGGCGAAGCCGAAGTTTTGCGCGTTACCCTGAAACCGAAACCGCGCATCAAAAAACTGATCTTTGAAGTTGATTTTGGCGAACTTGCCATCAAGGGACGTGCTTCTATGGGCAATATCATGACCAAAAACGAAATTCATAAAATAGCGCTCAAGGAAAAGGGAGTTTCGACACTTGGAGGACGCAAAATTTGGTTCGACGAAGATGTACGGAGGCTTAATTCCGACAATCGTGGCAAGTATCTTGGTGAATTCAGTGCCGATGATATGATCTTTGTAATCTACAAAAACGGAGAATATCAAATATGCAATTTTGATTTGTCGAACCATTTCAATGATGGCATTTTGCTCATCGAAAAATTCAATCCCGAAAAAACACTTACAGCGGTTTATTTTGATGCAGAGCAGGGATATTACTACGTGAAACGTTTCCCGATTGATGAATCGCAAAAGGAAGTTGGTTTTATTGGCGAGCATCCCGAAAATAAACTCGTTAGTTTTACGTGGGTGGGGCATCCACGACTTGAGTTGGAATTCGGCGGCAAAAACGAAGGCCGTGAGCCCGAAATTATTGATGTGGCTGAATTTATTGGTGTAAAATCGTACAAAGCCAAAGGAAAGCGCCTGTCGGTTTACGAAATCAGCAAAATAAATGAACTTGAACCTGTTATCTCCGACGAGGAAGTTGCCGAAGAATCTGTTGAAGAGGTGAAGAATCCGGACATCGTAATTCCTGACATCGAAGATTTACTGTTTGGAACCGACAAGCCAGGCAATGGAGATGACCCGCCGCCAAATCAGATGGAAATCGAGTTTTGATCAATGAGATTATTTTAATATCCAACGTTCAATATCGAATAACCAATATCCAATAAAAAAACTAAGAAATAAGATATTGGAAAACGATGGACAACTTGAAACCTGGAACTGTAAAATGAGAATATACTTAATTGGTTACATGGGCAGTGGAAAATCTACTTTGGGGAGGAAGCTGGCTGCCGCATTAAACCTCACTTTTATTGATTTGGATACTTTTCTTGAAGAAAAATATTTCCGCACAATTCCACAGATTTTTGCTGAAGAAGGCGAAGCAGAGTTTCGCAAAAAAGAACAGAAAGTACTGCACGAAGTGTCGGCATTCGACAATGTAATTGTTGCAACAGGTGGTGGCGCTCCCTGTTTCTTCGATAATATGGATGTGATGAATAATAGCGGTTTCTGTATTTTTCTCGACGTTGCTACCGATTCACTGGTTAACCGTCTGATTCATGCAAAAACAGAACGCCCTATTATTAAGGGGAAATCGCCCGACGAATTACATCATTTCATTGATGAGATGATGTTGAAACGACGTCCCTTTTACGAGAAAGCCCATCACATAATAAAAGGCAACGAAATTAAGCCCGAGCAGGTAATCAGTTTATTGTCTTTCGGAAATGATTGAAATTTGCGCACTGGCTTCGGGGAGTAATGGGAATTGCTATTATATTGGCAATGAATACGACGCAGTATTGGTTGATGCCGGAATTTCAACCAAAAAGATAATGCTTCGCATGGACGAAGCCGGATTGCAGGCATCTAAAATTCGCGGCATATTTATTTCTCACGAACACAGCGACCACGTTCATGGCGTGCGGGTATTGAGCAAAAGGCTTGGAGTTCCGGCATGGTTTACACAACGAACTTTGGATGCTTTAAAGTTTGGAGAAGCGCCCGAATTAATTCAGTTGTTTACTCCGGATAAAGCTTTAACAATCAGATCGCTCACCATTCATCCATTCCTGAAAAATCATGATGCGGCTGAACCGTGTTCCTTCAGAATAGAACACGATGGATGGCATGTAGGTGTATTTACCGACATTGGTGAAGCTTGCCAAAAAGTGATTCATCACCTGCGTAAATGCCATGCGCTGTTTCTGGAAACAAACTACGATACAAAAATGCTGTGGGGTGGAGGATATCCGTATCATTTGAAAAGCAGGGTAGCTTCGGCAGTCGGACACTTGTCGAACGATCAGGCTTTTGAATTAATACGCGATCATGCAGGCCCGGAGCTGGTTCATGTTTTTTTAAGCCATTTGTCGGGAGAAAACAATCGGCCCGAAATTGCGGAAGAATGTTTTAAGTCGTTAACCGATCGGTTTAATGTACAACTTACTTCGAGACATACATTTAGTTCATTGTGCCGGTTGAGGTAGGATAGCGAAATTCGGAACATCGGGTATATAAAAAACAAAACCGCCCGAAACCTCTGTTTCGGGCGGAAAAAACCAAAAATCAACTAACCTTTAAACCGTCGGGCAACCTCATCCCAATTAACCACGTTGAAAAAGGCATCGACATAATCAGGTCTCCGGTTTTGATACTTCAGGTAATAAGCGTGTTCCCACACATCAACCCCAAGCACCGGTGTTCCTTTTACTTCTGCCAAATCCATTAACGGATTATCCTGATTAGGTGTAGATGAAATTACCAGACCATCACCTTGCTTTACCAGCCATGCCCACCCAGACCCAAACCGGGTGAGGGCTGCTTTTGTAAATGCATCTTTAAAATCCTGATACGACCCAAATCCTGCGTTGATTGCTTTCAGTAAATCATTTTCGGGTTGTTTTGCACCACCCGGAGCCATTACTTCCCAAAACAGATTGTGGTTGTAAAAACCACCTCCGTTGTTGCGCACTGCAACAGGCTGAGCCGATATATTAGCCAAAATTTCTTCAATTGTTTTTCCTTCAGTTGCTGTTCCCTGAATTGCAGCATTTAAATTATTGGTATATGCTGCATGATGTTTACCATGATGAATTTCCATAGTTTGTGCATCGATATAAGGTTCGAGTGCATCGTAAGCGTATGGTAGTTTTTGTAATTCGAATGCCATTTTTATTTATTTAAGAATATAAGACATTTATATCTTCTATGCAAACATAGCACCTATTTGGAATAATTCCAAATAAGTTTGCAATTTTTAACATTCAAAATTTCGATGTCGATATAGACTTAATCAATAAGTGAAACTGCTTCCTCCCAAAAACTCCCGGATCACAGAGGTTGGTGGAATTTCCAGATCGTCGATGGCTTTAAAATAGGACAGAAATTTCAGCAATCGGTTGCTTTCGCTAAATTCTGATTGACTTTCGGGTACTGACTTCAGGAGTGGTTCAGCATATTTTTTTAGGACCGCCAACTCGTAAATAAGGGCAGAATTGAACATGACATCGGCATTTTCCTGATAGGGAAAAATGTTTTTGTCTTCTCCGGCTCGAACACTTGGCCAGCGGCGGATGGTGTCAGAAGCCGAGTAATTCCGGTATTTGCTGTCACGGATTATGCGACGGATCATGCGGTTATCGGTCGTCGAAATGTGGTTCTGATCGTCGATCGAAATTTGTGTCAGGGCCGAAAGAAATATTTTATAGGTATTTTCAGGATCAATATGAGGTACCAAATTGGGATTCATTCCATGAATTCCTTCAACAACAAGAATACTTCCGGGACCTAATTGCAATTGCTTTCCTGAAGGGAATTTTTTACCCACAGTAAAATTGAATTTTGGTAATTCAATGGTTTCGTTGTTGAAGAGTTGTTTTAATTGTTGGTTAAAGAATTTAATATCAATGGCTTCCAATGCCTCGAAATCGTATTCCCCATGGTCATCTTTGGGTGTTAATTCGCGGTCGACAAAATAATCGTCGAGCGAAATCATGGTAGGTTTCAATCCGTTTACTGCGAGTTGTACCATCAGTCGTTTGCTGAAGGTTGTTTTTCCTGAAGCCGAGGGCCCTGCAATCAATACAATTTTCACCTTTCCCCGGCGATCGTGAATCATGTTGGCAATTTCGGCAATCTTTTTTTCGTGCAAAGCTTCCGATATCTTGATAATATCGCCCGATGTTCCGTTGACCGTGTTTTCATTCAGGGTTGCCACGTTGGGTACATCCATCAATTCGGCCCAATCTTTATGTTCCTGAAAAACCCCAAACAGTTTTCTAAGTTTGGAATATGGTTGTACCTCATTAAATCTTTCAGGATTTGGAATTCGGAGCAGCAATCCTTCGAAGTATGCAACAAGATCGAAAACCTTGAGATAACCAGTTGAAGGAACCAAATGTCCGTAGAAAAAATTGGCATGATTGCCCATGAAATAGAGGTAGGAAAACATGGCTCCCTGTTGTTCGAAAAGCTTGGCTTTGTATCGGAGATTTTGGTTGTTGCATATTTCAACCGCTTCTTCGGTTGGCAATCCAATTTTTTCAAAGGGTATATCTTTGTCAACCAATTGTTGCATCTCTAATTTGATGGCAAAAATGTCGGATTCATTAATATCTCGTTCTAAACCAGCTAATTCGCAATAATAACCGCGTGAAATGCCATGCATCATTTTCAGTTTTACCTCCGGAAACAGTTCACGAACAGAAGCTACCAGGATGAAGAACAGCGAACGCACATACAGCCGCAAGCCATCGGGATGTGAATAATCTATGAATTCTACTTTTTTGTTCTTGACAAATACAAATGACAATTCTTTTACTCTGTTGTTTACCAGTGCCCCAACGATTGGGTTAACAAGTTTAACCTCAAAATCATCTTTTATTTCCATCAGGCTTACTCCGAGCGGATAGGTTCTTTTCTCGCCTGTGTTGACGCAGTAAATATCGATTGTGTTCATGGTTTCGATTATTCCAGTTCTTTGTTCCTTTTAATGTCTAGTTGTTTTGTATTTTACCATCAGAAGATTGCATTTTCAACTGTCCGATTCTCTCGGACAGTTCATTTCCTTCTTTGCCTTTAGATTTTATGATATATCCATTTCCTGTTTCAGATAAATGGCTGTAAATGATTCTTTGTTTTTAATAACTTGTTCGGGAGTTCCGAAGCAAACTACGTTTCCGCCTTCTTTTCCGCCTTCAGGACCAATGTCAATGACATGATCGGCAACTTTAATCACATCCATATTGTGCTCTATCACGATGACTGTATTTCCTCGGTCAACCAGTTTATTCAGCACCTCAAGCAGCACACGAATGTCCTCGAAATGAAGTCCGGTAGTTGGTTCGTCGAGAATGTACATGGTTTGGCCGGTATCTTTTTTAGCCAGCTCGGTAGCCAGCTTTACACGCTGTGATTCGCCTCCTGAAAGAGTGGTTGATGATTGTCCTAATGTAATGTATCCCAACCCGACATCCTGAATGGTTTTTAGTTTATGCGCAATTGAAGGAATAAATTCGAAGAATTCAACTCCCTGGTTGATGGTCATATCCAGCACATCGCCTATCGATTTTCCCTTGTACCGTACTTCGAGTGTCTCGCGGTTGTAGCGACGGCCGTTGCAGGTGTCGCAGTGCACATATACATCGGGCAAAAAGTTCATTTCAATTTGTTTCAATCCGCCGCCCTGGCAATCTTCGCAGCGACCGCCTTTTACATTGAAAGAAAAACGGCCGGGTTGATAAGCCCTGATTTTTGCTTCAGGTAATTGAGCAAACAGGTTCCGGATGTCAGAAAAAACACCGGTATAAGTGACAGGATTGCTTCGTGGCGTGCGACCCAGCGGCGACTGATCGACCTGTACCACTTTATCGATATGATTTAAACCGACCACTTCGGAATAGGGTAGCGGATCTTTTACTGATCCATAAAAGTGCTGACTTAGAATTGGTTGGAGAGTAGAATTGATCAAACTGGATTTTCCGCTTCCAGAGACTCCGGTAACACAAATAAGCTGACCCAAAGGAAAATCAACCGACACATTTTTGAGGTTGTTGCCCGTGCAGCCTTTCAGTGAAAGTACATGTCCGTTTCCTTTCCGACGTTTCTCCGGAACTGCAATTTGTGCCTCACCCAACAGGTATTTTGAAGTGAGCGTGCCGGCAGTTAGGATTTGCTGCGGAGTTCCGGCAGCCACCACATGACCGCCATGCCGCCCTGCAAAAGGACCCATATCGATCACATAATCAGCATTCATCATCATGTCTTTATCGTGTTCGACCACAATCACTGAATTGCCGGTATCGCGCAGTTGTTCCAGCGAATTGATTAGCCGAAGGTTGTCGCGGTGATGCAAGCCAATGCTCGGTTCATCCAGTATATAAAGCACATTCACCAACTGCGATCCAATTTGAGTGGCCAGCCTGATACGCTGCGATTCGCCGCCGGATAGTGTTCTCGATGTGCGGTCGAGCGACAGGTATTTCAAGCCGACATCCAGCAGAAAGCGAATGCGGTCGCGGATTTCCTTAATTACCTCAACGGCAATTTTTCGCTGCCGATCGCTTATTCGTTCTTCCAGATTATCGAGCCACAGGTTTAATTCCGAAATGTCGAGCTGCGCCAGTTCCGAAATATTTTTGCCATCGATTTTGAAGTAAAGCGACTCTTTTTTTAACCGATGCCCATTACATTCGGGGCAAGGCGTTTCGCGCACAAACTGGTTGGCCCATTTCTGCGCTTTCTGCGAGGGATTATCGTCCTTTTGCGCATCGATGTATTTAATCACACCCTCGTATGTCATCATGTAATTCATGGAAATTCCGAGTGGCGAATTCTTTAACTGTATTCGTTCGTTGGTTCCGAACAGAATGGCATTCAAACCATCTTCAGGAATATCTTTGATCGGAGTTTTTAGCGTAAACCCAAACATTTCCCCCAGCGCCTCGATTTGCCAGAATACCAAGGTGTTTTTATGCGCACCGAGTGGAGCAATTCCGCCATTCTGAATACTTTTTGTATTATCCGGAACAATTTTTTCGAGATCAATTTCGCTGATCATACCCAACCCGTTGCACTTTGGGCAAGCTCCCTGTGGCGAGTTGAACGAAAAATTATGCGGTGCCGGTTCGTTATACGAAATGCCGGTTGTCGGGCACATCAGCTGGCGGCTGTAATATTTGCCTACCTGGCTGTCGTGATCGAGAATCATGCAAATTCCATGTCCGTTTTTCATGGCAATTTGCAACGAATCGCGCAGTCGTTTATCGCTTGCCTCGTCAACCAGCAAGCGGTCGATTACAATTTCGATGAAGTGGTTTTTGTAGCGATCCAGGCGCATGGCAGCTTTCAGCTCGGTGACTTCACCATCAATGCGGGCATTCAGGAACCCTTTTTTCAGGATTTGCTCGAACAACTCGCGATAATGACCTTTGCGGCCTTTAACCACCGGAGCCAGAATCAGGATTTTTCTTCCGGCGAACGAAGATTTAATCAGCGATAAAATCTGATCGTCGGTATATTTCACCATCTTTTCGCCGGTGTTGTACGAATAAGCTTCGCCAGCCCGTGCATAAAGCAAACGCAAAAAGTCGTAAATCTCGGTAACCGTACCCACCGTTGAGCGTGGATTTTTGTTGGTTGTCTTTTGCTCGATAGCAATAACCGGGCTCAATCCGGTAATCAGATCCACGTCGGGGCGTTCCATGTTGCCCAAAAATGAGCGCGCATAGGCCGAAAATGTTTCGATGTACCTGCGTTGTCCTTCAGCATAAATGGTATCAAAAGCAAGCGAAGATTTGCCGCTGCCGCTCAAACCGGTAATTACGGTGAGTTTGTTGCGCGGAATTTCGACATTCACATTCTGTAAATTGTGAACCCGTGCACCATGAACCACAATCATGCCATCTTCTTCGGTTAAGTTTTCCGGCGTATGTATATTTTCGGCTATTTGCATTTGATTTTTTAGTTCGTTGTTGTGCGGAATCCTTCCACCGGAATTTTTATGGTGTAGGTTTTTCTTGTCGGGTTTTTTAGTAAAGTGTCACGCAACCAGGGATTAAACATTTTAAGTATTTTGTAGTTGATACCCTTTTCGATGGCAAAGTCGGCCCAACTGGAAACAGGTCCTTTAACTTCAACCGTTTTTGTTTCGATGATCGGATAAAGCTGGTCTTTTTCTACTATGAACCCGTACTTACCGGGATTTTCCATTATAAGTTTAAATGACAAAATACGAAACACATATCGGGTGGTTTCCTCCACAAAAAGCAAATCGTAATAACTTTTCACTTTCTGCGATGTAATTTTTTTGTCAAGTCCTGCTCTGCCTCCGTTGTATGATGCTGCAACCAGCGACCAGCTTCCGAATTTTTGATAAGCCGACTTCAGAATACGGCACGCTGCCTCGGTCGATTTTTCGATGTGGTAGCGCTCGTCAACTTCGGTATTTATCTCCAGACCGTTTTCCTTGGCGGCAGATTCGAGTATTTGCCAAAGGCCAACTGCTTTGGCTGGCGAAACGGCACGCGGGTCGAAACCACTTTCGGCAACAGCCAGGTATTTAAAATCTTCAGGAACTCCGTTTGCCTTTAGAATAGGTTCGATAATAGAAAAATAGCGTGGTGCATTTTTGATGTAGCGGATGGTTTGCGAGTGAAAATAGACGGTCGAGAGTAATTCACGATCGAGATTTTCGCGCACGTCGTAATACTCCAGCGGAACCTTTTCTCCTGCAAATTCAAGCTTTCCGGGTAGTTCAACCGGTGTAAATAAATGAGTTCCGGCAGAATCAGGATGCTGGGTTTTTACTTTCGGATTAGAACAGGCGACCAGGGGTAAAAGGATTACGACCGGAATGGCCATCATTAATCGGGCGAAACAGGATGATATTTTTAAGATCATAGTAAATTTTCAAAATTTGACAATTTGCAAAAATAGCTGTTTTAATTTCTTCAGTCAACAAAGCTTACTCTAAAATGAAAACAAAAACTCCGACAAAAAGATTAACGATATTTTTGTTGCACACATTGTCTGTGTTTCCGCTCGTTATACTACTTTTTAATTCCTTAACCTTATTTAACCAAATGAAAAAATATGATTGCGTATGTTTGCATAAACTAAAAGCCCAAAAATCACACAACCACTTCACATGAGTAAATCTGTAATTATTTTAATGCTGTGTTTTCTCACTCAGTTTTTATTTGCGCAAAACGTTACTATTCGCGGTTATGTTACCGACCAGGTTAATGGTGAACGTTTGTTAAATGCCAATGTTTATGAGCAGAAAATACTTCGCGGAACCATCACCAACAACTTTGGTTTTTACAGCCTGACACTTCCAAAAGGCAATTATTCAATCGCCTGCTCTTTTGTAGGTTATGAAACCTCATTGCTTGAAATTAACTTGCAGAAAGACACCATTGTAGATTTTAAACTGGCGGCAATAGCTGATTTGGAAGAAGTTATTGTTGTCGGTGAAAAAGTTGAATCGAAGCTTACAAGCTCACAAATGAGCAGAGTGGATATTCAAATGGATAAAGTGCAGAGCCTGCCTGCTTTTCTGGGCGAGGCTGATGTCATAAAGACCATCCAGCTATTGCCAGGTGTACAATCCGGAACCGAAGGCACAAGCGGTTTGTATGTTCGCGGTGGCGGCCCCGATCAGAATTTAATTTTACTCGACGATGTTCCGGTGTACAATGCAGATCATCTTTTTGGCTTCTTCTCTGTTTTCAATCCTGATGCGATTAAGAGTGTTTCCTTCTATAAAGGAGGTTTTCCGGCTCGTTTTGGGGGACGATTGTCTTCAGTTCTCGATATCAGAATGAAAGACGGGAACGAAAAAGAGTTGCACGGCAATTTTTCGATCGGACTAATTTCGTCGAAAATAAACCTCGAAGGCCCTCTGGTAAAGAATAAAACAACCTTTAATTTCTCGGCCCGAAGAACTTATGCCGATTTACTGGCTCAGCCATTAATAAAGTCAAGTTCAAATGGAGATGATGCCGGAGGTTACTTTTTCCACGACCTGAATTTGAAAATTACTCATAAATTTAATGATCGCAACCGAATTTATTTAAGCGCCTATAACGGACGCGACAAAGCCTATTACAGAAGTGATTCGAAATACACTTACAACGACATAACAATGCAAACCAAGGATAAATTCTCGTTGGGCTGGGGAAATATCACTACCGCTTTGCGCTGGAATTACATTTTCAGTAATAAACTTTTTGCCAACACAACACTTACTTATAGCCGGTATTTATTTGATGTTGCAGAAAATACAACAAATAAGAATATTACAACCGGTAAGAATGGAGACGAATTCGGTCTGAATTATAAATCAGGAATTGAAGATTTCGGATTAAAAATGGATTTTGATTATTTCCCGGCTCCCAACCACCGGGTAAAATTTGGAGGAAGTATTATCGACCACACCTTTAAGCCCGGTATTCTGGCCTTCAAAGAAAGTAATTCCGATATTAGTGCGAAAATCGATACTGCATTCGGAAATCCGAATATCCGTGCGCAGGAGCTATATGCTTATATTGAAGACAACATTGATTTGAGCGCCCGGTTATCCGTAAATTTCGGACTTCATGCTTCCGGCTTTTTTGTTGACAATACTTTCTATCCGTCATTGCAGCCGCGAATTTCGACCCGGTTCATGGCTACCGACCGCCTTTCGTTAAAAGCTGCATACTCGAAAATGAGTCAGAATATTCACCTGCTTTCTTCGTCAACCATCAATTTGCCCACCGATTTGTGGTTGCCCACTACAAAAAAAGTAAAACCACAGACCTCGCATCAATTTGCTTTGGGCGGAGTTTATCAGGTTAATCCGGCCATTGATTTCAGCGTTGAAGGATTTTACAAGTCGATGGATAATTTGCTCGAATACAAAGAAGGGGCATCGTTTGTGGGAGCCACTACCGGATGGGAAGACAAAGTGGAAATGGGTAAAGGCTGGTCTTATGGCCTTGAGCTTTTGCTTGAAAAGAAAATAGGAAAGACAACCGGTTGGATTGGCTATACCTTGTCGAAAACCGAGCGCCAGTTCGATAATCTGAATTGGGGACAAAAATTTTACGCCCGTTACGATCGTCGTCACGACATTAGTTTTGTGATGACACACCGCTTTTCGAAACGTTTTGATGTGGGTCTGACCTGGGTGTATGGCACCGGGAACGCGGTTACACTTCCAACCCAAAATGTGAATGGAGCTTATGTGCCATACTTGAATCAGTACTCCTACCAATCAAACTATGAGTATTTTGGTCAGCGAAACAATTACCGTATGCCTTCCTACCATCGAATGGATGTGGGTTTCAACTTTCATAAACAGAAAAAGCACGGTATAAGAACCTGGAATATAAGTCTTTACAATGCATATTCGAGGCAAAATCCATTCTTCCTGTATTTTGAATCAACTTCGGAGGCTGAATACAAACAGACAGGCAAATCAAGAAAATTAAACCAATTGAGTCTGTTCCCGATTATTCCATCAGTTTCATACAGCTATAAATTCTAAAAAGCGACATTCATGAAAAAACATATAATTTTCAGCTTAATTCTTGTAGCACTTTTTTCGTGCACCAAAACCATCGACTTTGATGAGGAGGAAATGGCCAGTCAGGTTGTTGTGAATGGCGTTATTTCGCCAGACAATTTCTTTTCAGCATACCTGAGAAAAAGTGGATCAATTTTAATTGAGCGGGTCAATAATCAACCCACTGAAGGGTCAATGGATTTATACGAAGACGGAGTTTTGATAAGGCAATTCGCTTCGCAGCTGGGTATATTTTCGGCTACCGACATCATGCCGAAGCCTGGGAAAAGCTACAAGATGGTAATTTTATCGAACGGGAAAGAAATTATTACTGAAACGATGATTCCTGAACAGGCGGAGGTTCTTTCGATAGATACTACCTTTCTTTTTGATGTAAATAGAGTTAGAAGAACTCAGTATAAAGTGAAAATAAAAGATCCGGTGGGGGATGACTATTACCGGATAGTAGTTATGAATGAACAACTTATGCAGATGAAAGCTGCTGATGCAAAGAGTGGTGTGAAATACTACTATAGCAAAAATCAGTATTGGGTTAATTCTGAAGACCCGGTTTTTAAAAGTTTGTATAATAATATGGGGGAAGAGATCATTGACATGGGACCCGAAAATGATTACTATATTTTCCCTGACGACTATTTTAAAGGGAAAGAGTATTCAATTCAGTTTCAAATGTCACCCAATGGATATGGATTATATAGTCCATATCAATATGGAGGAAATAGTCCATATAAAAAACTTTTTGAACGAAATGTGATTCATGTTCAGCGACTGTCGAAAGATCTGTACAATTATCTGAAATACTTGAAACTGTACAATCACTACCACGACAATCCATTTTCGGAGCCTGTAGCTGTTTACTCTAACGTAAAAAACGGAACCGGCATATTCGCAGGATTTAATGACGATTCCCAATTTGCATTTGAAAAGACATACATACCCTATTCGATGGATACCATTAAATTAGAAGAAGGTGGCTATTATTATGGTTATTAAGTTTGAGATGCGATAAAATAAAAACCGGCGAGTTCATCGCCGGTTTTTTTTATGAGAGGATACCACAGAGTACAACACGTTCGAGGTAATGGCGAACTGATTATATTTTTTTCACTACAGGAATTATGCCAATTTGTTTAATATTTTCGATGTTTTTATAATCATACAACATAAATCCATTTTCCCCTACCATGAAAAGGTAATTATTCATCGGAATTACGTCGTAAGCATTAATTGAAGGGAACTTTGCGATCAAATGGTCGGTAATTGTAAGCGGATCGGCAGCATTGTAAATTTTTAAACCGGCATCCCCGTCGCAAATAAACAGCAGATCGTCGTCGATTCCCAAACCTTGCGGACCATTCATCGGATACGACTTTAATAACGAAAATTGCGAATAATTATTGTTCATTTTCACCACATCCAGTTGGTTGAGTGTTCCCCTGCAAGTGTTTCCGCCTTTCAAAGTCACAAAAGCCAGATCTCCTTTAATTACTACCGGATCGCAGGCCGTCATGTGCGAGAAAGAACCTTTTTGTGCCGGTTTTTCCGGTACTTCAAGCGACAGTACGATCATTCCGTTTTGAGTCCCGAGAAAAAGATGGTTGTCGGTAATAAAAATGGTTTCTACATTCCAGTTTACATATCTCGTATCCAGCAAAGTGACCTGCGAAGTCGAATTCAGTTTAAACGTGAGTAAACTGTTTTGATTTACGATGTATAAAAAGTCTTTGTACAAGCCAAACCTTGCCATACTGCCGCCAACCCCATAAGTTGAACCGCCTGATCCGGAAGAACCGGTGATACCGCCGTTTGACAGATAAGCTTTATCCATCGATGAACTTTCGAACCGGTAATAAGTTGGATAATAGCGTTGTTCAAGTTCTTGCCTGACGCTTTTTATTTCCCATTCGGTTACTACGCCTTTCGCCTCATCCAATTTGGCGATCGGATATTTTGTATCGTAAGTCGGCAAGGTG
Organism: Bacteroidota bacterium; assembly: GCA_023251435.1. Taxonomy (GTDB): domain Bacteria; phylum Bacteroidota; class Bacteroidia; order Bacteroidales; family Prolixibacteraceae; genus Aquipluma. The sequence goes on from JAHEYU010000045.1 coordinate 37,022, forward strand.
TAAGGGAAAACTTTTTGTACCCGACCAACTTCTTTTATGCTGGCGAAACTCGAAACATCAATCGCAACCAGGTCGATGTAACTGTCGGCATATAAAATATTGTCCTTTATGGCAATATCGATGTTCCCCGGAATTTCAATAAATCCTTTATTTGTAGGTTTTGTAGGGTCACTAACATCATAAACATGCACACCCTTCATTTTCTCGTTGATGAAAATGTACTGGTCTTTGAAATAGATTTTCCCTGGATTATTCATTTCGCGGGCAGTGCTCATTTTTACAGCCGCGCGCAAATTGTCGTAGCTCATATAAACAGGAGCATTGGCCGTGAAAGTTTCGAAAACCTTGTCGCTGCAGGCCGTTGCGAATACAAGAAACAGCAACAGTGTCTGGTAAATATATTTAGTTTGTTTCATGGCATTAATTAATTAAAGATGAATCCGATTTTGAGCGAAAGGCGCGAAAAGTTGGTTTCGAGTTTGTACCCGTTTTCTCCTGAATAGTTGAGTTGATGGTGTCGGTAACCGAACGCGAAGAACCAACCAAAGTTATCGGAGGTAAATCGCTGAAACCCGATGGCCGGATTAATCATGTAGCCGCCTTCAGCATCTAGTTTTTGGCTGGGTTGCGGATTGGGCCAGTAATACGACGTTGAATAGTAATCGTTATAATGTTGGCGGTTACCATCTTCGAGCGCGACCTGATAACCTGCCTGTAAATTGAAAAATGGTGTGGATTTGGAATCCCTGAATTTATACTGAATTTGCCCAAAAACCGGCATGTACGATTCGTCAAAGAATTCGGCACCCAATCCGGCTCCGGCAAACCAATTTCCTTTTATCCTGAAATTGACCGACGACATAAACGAAAACGGCGCTGATTGATTATTCCCAGAGCTTCCTACCAAAACACCGGCAGAAGTGTCGAAGAAATAATTCAGTGAAAGTCCGGGTTCGTGGCTGGTTTTTCTGAATTTCGAAACGCTGTCAACATCAGCCACATTGAAAACCCACTCATTGCCTGCTGAATTGATTTTAACTTTTTCGGAGTCATGGGTAATCAAATCACCTTTTATGATTCCTCCTGATTTTAAATAAACCAGATCTTTTTTGCCTTTCTGGGCAAAAGCCGGGATGAGAAATAAACCGCATAACAGCAGTATCAGAATTTTTTTCATACGTCTATAATTTGTTTTTAATCGGTGTCGTTTGTACTCAATTTTGAGTTGTTGGTACTGTTTCGAAGATGTGCTTACTGAAAAAAAGGTTGCGTCGAAGAAAATATATTACGCGATATAAGTTCAGAATTTCCGGAATGTTATGGTCATTGATAGTCATTTAATAGTCATTCAATGGTAACTCGTTGTTGCATTTTACAACCAATGACAACCAATGACAAATAATGACCAATAACTTCGTTAAAACTCGTAGCTTAAGCCTGTGAATACTCCAATAGTGTAAGGTTTATAAGTAACAGATGAGTTGCTGTTCAGCGAATTGAGGTAGTATTTAACGCGCGGTTCCACATTCAGGTAAAAGCGTTTCGAAAGTCCGTATTTTAGCCCAATACCCAAAGTGCCGCTGTAATTCAGCGATTCCATATTCTGCGTGCTTCCAACAAGGCTTTTGCCCGTATTGCTTTCCATGTATGTATTGTTCCCTACCAGCACATTTGAACTGAAGCCGCCCAGCATTTCCACATCGAACCGCGAATCCAAAATGCTGTACCGCAAATAAAGCGGGATTTCGATGTATTCGAAATTCTGAATAAAACGGGCTTCCGAAACAACTACCGCATTCGATGCCAGCGATTTGTCTTCAAGGTTGGTTCCCAAAACAATTCCCGAAGGAACTCCACTGAACTCGATTACTCCGGCAGCGCTGTTCATTATCATTTTGCTCGATTTACTATCGATATTAACGGGGGCATTAAAATATTCCTTGCCGTGTTCGGTGCCGTAATCAGAAGATACCAGATTTCGGTTCGGGTAGGCCGAATTTCCTGAAGACTGTCCCATTCCCGAATAATAAACGCCACTTTGTAAACTCCAGCGTTTACCCTTTTTAAACTCTACCGAAATTCCACCGCCCAAATCAACCGGGTTCGATGAGGCGTTGAGCATGTTGCTGGCATAAACCTGAGAATGGCTGCTCCTCGAAACGTTGTATTCCGGAGAGACCTGGGCACCAATCAGCCAGCGGCCTTTTCTGGTATTTTCGGTGTGCGCCATCGTCAGTTGCCGGTTGTGCTCTATAATCTGCTGATCGATTGATTTTTCAGGGTATTCTGCCTTCAGGTCATTTAATTTTTTCTGATGAAGCAAATTTGCAGAGGCCAGATCCTGTTTCAATAATCCGAAAAGACTTTTTAAAGGTTTCAGCAAGATAGTTTCATCATTCGATACAACCGGCAAAGCTTCTGCCATTAGGTTGATTTTTCCTGAAACAGAATTTTTTATGATTGATTTTGTGCTTATTTCATTGTTTTTTGCTGGTTCATTTACAGCAGCCAATTGAATATTTTCAGGAGCAGCTTGTAAAGTTTTTATTTCAGGAGCAGTCTGAATTGCATTTTCAGGAGCAGATTGCTGGCTAACTATCACCTGTGGTTCTGTTCCAATTTCATTACGGGAATTAAATTGCCATCCGGCAACAAATGCCAGAAGCAATGCTGCGGCTACTCCGGCAATTCGCCATAATACGATCTTCCGTTTTCTACGGGCGCCTGCTGCACCAGCCAGAATATTCTCCAGCAAATAAGCAGGAGGTTCCTGTTCGTAATTCAGGAGTTTACTGCGAAACAATTCGTCCAAATTTTTATCTTTCTTCATGCCGTATAGTTGTTTTTGGCATTCCATTCTCCAAATGTCTCATGAACTTTCTTTTTCAATATGTCTCTGGCTCTTGCCAGATTCGACTTGGATGTTCCTTGTGTGATCGACATTTCTTGAGCAATTTCCTGATGCGACATGCCTTCGATTACATACAAGTTAAAAACCAACCGGTAGCGTGGGGGCAGTTCCTGAATAAGTTTCATCAGATCATCAGCCGCTATTTTCGCGATTACATCGTCCGAAAAATTGACCGAATCGTAGATTGAAACATCTTCGACAGGATACAGTAAATGCTGTTTCCTGATTTTTTCGAGCGACACATTGATCATGATTCTACGAATCCACCCTTCAAAAGAACCTTCATTCCTGAAAGACTTTAAATTGGTAAAAACCTTGATAAAGCCTTCCTGCAAATTATCTTCAGCCTCAGTTGCATCTTTGGCATAACGCAAACATACCCCGAACATTTTCGGTGCAAACTGCTGATATAGTTTTGCCTGAGCTTTCCGGCTCCCGGCATTGCAATCGGATATGATTTGCTCAAAATCTTCCAAGTGTCCTCTATTTTCTGATTACCCAAAATTAACCATTTAATTAGATTTTGGGCAGAAATCAATTGCCTGTCTATGTTCAGATGCACCGAAAATCATGAGACAATTTCACTTAAGATGAAGATGGTGGCAGATTGGTTGCGTTGGAGGATCGATTTATTCATTTCCAACAAATTGAAATATATCCCTTTCCACTTGCATCAATGAGAAATAATGTAAATTCGAATTTTTTCCAACGCAACCAATCTCTTGCTAGTTTCGTCTTAGTCAGTAATAAGTTTAAAAACTCATAAGTTATGAAACGATATTTTTCAATTTTGACTTTAGCATTAATGGTTTTGTCTTGTGCAAACGATGCTGAAAACCTGCCGGTAACTAATTTGACAACTACCGAAAAATCGGCCAAAATTATAGCTGCCGATAACCAGTTCGGGCTTGAGCTGTTTCAGAAAATTGACGCATCGCTCGGCGAACCCAAAAATACCATGATTTCGCCCATGAGTGTTTCGCTCGCATTGGCAATGGTGTATAATGGAGCTGAGGGCAATACCAAAAAGCAAATGGAAGTGATGCTCCACAAAGCAGGGCTTACACCTGATGATATTAACCAAAGTTACAAAGACCTTGTTGCCGGATTGACCAGCCACGACCCGAAGGTGGAACTGTCGATTTCGAATGCAATTTATTATCGAAATACTTTTCCGGTAAAAGCCAATTTTATTGGTACCAACCAGAATTACTACAATGCCGAAGTTTCGGGACTTGATTTTTCGAAAACCGCACAAACCCTGAGTACTGTAAACGGATGGGTAAATAGTAAGACCAAAGGAAAAATCGATAAAATCATCGAAGAGGTAAAACCCGCAGACATCATGTACTTGCTGAATGCTATTTATTTTAATGGGGAATGGAAATACCAGTTTGAAAAGAAAGAAACTACCATCTTAGACTTTACGAAAGAGGATAAAACAACGATTCAAGTTCCAACGATGTATATCGAAAAACCATTCAATTTCTACGGACACCAAAATTTCGAACTGCTCGAAATGCCTTATGGGAGTGGTAAATATTCTATGCTGATCTTTTTGCCGGCTTCAGGGAAAAATACCAGCCATGTAATTTCGCAAATGACCGCCCAAAATATGGACAACTGGATTTCGAAACTGACCGAACAAAAGAAGGAAGTCTATCTTCCTAAATTCGAATTCAAATTTGACAATAGTCTGGTTGATGAACTGAATGCTTTAGGCATGACCGATGCTTTTAACGATGCCAAAGCCAATTTGAGTGGCATTTCTGATGCTGCGCAATTGGTCATTTCAGCAGTGATGCACAAATCGTACATCAAGGTTGACGAACGTGGGACCGAAGCAGCCGCTGTAACAGGTATTACAGTTGGTGTAACGTCTATTCAGCCTGATAAAACATTCAGGGTCGATCGTCCGTTTGTTTTCGCCATCCGCGAAAAAGATACTCAGGCAATTTTGTTTATTGGCAAAGTGATGAACCCTTTGCAGAATTAGGCCAAAAGTTGATTTAAGTTAGTTTCAAGTTCAGTTCTTGAGATGTCTTTCCCGATGAATACGAGTTTGCTGAAGCGTGCTTCGTCTTTCCATTCTTTGCCCACTTCGAACATGAAAGAACCGCGCACTGCATGGAAAATAAACTGATCGGCGGTGTTTTCAAAGCTCATAATTCCTTTAACCCTGAAAATGGTTTCTTTGTTGAAATACAGGAAATTTTGCATCCATAATCCGAATTTATTCACGTCAAAATTACCTGTAAACGTGAAGCCTTCCGAAGTAATATCGTGACGGTTCGTTTTGGTTGCCGGATTCATTATCATTTTGGTTTCTTCCAGCTTTAATGCTTTCGAGCCGTCGAAAGCACAAAATGAGAGGGTCGATTTCTCAATCGCTTCGCCCGAATAGGAATTGGTATCCAGCACATTAATTCCGTCGATATTGGCAAAAGAAGTGGGGAAGATCTTTGCCATCGGGCTGATTTCGGCAATTATCCCTGTCAGGATTTTTATATAGTCAGAATGGACACAGTCGGTTTTATTCAGCAAAATCAAATCGGCCAAAGCCAGTTGTTTTCGCACTTCCAATTGTTCATCCATCAAATCTTCCATATTTACTGCATCGGCTACGCAAACAACACTATCGATACGGAACCGGGTTTGGATACTTTCTCCAGAAATAAAAGCATCGATGATGGATGAAGGATCGGCAATGCCGGTGGTTTCAATCAACAAATGGTCGAATTCAGATGATCGCCCGAGCAGGCTTTCGAGTGTAAACAGAAAATCTTCGCCCAACGAGCAGCAAATGCATCCATTGCTCAACTCAAAAATATCATCAGGCGCAGAGGCAATCAAAGCACCGTCAATACCGGTTTCGCCAAACTCATTTTCAATAATGGCGAATCTTTTCTCCGGATGTTTGCTGATTAGCCGGTTAAGCAAGCTGGTTTTGCCGGCACCTAAAAATCCGGTGATAATTGTTACTGGTATTCGTTGTGGTTTCATTCTATCAATTGCATCAGTTCATCGATAACCAGAGTTCCTGTAGCTTCGAGTAATTGTTTTGACTGATGTCCGTTGGCAACAAGCACACACCTGCAGCCTAATTCAGTGGCAACTTCAAAATCGTGAACAGTATCGCCAATCAGAACCAACTCGTCGGTATTCAGGTTTAATTCAGCGATTAACTGTTGCCCGTTTTCAAGTTTCGAAGCGGCATAATGGTTGTCCAATCCTGAAACATGCTCAAAAAAATGATTGACATTTTGCTGTTCAAGACATTGATCCAGTGCATCTTGTTTCATAGCCGACAGAATAAACTGACGGATGCCAACCGATTGAAAATAATTGAGTAAGGTTATAGTGCTTTCGTGAAGTTTGCAGTTTTGTACCCTGCCATTGTAGTTGTCAATAAATTCACGGGCAGGTATTTCGAAAGGTTCGGCAATAAAATCGAATCCAATTTTCTGATAGTAATCTTTCACCGGAAACGAAAAAACTTCCCTGTATTTATCAACCGACAACTTCTGAAGGTTTCTTTTCTGAAGCATATCGTTTATTGTTTGAACACATAAGTCAATGTCGTTCAGTAATGTACCGTTCCAATCCCAAATTATTCCACCAATACGATCGATCATTGCTTGTTTAGTTCATCGATTTTCGCTGGTTCAGAATCGGGTTTACATACATCTGTAAAAACATCGAGCGGATTACTTCTGTGTCACCCTGTATTTCCGAAACAGCTTTTTCGAGCAGATTCTTAAATTTATTGTATTGATCTTCAGTATAAAGATCTGAATTATTGTTTGTTCCATTCAGCATGTCTTCGGCAATGTAATTGTTGGGCCAAAGTTTGAAATTCCGGTATATCTGCTGATCAATGTGTTGCCCAAGTTTTTCAATTTGTTCGTTGATCGTAGTTTCTTTTGCAAAGGAGTCGATCTGATTGATAATTGGTTCACCAAATGCAAAATGAACGCGTCCTTTTGGATTTACAAGTCCGTGTCCCATACTTCGCAGATCATCTTCCTGTGTTTTCTCAAATCCTTCTGTCTGCCGTTTGTACAATTCGTCCACCTTCGAGGTACCACAGGGCTCAATTTCGTACGAAATCGAAAGCGGAACAATCTGTAATTCCTTGAATCCTTCGCTGTATTCTTTTATGTTGCTTAAATTGAGCATTTTAAGCAAAGCAATTTGAGTCTTGTCGTTTCCGTCTTTGGTTCTTCCTTCGCGTTGGGCTATCCAAACAGAGTTGTTCTTTTGGGTAATATTTCTCCTGATATATTCTGAAAGCTTTTTTGAAGCCATCAGCATTTCACGTACAGGAAGATTACGTCTGACAACAAATGCACGGTTGAGTTTTACTGCGTATTCGATCCATTTTCCAATCAGCAAATTATTGCCAATGGCAATTTCAGTAGTATTCATCCCCTCAAGTACAATCAGGTAATTCAGGATTGCCGAATCGAGAATAATATCGCGGTGGTTCGAAATAAACAGGTAGCTCTTGTTTTTATCGAGTCGTTCCAACCCACTTGAGGTTAATCCATCGGTTGACCTCGTCAGGATTAGATCGTTAACAAGCTGATAAACAAATTTATGCTGCAGGTCTTTTATTGTATGAATATTAGAGAGCATCAATTTTGCCTTCTCTATTTTTTCGGCATCTCTAAAAATAAACTCCAAAATGTGCTGAAAATAAGCATCCTTAAGGAGTAGCTGAATATGTTCGTCAACCTCTGAATCGTTGAAAGGTCGAATATCGTCAAAGTTTATTTTGGGAATCATTCGATTTTTTTTGAAGCGCAAATATAGCAATAGAGAATGAATCGGCGGAACAAAAGTTTATAATTTTAATTTCAGATTCGTTATAACGAATTGGTTTTGGCTAATTTACAGTATTAAATCCGTTCAGAATTGATACCTGATCTGAACTTTTATCTCCGATTTTGTGGTTTGTTCAGCCGTTTCTGAATCTGAAAAACGACGGGTGGTGGCAAACTTCAGCCAAAGTGTTAATTTTTCATTCAGGGTTTGTCTGAAATTCAGGTAAGTTCTGATGCCTTCTCCGTAGAGAGCAGGAATAGAAAAAGCGTATAACAAATCGTTTTCGTAAGCATATAATCTCGAATTGTATCCATCAGTCTTAAAATACGCCAATCGTCCGTTTATCGAAAACTGCCTGCCAGAAGGTTTGTACATTAAATCCTGATAAACCAGAAATCCTTTTTCATCGCTTTGCTTTGAATAGAGCGAACCTTCGATCCTGCTTTTTAAGCTGAAATTCTGGTTGATCTCTTGCGATAAATTTAACCGCAACCGGTTTATTTTCTGAAGTTCATTGTTCCTGAGATTTTGCAATGTCACTTTCTGTTCTTTTTCCTCCTGAAAAAATCGCAGGTAAATTTCAGTTCTCTTCGTTGGATTAAATGCCAGTTGCGCAAATAATTCGGTGCCTTTTGACGGAGCGGCTGTTGTATATTTAATCCACCGGTGTTCAAAGAAATCGGCGTAACAGCGAAAAGTCCAATGGGGAGCAGGGAAAATTTTCAATCCAAAGTAAAGCGCCTGTTCGTCATTCGTTCGTGACGATTCGGTGAATGCGTTTGCAAAAAAGCTGAAATACGTTTTGTTGATATTTCGGTAAATTGCAGTGAATTCTGCATTCGGAGCCGGTTTCAGCATCATTCCGGTCAGCAGCGCTTTTCCCCGGTTCGCGCTGACAGCAGCCTCCCCGAAAATAAATACATTCTTCACCGATCCTTTCCAGTCAAAACCGGTTACTAAATTTCCCTTTCCTTCCCATAAAAATTGGTTTTCGGGCTCATCGCTTCGGTCCATTTCAGCATTAAATCCGGTATAAACTGCTGTAACTCCAAACGACCAACGTTCGTGTTCGAAATTAATATGTCCTCCGCCAACTATTTGTTCCAGTGCATTTTTGCCTGCAATTTCAGTTTTTGTACGGTGATAACCACTGGTTTGAAATGCCCCAAAAAATGGATTCCCTTCAATTGTATCAATATTTGCGTCCAGCGAACGAAATGAAATAAAAGGCGTTAACGTAAATTTTCCGTATTTCAGTTGGCTTCCAAATCCCCTGAAAAACTGGTTCTCGTCGGTTGACGAGCTCGACCGTATTCCTTGTCCCGATCGGAATATCTGGGTCGTCTCCGACGATTTTCCCATCGAAAATCCCTGCCATGCAACCAGTCCTTGTCCAAAACTTACATGATAATCGCCCGCAAATATTCTTTGCCCGCTTGTTCCAATCCTGAAATTGGCATAAGCTCCAGCGTAATCAAATCCGTGTTTGTTCGATCCGGAAAAGAATGCTTCTCCCGGATCTTTTTCTGCCACAACTCCATATTCCAAATTGGCTGAAGTGTACTTAAACCGTATATAGTACCGCTCCAACGCTCCCTCGTAATTTGGGTTTCCGACACCGCCTTCTTCATCAGAAAATGCCCTTGTTGAACGCACAAACAGGTCGTTGTCAGCTTTTTTTCGTTTACTGCTGTTCTCCTGAATTTCAAAACTGATAAACGGTTCAAGCTTGTTCAGTAAATCAGGATTGAATCCTTTGATGGCAGCCATTTCATATAAACTGTATATCTGACCGGTTTTTGTCCTGAATTCGATTAATTCGTCAATTTGAATTTCTGACAAAAAGTGCAGGCGGTATAATTCATCTTTCGTAGCCAAATTTACCGACAGCGGATGTTGGGAAAAATACGACAGGTCGTCAAGTATTTCCTGAAAATCAGTATTTTCATCAGGTTCCGTGCCCAGCGATTCCATTAAATCTTCAAGTGTTTGCTGAAATTGCTGATCCTGCGCCCTCGCTGCACCGGCAAAAAAAAGTATCATTAATATCTGACAAACGATTTTTACCATCAGAATTGGTATTGAAATGAAACGGAAGGAGAGTTGCCCAGGTACTGATTGTAAGCCACGGCCATGTCAATTTTAAATCCGGATACTGCAAAGCCCATTCCGGCCGACAATTGGTAAGGTTTGCCTGAAATACCTGTGCGTATAAATAATTTTTCCCCGATAGCGTATTCCAGTCCGGTTTTTATGAGTAGCGGGTACGAAAATTCTTTCTCTACTTCGGTAACGAATCCGAATAATCCGGAAAACCGATAATGTGCCCCGATGTTGTAGCGCGATGGATAGGCATATTCGCCCGAGAATGTTTTGATGCTGATTTTATAGGGGTTTAAAGAATGAAACCCCAGCAATAGCCGGTTGGTAAGTTGATACTGAAATCCGAGTTCTGCTCCATAAGTGCCAATGGCCTGATTTTCTTCGGCCATAAAAATACGGTAATAGTTGAATTGCAGTCCAAAATGAAGTCGGGGATTTAAACTTCGGGCAAAAGTGAACCCAAATTTCTCGTGCCTGAAAGTTGTTTTTCCGAATTGATAAACTGAAAATGCAAAAACAGACGATTGAACCGGCAGAATGAAAATACCTGAACCTGAAGATAATTCTTTGATCAGAAACCTGCTTTGAAAAGTACCGCCAATGGTTAATCTGCGGGTTGTGGCTAAACCGGCCTGGTTACCAAAAACCGACCAGCTATCGGCAAGGCTGACAGAAGCGCCGCCCAATGCCTGTGCACGCGAGCCAGGCAAACAGAATTCCTGCGCCACCGAATCTGATACCGCAAGGATAAAAATTACAATTATTGAAGAAGCTGTTAACAATTTCATAACCTGAAAGCAAAAAAAAGTTCCTGAAGAAATTTCAGGAACTTAGATTCTGCCTACAAGTTACAAATGTTTTGTTAATAAGCCAAATCTAATTCGTCTTGAACCTGAATTTAATTTCAGAAAGATCTTTGTTTGCTTTTTCAATTTTCAATTTCAGGTCTTCTTTAAATGTATCAAGCTTGTTTGCAAGTTGTTGATCACCAAGAGCCATCATTTGAACTGCAAGGATTCCGGCATTTTGAGCTCCGTTTACGGCCACGGTCGCTACCGGAATTCCAGGAGGCATTTGCACAATTGCGAGCAACGAATCCAACCCGTTTAGCGACGCATTAATCGGAACTCCAATCACCGGCAAAGTAGTCATTGCAGCAATTACCCCTGGCAAATGAGCGGCCATTCCGGCGGCGGCAATTATCACCTGAATTCCGCGAGCTTTGGCACCTTTTGCAAATATTTCGACAGCTTCGGGAGTACGGTGAGCCGACAAAGCATTGATTTCGAATGGTATTTCAAAATCATTTAACACTTTTGCCGCAGCTTCCATTACACTCAGATCGGAGGTGCTTCCCATTATAATACTTACTCTTGCTTCCATCTTTTAAGAATTTAATTTTTCCAATATAAATTAGTTTTGTTACTTTGTCGCTTTAATTTTTCAGGCCAAAAATAAGCCAAAAAAATAGAAAAAGAGATTCTACAGCAATTGATTATTTTCCCAATTTTAAGCAACATGAAGAACGTAACTATTTTAGACAAAGAGTTTGAACTTTTTATACCTTACGAAAAGATCAGAGCGATTATTGAAGAAATGGCAGAACAGATGAACAAGGACTTGAAAGATAAAAATCCACTGTTTATCTGCATTTTAAATGGTTCATTCATGTTTGCAGCCGAAATATTTAAGCGCATTTCGTTGCTTGATGCTGAAATCTCGTTTATTAAACTGGCTTCTTATTCAGGAACCAATACCACCGGATCGGTTAAAGAGCTGATCGGACTGAATGAGGATCTTACAGGTCGCACAGTAGTTGTTCTCGAAGATATTGTTGATTCGGGTATTACGATCGACAAAACAATTGAGCAAATCAAAAGCAAAAACCCATTGGAAATCAAAATTGCTACATTGCTTTTAAAACCCGATGCCCTTCGGGTTCAAGTCCCGCTCGACTATATCGGAATTGAAATTCCCAACGACTTTATAGTTGGTTACGGGCTGGATTATAATGGCAGAGGGCGCAATCTGATTGATATTTATAAAGTTACCGAAAACTAACCCATTTTTTCAGATGTTAAACCTTGTATTGTTTGGTGCTCCGGGTGCCGGTAAAGGTACTCAGGCTGATTTTCTTATTGAAAAGTTGAAACTTACACATCTTTCGACGGGCGATTTGTTGCGCAGTGAGATTGCGGCCAAAACAGAACTCGGACTAGAAGCTAAAAGATTGATTGATAAAGGATTTCTTGTTCCGGATTCGATTGTAATTGGTATGATCAAATCTAAATTACTGGAAAATAAAGATGCCAACGGATATATTTTTGATGGTTTTCCGCGCACAGTCGAACAGGCTTTGGCACTCGATGAACTATTAGAAGAAAATGGCTCTTCAGTTTCGGGAATGCTGTGTCTTTGTGTCGATAAAGAGGAATTGATCAATCGTATTTTGAGTCGTGGAAAAACATCAGGGCGGGCTGATGATCAGGATGTTTCTATAATTCGAAACAGAATTAAAGTTTACAATGAAAAAACTGATCCATTAAGAAATTATTATTCTGCTCAGAATAAATACCATAAAATTGATGGCATGGGTTCGGTTAACGAAATTGCTCAGCGCCTGATTGATACTGTTGCTACACTTTAAGTTTCTGATAATAAACACAAAAGACGAGTGGTTGTAAAATCATTCGTCTTTTTTTGTCCGGCTCGTCCGGATATGCTTTCACTTTGCTTCGAAGCGGCTGGTGCTGATTTGCAATCAGCACCTCTTGGTTGCGGATCTGTGATCCGTATATACTTAGCAGCGCAAAGTTTTAAATCAAGTTGCATATTCCATTTCAAAAAACGTTGGACTAAGTTAACAAAACTTTGCAAACGAAGCCACCGGTAAAAAAGCAGCTTTGTTGTTTCTATTTCAAAAAAGGATTACAAATCGCCACCAGCGGTTGCCAGCTTTTAGACATATCAGCAGGAGCGGGTTAAAGATTACCTACAAAAAAATATTGCTGCATTATAAGCAAAGAAGCCCGGTTGCCCGGGCTTCTTTATTAGTATGTCGGGCATGGTGATAAACTAGCAGAATGGAAGTTTCTGCATACGCCGAGTTGAGAGGAAGTATTAGCGAATGGCAAGGGTGTCCAGAGTGATTTGGGATCTGAAAGAAGCCATCAGCAAACCTGAAGTTCTGACGCACAGAAATCT
>JAHEYU010000144.1 GCA_023251435.1 Bacteroidota bacterium
TGCAAAAGATTTGAAATTAACTGTTTCACCTTCTGACATTTTGATTTCCATCTCAAGATAAAAAAGGATTTCATCCAAACCGTTGAAGCCGGTTGTTTTGAAATACTCTTTCAATTCAACTTCCTGATACTTAAAAAGGCTTTTTACCTTTTCATTTTCAGTCCGCTTGAAACCACCATCGGAAATGGTGGCGTTCAATACCTGAAAACCGGACCAGTAAGTCAGGTGAATCAGTGTTCTTTGGACTATTGAAAGCAAGGTTGAAAATTGGGTGGAATTAGCTGAAGGCGGGTTGTTTTCCGGTGCATCATAAAAATCCTGCAATTCTGAATACAGAACGGATCCCAGCAATGGCAGCAAAAATGCAGTTTCTGCATTCTGGATATGGGGTTTCAGCCTGTTGAAGTCGGTGCCTGCACCAACTGCCAGGAATTGTTTGATTTCGTCGATCGTTTTGAATAGCATTATGAAAGGAGTTTAAAGTTTAAAGTCCAACGTTTAAAGTTGCTGTTGTGATTTTTATTCTCTCTTTTGATCGAAGCATGGGCTTAACATTATACTTTCTAACATTAAACTTTGATCTCTCATGAAAGTGTTTTAGTTGTTCCGGCGCCAGAATCGAGGGTAGTCAGAACAGTATTTCTGAATCTCCATTCTACATTTTCGTCACCACCATTGTACCGATGGACAATTTCAATTGGATCAAGCATGGTTTGGCGGTCGAGCCAGGCATTGGCCACATTGATCAGATAGGCTTCACGGATATTGCTTCCACCAGCATTTCCGGCATAGGCTCCACCGGGCATCCCCGCTCCCATCACGTTCGGATTGACCATGATGGCAAACATGATCTCTGAATTCGCCGCTGCTGAAGTTACAAGGTTTTGTTCGTTGTTCAGTTTGTTGTTCAGCGGCTCAATGATCCATTTTTCCTCGGCCTTGCCGTTCATCGGATTGATCTCGAAAAACGTAAAAATTGGTTTATCGGCATTGTCCACTCCGCAAAGGTTGGTTTCCACGTCGTCCATGTACTGCTCAATGGCTTTTTTGCGAAGATCAATGGTCGCATACTGGTTGGCTGGGAATTGCTTGTCCCAAAAGGCATACGGTATTTGTATGTGCCATTTCCAGGTGATCTGATTGGTATAGGCTTTTTTTAGAAATGCAGGTACCATACCTGCAATGTCGATCCAACCGGCCAGGTAAGAAGCGTACCACAGTGGAGCGGAATAATACTCGTTGTTGCTCCACGAATCGCGAATGCACATCACCAGCGATTGGCCTTTGGTTTGGTTGGCCCACCGGCGGCGCTGCAGATCAGCAAAAGGATCGTATTCGTCCAGAACATCATAAACGGCATATTCGCCTTCTCCGGGATTATCAGGCCACTTTCCGGAGACAATGCATTTTTCAATGATCCCATCCTTGTTGGCAACTGCCTGCCTGCAAAATTTTGCATTGATGGCATTGACCCCAACAATTCGGCTTCCATCTTCATTGAACAGGAACTCCACGAAAGCGACTCCAAGTTTCAGGTAATCGCGGATTGCTTTTTCCATGTACCGACGCATGACGCGGCTGTTGGCAAAAATGGTTAATGTAGGATCTTTGGGAGCTTCCAAAAGTTCATTTCCTTTGTCATCATATCCGGTAACGATGCAGGGATAAATACCCTGGCCAAGGGTAAAGTTTCTTGTAAATCGAAGGCCTGTGTTCAATGTCCCGACTTTGTTGATGATTTCTTCTGCTTTTGACGGCCAATCGTTATTTGATCCCCAGCTGGCAATTTCGAAATTGCCGACAGTGGTTTTATCCAGATCGATCTTCGAAGGTTTTGGAGAAGCGGTATTTGGCTTATCAGCCGGAACCCCGGTTGTATTGCCCAAATAGCTCCTGCCGGAAGCAAGCAAAGGCACACCTTGAGCATTAAAAATAATATCTGCCATATTGGAAAAGTTTCAAGTTTCAGGTTCCAAGTTTGTCTCCTTTGTTTGGTTCTACATTCTTGCCTTCAAGCCGTTGAATTCTATCAGGGCATCAATGTGTACCGGAGTGACATGGCCACAAGCGTTTCCGTTTTCATCTACCGGAAGAATCCCGCGCATGCGGTTTTCCTTCATGTTCATTTTTAATCCGGTTGCCACTGCGCGAGGCATAAAAACCAGTTCACCATCTTTCTTTACAAATTTGATGGAGAAAACGATTTGTTTTCCTTCTGGGGTTTCCTTTGCTTCCAGTTCTTTCAGAATAAGGTTTCGACGGATGGTTTCGATTTTTAAAGACATATTTCATGGATTTAAACGAATTACACGAATTTTGAGTAAAGGTAAGTAGCGACTGGGAAGGAGAAAGGACAGTTTCGATTGGCTCAGTGAGCGAAGTTTTATTTGAAAATCTTTGTCAAACCTAAGCGAACAAAAAAATGGGGCGTAAGCCCCATCTGGTTAAAGTTTTATTTGCTCTTCAACATCGTGGATTTTTACATCCAGGGTGCGTTTCATTTCATCAATCACAGAGGTGATCACTGCGGAGTTGGAGGTTTTGAACTCATTGCCGTTTGAATCCCGCAAACTAATCACTGAACTAAGAGAATCAGCTCCAATCTGGAAGGTTTGCAACTTGCGACGTGAATCATTCAAGGTTTTCCAACGGTCGATCAGCAATGACAAATCTTCCACTCTTTGAATTCTCTCATCCAAAGTCAGCTTCCGTGGGGCTTCGACTTCGTCTTTCACAATGGTCATTACCGGAGCAACTTCTACTACTTCAACTACTTCAGCAACATTGGCTGTTTTTTCTGCAACATTTGATTTACCCATAACATTTTACTGATGCCCTTCAGTTTTATTTTGGCTTCTGGCTCGCCGGTTAAAATTAAATTATGGATAATCCTCATTGAGCCAGCCGGATTCTAGTCAATGGTCGAATGTCTGGTTTTTGCACGGGGCAGAGAGCATGGGGCATGGGTCAGAAGGCCTGGAGCAAAA
Organism: Bacteroidota bacterium; assembly: GCA_023251435.1. Classification (GTDB taxonomy): domain Bacteria; phylum Bacteroidota; class Bacteroidia; order Bacteroidales; family Prolixibacteraceae; genus Aquipluma. Next base: position 2,988 of record JAHEYU010000144.1, read on the forward strand.
AGCTGACCGAGCGCGAAGCGTTGTTTAAGTTGGAAGTACTCTGGAAAACCGAAAACCTTGACTTTTCCGGAGGGCGTAAATACCTTTATCCTGAATTTGAGTGTAACAAGAATTTCTATGCCACATGTTAAATCCAAAAAAAATATAAGAGATCGTTTACTATTCGAACAAAAAAAGCCCCGAAGGGCTTTAAAAATTAAACAGAAGCTGTTTCGCTTTGACAGGAACAGCATCGATAAGTTCAGCAAGAACATCTGCAAATTCAGGTACTGGTGCATTGATCACAGCAGCTTTCGGCACTGGCAGTTTCAGCACTATCAAGCTTTGGGCTTCGGTAATTGGCACAATGTAAGGGACACCTCCGGTTGGATGTAGTTGAATCTGCCAGGCTCCAAAAAACTCATTGGACAGCGAGTTCATCCACGCCACTTCGCCCATTAATCCGTTCAGACATTGGTTGATTAGGCACATCATTGCACAATTTCGGTCAACATCGGCTCCGTAAAAGGTAGCATTGCGGTTAATTTTTGCGGCTGCCAGCAATGTTCTGCCCGATCCGCAGGCACAATCCAGAATCCTGGAACCATTTCCTATCTCTCCCTGAACCCTGGCCATAAGTTCACAAATATGTTCCGGGGTAAAAAACTGACCATTATGCCCGTGGCTAATGTGTTCCATGTAAAAATCACCGAAAATGTCGCGTAAACCTTCGCCGTCGTTGTCCATTTCCAGAACCAGGGCTGCAAAAGCTTCAGCAATAAGATTCACTTCATGCTTATCGTATCTACCTACTATTTCGAGGTAACGGGATTCCATGGCTCCGAGAGACAGCGCACAAACCGACATTTCAAGAAAATCAGCGAATACATTGGATACGCTGTTGCGCCTTGCCAGCTGCTGCATATACTGTGAGAAACTTTTCAACTTTTCCATACTT
>JAHEYU010000106.1 GCA_023251435.1 Bacteroidota bacterium
CGCCAATTTGGCGCTAATGTTGAAGAAAAACATTTGAGATTTCCAATTCCTCAATTGGAGATGGATGCCAATGAAATGTTGGAACAAAATCCTCTTTGGAAATAAAATTAATTTATAAAGTGTGAATGAGGCCGTTTCTGCGGCCTCATCTTTCCTTTTAACTAAAAAAGGAATAACAGTGAATAAGTTCGACAGACCTTGTTTTGTGCGAAGTATAGGTCTGCTTGCCTTATCGGGACACAATAATTCGTATTATTTAATCTTTACCAAGTAAACCTATGACATTTTCTTTTATAAAATATTATTTCCCTAATTTCTTTGATATTGGGAAAATCTGGAAGCAGATAGTTGTATTGTTAGCCATACTTCTTGCCGGTACAACTATTTCAGTAAACGCCCAAATGGGCTTTTCAAATGGTCTTGACAAAAACCAAGTTGAAACTGTTGTAAATGCTGTTGCTAAGTGGCAAATAAAAGCCTATCCTGACATGGACAAACAACGATACTGGAAGTCCCATGGCGACTTAAGCTGGGAAAACGGTGTTTTTCTAAGTGCCTTGGCTTCATGGGCAGAATTTTCTAAAGATACTTCTATGATTAGCTGGTACAGCGATATTGCAACCAAAAATAATTACGGTACCAAACCTACTAATAGTATATATCATGCTGATAATTTTGCTGTCTGCATGATGTATATGGTACTTTTCAATAAAAATAGAGCCGACGATATTTTGGCTGCCACCAGAGCTCGAATGGACTATGTAGTCCGTTATCCTTCTAAAACGAAACTCTATTACAATACACCCAAAGCAACAAGTCGCTGGAGTTGGGCCGATGCGCTTTATATGGCACCTCCTGCTTTTACAAACATGTCAAAATTCACGGGAGACATGAAGTATATCGATTTTATGGATAAAGAGTTCTGGAATTGTTACGATTTACTTTTCTCTAAAGAAGATTCATTGTTCTTCCGTGACTCCAGCTATTTTACCAAACTCGAAAAAAACAATAAAAAGGTTTTTTGGGGCAGAGGCAATGCATGGGTCATCGCTGGGTTGTGTCAGATTCTTGAGAATATGCCAAATAGTTATTCTTCCAGATACCGGTTTGAATCTTTATTTAAGGTATTAGTTGGTCGTTTGGCCAAATTGCAGGATAAGGAAGGGTATTGGCATGCCAGTTTGCTTGACCCAGGTTCGTATCCTAATCCTGAAACCAGCAGCACCGGATTTATAACGTACGCTATTTGGTGGGGAATTAATCATGGTCTTTTAGATGAAACGACATATAAACCATATGCTGTTAAAGGTTGGCAGGCAATAGTTGCAGCCGTGCATCCAAATGGTATGCTTGGTTGGGTTCAACCCATTGGCAGCGATCCTCAAAAGGTTACAAAGGATATGACTGAGGTATATGGTGCAGGGGCAATGATGCTTTTGGGTGAGGAGATACTAAAGTATCTTGACAATAAGTAAGAAATTTTCTCAAAAAATACCTATGAATAAGTTTGACAGACGATGTTTTGTGCAAAAAATGGGATTTCTTGCATTGGCATCAACCGTATCTTCTTTTGGGGCAAACGCAAGAACAGATAGGGAACAGAAATCATTTTCCCTGAAAAAAACGAAGATTCATTTTGATGATCAGTGGGACGTTATTGTAGTTGGCGGAGGCCCATCCGGGTGCACTGCAGCAGTTTCTGCTGCCCGTGAAGGTTCAAAAACTTTATTGGTAGAAGCAACTGGTGCCCTGGGCGGAATGGGAACTTCAGGATTGATGAATGCCTGGTGTCCCTTTACCGATGGAGAAAAAATTATTTATAAAGGCTTGGCCGAATGGGTATTGATGGAATCCAAGAAAGGAACGCCCCATGTCCCGGATTCCAGTTACAATTGGCAGCCAATTAATACCGAGCATCTGAAACGGGTTTATGACGATATGGTGTTCGGCGCAGGGGTTTCGGTGCTGTTTTTCACCCAACTATCAGCAGTTGAAATGAAAGACGACAATACAGTGGATGCTATCCTTGTGTCAAACAAAGCCGGACTCACAGCCCTAAAAGCAAAAGTTTACGTTGATTGTACCGGCGACGGGGATTTATCGGCTTGGGCAGGTGCCGATTACTTTCATGGTGATGACAATGGTGATGTCCAGGCTGCAACGATGTGTTTTTCTGTTTCCAATGTGAATATAGAAACCTACAAAAAGAGAGGTGTGACAATACCAGGAGTTCAAAAAATGAATCCAATTTCCAAAATAATGGAATCAGGGAAATATCCATTGATTGCAGATGATCATTTGAACATAAAACACAGTGGTCCTTCTTTTTTGATGTTCAATGCCGGGCATATCGAGAATGTGAACAGTAGTGACCCTAAACAATTATCGGAGGCAGTTGTCAAGGGCCGCAAAATTGCCTACCAGCTTCATGAAGGATTAAAGGAATTTTCTCCCGAGGTTTTTTCTAATTCCTATCTGGCGGGAACAGGGGCTCTGCTCGGAATCAGGGAAGGCCGTCGCATAAAAGGCGACTATGTTTTTACGGTGGATGACTGGCTCGAACGCCGTAGCTTTGAAGATGAAATTGGAAGGAACTGCTATTATATTGATGTTCATAAAAAGGATAAGAAAAAATTTGACATTGACAGGTATAAAAAAGGAGAATCTCATGGCATACCTTACCGCTGTTTAACTCCCAAAAATCTAAAAAACGTATTGGTTGCAGGTCGTTGCATTTCGGCTGATTCACAGTCTTTTGGAAGTTTAAGGGTTATGCCGGTTTGCCTGGTTACCGGAGAAGCTGCAGGGCTGGCGGCGGCATTGGCGTATAAACAATCAAATAGCGATGTGCATAACATTGATGTTCAATTTCTACGAAAAAGACTGAAAGAAGAAGGTCAGTATCTAATGTAATTTTATATAAATCTTTAAAGGTATGCGATGAAAAATTTTGTTACAGTATTGATTATCTTGCTGATTTCAGCCAACTCCTTTTCTCAGTTAAAGTTGGTTCAGAATCTTCAAAAAGGGAAAGACCAGTTGGTCGTTGTTTATGGGACCAGTTTGTCGAGTGGAGGTCATGGTAAAGCCTGGATGGGTGAAGTGGCTCGCCAGTTTAATGAAAAATATGGAAATCACTTGAAATATTGTCTGGCAGGTAAAGGTGGAATGTGGTCAACCTGGGGAGTTCAGCATTTGGAAGATAGCGTTATTTCGAAAAATGCGGACGCTGTTATTATGGAATTTGGAATCAACGATGCTTTTGAGAAGTATAAAACTTCACCAGAGTTAGCCAAACTCAACTTGGAATATATGATTGACAGAATTCAACTGAATAACCCCGATTGTGACATTATTTTACAAGTCATGAATATGCCTGTCGGAAAATCAGCAGGATTTAGACCTAATTTGAATGCCTATTATGCGATGTACCGAGAGGTAGCAAAAAAAAGAAAATTAATGTTGATTGATCATTATCCTAATTGGCAAAAGATTTTGAACATGGGAGAGGAAGAATTCATAAAACATGTTCCTGACGGGATTCATCCCAATTATGAAAGTGACCGAAATATAATTGCACCGTATATTATCAAACGGCTTGAAAGTCGTCTTTAACTCTAATTCTTTGCATAACCGCATTTCTATGTAATTTAAAATAACCCAACTATGAAATTATTACTTGTTTTAGTCTTGATTTTATCTCTATTTTTTTCGGCGTTTTCACAAAAGGTTGTGATGGAACGCAATTATTTCTCCGTTTTGAATTCCAAAGAGGAACATAACGGAACATTTGACTGGAAAATGAAGAAAGTATCCGAGTTGTCGGATAACGCTGAATATATTTCAACTTCAACATTTCAGGAAAAAGGCTGGATGCCTGCAGTTGTGCCTGGAACAGTCTTAAATTCGCTGGTTTATAACAAAGTTTATCCTGAACCCTATTATGGATTAAATAACAAAATAACTTCTAACCTGATTCCCGATTTGAATATTGCAGGACGCGATTTTTATACGTACTGGTTTCGCACTGAATTTAACTTGTCAAAAGATGAGTTCTCTGGTAAAAGAAGTTGGTTGCAGGTGGATGGAATCAATTACCGGGCTGAAATTTGGCTGAACGGCAATATGGTTGGTAATATTTCGGGTATGTTTTATCAGGATTTGATTGATATAACTAACTATATTGTTTTTGAAAAGAAAAACGTACTCGCCATAAAAGTATTGCCGGTCGATGTTCCGGGAGGTCCTCGTGAAGGAGTTTCAAAATCGTGGGGCGCGGCAGGCGAATTCAGGAATGGAGGAAATGGTGAAATCGGGAAAAATGTGACCATGCTGATGACTGTTGGCTGGGACTTTACTTTCCTTGATGGCATCAGAGACCGTAATACAGGAATATGGAAAGAGATTTCAATTTTTACCACCGGTGATGTAACACTTCGCCATCCTTTTGTAAAATCAAAATTATCCAAACCCGCCTTCGACCAATCTGCTCAAACTGTTTCGGTTGAAGTATATAACCCCACCTTCAAAAATCAAAAAGTAAAAGTTTCGGGCAAAATCGAAAATGTAAGTTTCGAAAAGGAAGTTAGTTTGTTTCGGGGTGAAGTCAGGGAATTAATTTTTACACCTGAAGAATTTCCACAGCTAATTATCAACAATCCACGCTTGTGGTGGCCAAAGAATAAAGGCAGTCAGGAACTGTATGATATCAGTTTCAAGGTTGAAATGTCGGGGAAAACTTCCGATTCTATTGCCACCCGATTTGGAATCAGGGAAATTACTTCGAATACACAAACACCGGATAAATCGAGAACTTTTTATGTGAATGGGAAACAGATCTTCATTCGCGGAACCAACTGGACACCTGAAGCCATGTTGCGCAGCACCGATGAACGAATGTATGCGGAAATGCGATATACGGCGCAGTCCGGTGTCAACCTGATCAGAATTTGGGGAGGAGGAATTGCCGAATCGGATTACTTTTTTCAATTGTGCGACGAACTGGGCATCCTGGTTTGGCAGGAGTTTTGGCTCACCGGCGATACCAAACATGTTTATGATGAAGCTTTATACCTGAAAAATGTGGAATCAACTGTAAAACGAATCCGGAACCATCCTTCGCTGGCCTACTATGTTTCGTCGAACGAATCAACTGAAATGCCGGGTGCTAAACAATTACTGGTTAAACTTGACGGAACACGAGGTTACCAGATGCAGTCGGAGGTTGATGGCGTGCACGATGGAAGTCCGTATAAGCAAGTCAACATCATGTGCCATTACGAAAATACGGCATCCGAACGTGGCAGCCGCCTCGACGGGTTTAATCCTGAATATGGAGCGCCATGTCTGCCAACGGTGGAAATTTTGCGTGAAATGATGGATGAAAAGGATTTATGGCCCATCAACAAAGAAGTTTGGGATTATCTGGACGGTAACGGTTTTCATCTGATGACTTCCATGTACACCGACATGACAAATGAGTATGGCAAGTCGAATAGTATTGATGAATTTGCTACAAAAGCTCAATTTTTGGGCGCAATGAATTATCGCAGCATTTGGGAGACATGGAATTACAATAAACTGAATTATGGAGATCGCTTTTGTTCGGGATTGTTGTTCTGGTACCACAATTCGCCTAATCCCCAGGTTTGCTCGCGTATGTGGGATTGGTCGCTGGAACCAACGGCTGCTTTATATGCCACACAAAACGCTCTGCAACCGCTTCACCCGCAGTTTGATTACCTAAAAAACACAGTTTCGGTCGCAAACGATTATCCAAAGGAATTCAGCAACTACGAAGTAACTGCTGATGTGTATGATTTATCGGCAAAAAAAGTGTTTTCGAAACAGGCTGTAGTTAATCTTCCGGCTGATGGGGTTACCAATGATGTATTCAAAATTGATTTTCCAGCAAATATTTCCTCGGTGCATTTTGTCAAATTACATCTGTTTGACGAAAAAGGGAAGGAAGTTGGAAACAGTTTCTACTGGCGTTCGAACAGCTTATATAAAGGCAGAAACACCTTGACCGGACCTGCAACCGGGGGATTCGAAGATATTAATAAGCTGGCTTCCACAAAAGTTCAGGTTAGATTTAAAAAGAGAATCGAAAATGAAAAACATTTTATCGAGATAGAATTAAAAAATACAGGGAAGAGTTTATCCTTTTTTACCCAGATTCAATGGTTGAATAAAGATGGAAGCCCAATCAGGCCATCATTTTATACCGACAATTTTATTTCACTATTGCCCGGAGAAAGCACAAATGTTACTATTGAGACCGCATTGAAAAATATTCCCAAAGAACCTTGTTTCCTTGTTGTGAAAGGATTTAATGTGAAGGAACAAAGATTTGAAATTACGAACCTTTAAAACTATTTCAATAAATATGGCAAACATTAAAAAGTATAAATCGATATTGTCAATTTTGGCAATGGTGTTTCTAATTATTATTTCGTCCTGTTCGGGTTCCAAAAATCCCAACGAGTATTCAGCCGATCTGATTATTTATGGCGGCACTTCGGCTGCTGTAACTGCTGCAGTGGAGGCCGTTCAATCGGGCAAAACGGTGCTGGTGGTTTCTCCCGACACCCATTTAGGCGGACTTTCTTCGGGTGGACTCGGGTTTACCGATACCGGCAACAAATCGACCATCGGCGGGCTATCGCGCGAGTTTTATCACCGCGTTTGGCTGCATTACAACGATTCTGCCGCCTGGAAATGGCAGAAACACTCGGAATACGGCAACAAAGGACAGGGAACCATTGCTATGGACGGCGAAAACCGGACGATGTGGATTTTTGAACCGCATGTGGCCGAAAAAGTTTTCGAAGACTTTATTGCCGAAAATAAAATCACCGTTCTGCGCGACGAATGGCTCGACCGCGAAAACGGGGTAGTGAAAAATGACGGGCGCATCGTTTCGTTTAAAACCCTTTCAGGAAAAGTTTTTTCAGGAAAAGTGTTTATCGACGCTACTTACGAGGGCGATTTGATGGCAGCCGCCGGTGTTTCGTACCACGTAGGCCGCGAAGCCAACTCGGTGTACAACGAAACCTGGAACGGCGTTCAGCCTGATGCCAAACACCACGGTCACTATTTCAAGGATAAAATTGATCCGTATAAAATACCCGGAAAACTAGAGAGCGGGCTACTTTATGGCATTTCTCCTGAACCGATTGCTGCAACCAGTTCGGGCGACCATAAAATTCAGGCCTATTGTTTCCGCCTTTGCATGAGCAATCACCCGGACAACCGTGTTTCGTTTCCCAAACCTGAGAACTACAATCCGGAGAATTATGAATTGTTGGGCCGCGTTTTCGATGCCGGATGGCGCGAATGGTTCAATAAGTTCGATATTATCCCGAACCGGAAAACCGACACCAACAACCACGGACCGTTCAGCAGCGACTTTATCGGCATGAATTACGATTATCCGGAAGCTTCGTACGAACGCCGGAAAGAAATCATCAAAGCGCACGAAGATTACCAGAAAGGTTTGCTGTATTACGTGGCCAACGATCCGCGCGTTCCTCAAGAAGTGCGCGACGAAATGCAAAACTGGGGGCTGGCCAAAGATGAGTTTCAGGACAATGGCAACTGGTCGCGTCAATTGTACATTCGCGAAGCCCGGCGTATGTTGGGTGTTTATGTAACCACAGAAAACGATGTACTCGCCAAAAGCGAAGTTCCCAGCCCGGTTGGAATGGGCTCGTATGCCATGGATTCGCACAACGTGCAGCGTTATGTAACTGCCGAAGGTTTTGTACAGAATGAAGGCGACATTGGCGTACATCCACATGCGCCCTATTCCATTTCATACGGATCTATTGTGCCCAAACGCGAAGAGTGCCAGAATCTGCTGGTTCCGGTTTGCGTTTCGTCGAGCCACATTGCGTACGGCTCCATCCGCATGGAACCGGTGTTTATGATTTTGGGACAGTCGGCAGCGCTGGCCGCTTGTGTGGCTATTGATGAAAATATTGCTGTTCAGGATGTTCCCTATGATGAACTGAAAACTTTTCTCGAAGAGAGAAAACAAGTTTTAACGAACGCAAAATAAACAGGAATTGCAAGAAATTTAAACCATAGAAATGATCACATTTTTTATCTCCATTGCCATCCTCGTACTTGGGTATTTTTTCTATGGAAGTCTAGTTGAACGGATTTTTGGTGCCGATAAATCAAGAGAAACGCCGGCCACAACCATGAAAGACGGAGTGGATTATCTTCCGCTGCCAAAGTGGAAAACCTTCCTGATTCAGTTTTTGAACATTGCAGGGTTGGGGCCTATTTTTGGCGCTGTGGCAGGGGCAATGTGGGGACCGGTGGCATTTCTTTGGATCGTACTGGGTTCTGTTTTTGCCGGTGCTGTACACGATTATTTTTCCGGTATGCTTTCGGTAAAGCACAAAGGTTTGAGTATTCCTGAAATTGTTGGAATTTATCTGGGCATCAGCGCCAAACAGTTCATGCGTGGTTTTACTGTTTTGCTGATGGTAATCGTTGGAGCGGTTTTCATTATGGGACCGGCAAAAATCCTCGAAAGTCTGACTCCTGAAACATTGACAATGAATTTTTGGGTGTGGGTGGTTTTTATCTATTATGTGCTCGCAACCATGCTGCCCATCGATAAAATTATTGGCAGAATTTATCCTGTTTTTGGTTTTGCCCTGTTGTTTATGGCGGTGGGCTTGATCAGCGCTTTATTTGTCAAAGGCTATCAAATTCCGGAATTAACATTGGCCAACCTGACGAACTTTCACGATCAACCCGAAAAGTTCCCCATTTTCCCGATGATGTTTATCACCATTGCCTGCGGAGCGATTTCAGGGTTTCATGCTACCCAGTCGCCGCTGATGGCACGATGCATTACCAACGAAAAGCAGGGCAGGGGAGTGTTTTACGGTGCTATGATTACTGAAGGAATAGTTGCCCTGATTTGGGCAGCCATTGGCATGGCTTTTTACAACGGTGTAGGTCCATTGAACGAAGTAATGGTTGCCAACAAAGGAAATGCAGCTTTTGTAGTGAACGAAATTTCAAACTCGCTGCTGGGAAAAGTTGGCGGCGCGCTTGCGTTGCTGGGTGTGGTTGCAGCGCCCATCACTTCGGGCGATACCGCTTTCAGGAGTGCCCGTTTGATTGTGGCCGATTTCCTGAAATTCAAGCAAGGGCCGATCAAAAACCGTCTGATGATAAGTATTCCATTATTTGCAGTGGGTTACGGTTTGACTTTGGTCGATTTCGCAGTGATCTGGAGGTATTTCGCATGGTCGAACCAAACGCTGGCGATGATTGTATTGTGGGCCATTACCGTTTATCTGGCGCGCGAAAAGAAGTTCTACTGGATTACACTTATTCCGGCGTTGTTTATGACCACTGTAATTACCAGCTACCTGCTTTTTGCTCCTGAAGGATTTGGATTACCGTATTTGTTTTCTGTTTATGCCGGATTGTCATTTGCGGTTGGAGCTGCAATTTTGTTTTTTGCAAAGCTTAATTCTAATATTCGTGGATAAAGAAAACAACCTAAACGGCTTGGCTTGCGGTTGCCCACATCTTGAAAGTGTCTGCCAATTCTACATTAGGATCAAATTTCATTTATGAAAAAAATACAGTTGGTTGATAATTTAAAAGAAACTATAATGGAGTTCCATCAGGTTTGCTCTAAAAATAGATATTCGATCAAAAATTTAGTTTACCCCTTTGCCCGCAAGGACAAGGGGTTTTTTGTTCATTTCACCCTTCTAAAATCCGAAATTTCTAATGAAAAGAATCCGGTTCTGTTTTTATTGCTATTTTCATCCTGATTTTTAAAACCAACCAAAACCTGATTCATGACTAAACATCTGCTCTTCTGTGTGTTATGGCCGGAAAGCTGCTTTTTTCGGCCTGCAACCCTGCTCCAAAGAAAGAGACTTTAGTTCAAGCCAATTTCATTAAAATCGGAGATCTGAATTTGATCGCCCCTGATGGAGAAAAGTTCATAATTAATGGCACTAATCTCGTAAACTGGCTGAATCCGGAAGGTTAAATGTCAAAAAAATATACTACGATGAAAACTATCATATCATTGATTTTTGTGGTTTGGCTGGTCAATTTCGGCTTTGCCCAAAAAAATCCGATCATTCCTGAACCGGTCTCCGTTCAGTTTACGGAAGGGAAATACATGAAAGTTGATCAGATCAATTTTTTCTGTTCGCCTGAAGAGGAGTTTCTGATCAGGAATTTCAGCCATCAACTGGCCGGGCTGGGCGTTAAACTGGGTAAAGCGAAAAAATCGGCGATCAAATCGGCCAACCTGATACTGGAAAAGACCAATCAGGTTTCAGGAAATGAAGCTTACCGGCTGATTATCTCCCCGAAAGCGGTAAACGTTCAGGCTTCGACTTACACCGGCTTGTTTTACGGGCTTCAGTCGCTGCTTCATCTGGCCGTTTCCAACCCGCAGCCAAATGGGCTTCAAATCCCTTGCGGAACGGTTCTCGATCAGCCGCGTTTTGGCTGGCGCGGGCTGATGCTCGACGAGTCGCGCCATTTCTTCGGAAAAGAGAAAGTGAAACAGTTGCTCGACTGGATGGCATTTTATAAGCTCAACAAGTTTCATTGGCATTTGACCGACTCGCACGGATGGCGCCTCGAAATACAGAAATACCCTAAACTGACTTCGGTGGGCGGCATCGGAAATTTCCACAACAGCGAGGCGCCCGCTGCATTTTACACCCAGGCCGAGATCAAAGAATTGGTCCGGTATGCAGCCGACCGTTTCATCGAAGTGATTCCGGAGATTGATATGCCGGGCCATGCCACTGCAGCAAACCGGGCCTATCCTGAATTCAGCGGAGGTGGTTCGGAGCGGTATCCGGAGTTCACGTTTAACCCGGGGAAAGAAGCAACATACGGTTTTCTGACCGACATCCTGAAGGAAGTCGCCGGGCTTTTCCCTTCCAGGTACATTCATTTGGGGGGCGACGAAGTTCACTTTGGCAACCAGCAGTGGAACACCAACTCCGATGTTCAGTTGCTGATGAAAAAGCACAACTTGAAGGATTTACAGGCCGTTGAGTTTTATTTCATCAACCGGATGACCGATTCGATTGCGGCGCTGAACAAAACGATGATCGGCTGGGACGAAATCGTCACTTCGGGAGTGCCCGCCGAAAAATGCCTGACCATGTGGTGGCGACACGACAAACCCGAACAACTGAAAATGGCTTTCGAAAAGGATTACCAAACCGTTTTGTGCCCGCGTATCCCGTTGTATTTCGATTTCGTTCAGCACCATTCGCACAAATCGGGCCGTTACTGGGCCAAAGATTATGCGCCGATTGAGAAAATTCTTGGGTTCAATCAACTTTACAAGGAAGCGCTGAGCACACGCCCCGAGCTGGTGAAAGGATTGCAGGCCAACCTTTGGACCGAGACAATCCACTCCGGCGAACGACTCGATTTTATGACCTTCCCGCGAATTGCCGCGCTGGCAGAAATAGGCTGGAGCAGCAGCCCTCAGCCAGATTATGCCGGTTTTATGCAACGTATGCAGAATTCATTCAGGCTCTACCAATCGAAAAAAATTGCGTTCTTTAATCCGGAAAATCCGGAATCAACACCCGAAATAGTTGAAGTAAAAAAATGATTCTGAAAAACAAGTAACCATGACAAAGCCCATAATTAATCGCGACTTTCCTGATAAAAAGGCCTTTATAACCGCACAGGGAGATATTACATACAGGCAGTTTCTGAAACAGATTCAGCAATATGCGCTGATTTTTGAGAACAAGGGTTTTACCCGCGTCGCCATTTACGCCGAGAACAGTCCGGCCTGGGTTTACGCATTTTATGCGGCGCTTCAGAACAATTGTATTGCCATTCCGATCGACTTTCTGGCTTCGGCCGAAGATGTGGCTTATATCATCGACGACTGCACTCCACAGTTACTTTTCACAAGTTCTGGTATGGCGGAGTCGCTCGCCAAAATTGATCAGAAAACTACATTCAAACCCGAAATAATTGTTTTTGAAGAAATCGTTTCCGAAGAAACCACTCCTGAAAGCCAGTGGATGGGGCCGGATGACAACGAAACGACAGCCGTAATTATTTATACTTCAGGAACAACCGGAAGCCCGAAAGGCGTGATGCTTTCGTACACCAACATTCACGAAAATATGGCGGCGGTTATTGGCTGCAAAATATACATTCCAGAACGTCAGGTCATGATTTTTCTGCCGCTTCACCATATTTTTCCTCTGGTGGGATCAATGATGACTCCCATCTATGTGGGATGTACAATCGCAATGGCTCCGTCGATGCAATCGGCCGATCTGATGAAAACATTTGCCGACAATGAGGTCGGTGTTTTTCTGGGTGTTCCCCGTTTATACGAACTTATGTACCGGGGAATCAAGGCTAAAATAGATAAAAGTGCGGTGGGACGAGCTTTGCTTTGGTTCGTGCTGAAATCCAGGAACCGCCAGCTCGGCAAGAAAATCTTCAAAAAAGTTCACCAGGGATTTGGTGGTCACCTGCAATACATGATTGCCGGAGGTGCAGCGCTGAACAAAGAAGTGGGTCATTTTTTCTACGGAATAGGTTTCGATATACTCGAAGGTTTTGGCATGACCGAAGCTGCGCCCATGATCACGTTTCCGCGGCCGGGCCGTGTAAAAATCGGCTCAACCGGCGAAGCATTGCCGGGATTGACCGTTGAAATACATGATGGTGAAATAGTGGCAAAAGGGCCAAGTATCATGAATGGCTATTACAACCGGCCCGAAGAAACTGCCGAAGTAATTATAGACGGATGGCTGCACACCGGCGATTTGGGACACCTCGATAAAGATGGTTTTCTCTACATCACCGGTCGCAAAAAAGAAATTATTGTGCTGCCAAACGGTAAAAACATTAATCCAGTAGAGATTGAGATGAAACTCGATGGCTATTCCAAAGCCATTAAGGAAGCTGGCGTTTTTATGCACAACGAAATGCTACACGCGGTAATTCTTCCTGATTTTAATTTTCTGTCCGAAATTGGTGTCGAAGATATCAACCAATATTTTCGCGATCAGATTATTTCTCCTTTCAATGCCGAAATGAGTTCGTACAAGCGAATCCTGCAATTTACCCTCACTACCTCCGAATTACCGCGAACACGCCTGTCGAAGCTTCAGCGGTTTAAACTGGCCGAATTGCTGGTTCCAAAGGAAAACAAAAAAACCTCTGTTTCTGAACCCGATACTTCGGAGTACCGCGCCATTAAATCCTTTATCGAAAACCAGGTCGATATGGATATTATGCCCGATCACCATCTGGTTTTCGACATTTCAATGGACTCGTTAAGCAAAATAAGCCTGATCGATTACATCGAAAAAAGTTTCGGGATTAAAATCGACGAAGAACAGTTACTCAAATTTCCGTCGATCCGGAAAATAGCAGAGTACATCCAGAGTAATAAGCTTTTTCATCAGACAGACCACGAGTCAAGCTGGTCGGGCGATTTGAAAGAAAATGCTGATATTATCCTGCCAAAAACCTCCTTTTTACTGGGGCCAATCGTTCGCTCGGTTCGCGGATTTTTCAGGCTATTCTTCAAATTCGAAGGCAAAGGAATGGAGAACATTCCTGAAGGGCCTTGTTTTTTTGCACCTAACCACGAAAGTAAACTCGATGCTTTTTTGGTGCTTTCGTACCTCGACAAACAGACCCTGAAAAACACTTTTTCTTATGCCAAGAAAGACCACGTAAAGAGCGGAATCCGTAAATATTTGGCCAGTCGCACCAATGTAATTGTGATGGACTTGTCGAAAGATCTGAAAAACTCCATTCAGAAAATGGCCGAAGTTGTGAAGCAGGGTAAAAAGATTTTGATTTTTCCGGAAGGAACACGCACACAAAGTGGCGAAATAGGTAAGTTCAAGAAAACTTATGCCATTTT
>JAHEYU010000046.1:0-19416 GCA_023251435.1 Bacteroidota bacterium
TCTCTATAATTTTGTTTCTCTCTCCCGGATCGGTCAATTTTAGAGAGTTCCTGACATAACTTCGTACTTATAAATGTATTATCCGAAATCCATTGGATATCTGGCTGAATTTTGGCAGTGGTGATAGCCGGATGGTGTGCATCCTCACTGTTTATGCTCCCTACAGATTTAATCCAGTTTAAGACATCGCTTTCAAAATCCGAAGCATTCAGTTTGGGTAAAATTCTGAAAAGTTCATAGTCCCAGTTGATTTCACCTTTTGCTATTGCCGGATGATGATATTTCAGGAATCCCCATATTTTGCAAAGTTTATAGAGGTTTTTAATCTGGTTTTTATCAACTTCTTTCAATCGAAAATTGGAGCCGTTGTCAAATTCTTTGTCAAGCTGAACTTTTGAAATCGGTTTTTCAACTTCTTTCAGTGTTTGAATGTTTTCGCCGTCGATTGTCAGGGTAAAATCATCGAACCAGGCTTTCCCTTTTCCTGATAAAATACCCGCAACGAATATGTTTTCAGCTCCTTTCGGAAATGGCAGGTTGATCGAATATTTTTTCCAGTTGTTTGTGCCGTTTACATTCTGATTCTGCATGTTATCGAAAGCCAGTGAAGTGCCGTTGCCATCTATCCGCAGCAACAATCCGGCAAAACCATTTTCCACATTTTTAGTTTTCAGGTAACCCTGCAGTGAAATTTGGTTGCCTTTATAGTTCGCCGGAATCTTATAGGCGATACTTCCGAATTTATCTCCCTTTTCATCCGAAACAATTAATGCAGAATACTTTCCCGAATATGCATTTACTGTATCTTTTCGGATTTCATAATTTCCCCACTGGAACCAATTATCGGGTAATGTTTTGTTCTGAATGTTTTGTTCGAAGTTCAGGTTAAATTTTGAAGGTGATAATTGCGCATTACAGCCGATGCACAAAAGGATTGTCAGAAATAAGATTAGTTGTTTCATTTTTATATTTTTTGAAAGTATATGTGTTGTGCAAAAGGAATGTCAGATTTAGCATAGTAGCAAAAAGTAATAGGTTAGTTTTCATCGCTGTTATAAAATTAGAACATTTTGTTTGGTTCTGAATCTTTTGGCCATAAAAAAAGCCCTGAATTTCTTCAGAGCTTTCTTGAATATCATTTTTCAGGAGAAACTAATCGGGCATATAACCACGAATAATTCCGCGTTTCGAATCTTTAATGAATAAAAGGATTTCATCTCTTTCGGTAGAGGCTGGCATTTCTGCTTCGATGATCTCAACAGCCTGAGAAATATTCAACCCCTTTTGATAAATGTAGCGGTATATTTCCTGAATCTCACGGATTTTTTCGTTGGTAATATTGCGGCGGCGAAGTCCGATTGAATTGATTCCCACGTAAGAAAGTGGTTCGCGGCCGGCTTTAATAAACGGAGGAACATCTTTACGAACGAGGGAGCCACCGGCAATCATCACATGTGAGCCAACATGTACAAATTGATGTACAGCTACCATTCCGGCAAGGATGGCATAGTCGTCAACAATTACTTCACCGGCCAACTGGGTGTTATTTACCAAAATTACATTGTTTCCAACAATACAGTCGTGGGCCACATGTACATAAGCCATCAGCAAACAATTGCTGCCAATAACGGTTTTTCCTTTAGCAACGGTTCCGCGGTTGATTGTAACAAATTCACGAATGGTTGTATTGTCACCAATTTCAACGGTCGAATACTCACCCCTGAATTTCAAATCCTGCGGCGCGGCCCCAATAACAGCTCCCGGAAAAATCCGACAGTTTTTACCAATTCGTACTCCAGGCAAAATAGTTACGCTCGACCCGATCCTGGTTCCTTCACCAATAATCACATCTTTGTCGATTGTTACAAAAGGTTCAATAACTACGTTTTCAGCAATATTTGCTTCTGGATGTACGTAAGCCAATGGTTGTTTCATGTGTTGTTCTATTTTCTGTTTTTAATTTAATTAATCTTTACAATTTGTGCCATGTAATCGCCTTCGGCAACTATAGAATCGCCCACATAGCAAACTCCGCGCATTTCGGCAATGCCGCGGCGAATGGGCGAAGTAAGTACAACTTTGAAAATAATGGTATCTCCGGGCACAACTTTTTTCCTGAATTTGACATTGCCAATCTTCATGAAGTAGGTTGAATATTTTCCAACCAGGTTACGCAGAACAAATATTCCGCCCGCCTGTGCCATTGCTTCAACCAGAAGTACCCCCGGCATGACAGGTTCTTCAGGAAAATGTCCCTGAAAAAAGGGTTCGTTAACTGTCACATTTTTTACTCCAACAAGGTAATTATCCTGAACATCGATCACTTTGTCGACCAACAGGAACGGAAAGCGGTGAGGAAGCAGTTCCTTGATTTTGTTGACATCCATAATTACCGGCGATTTGGAATCGTAATGAGGCGCCTTATCACTTGAATTTTCTTTATGAATGGCTTTTGCAATCATTTTGGCAAATGCGGTGTTTGCCCCGTGTCCGGGTTTGGTAGCAATAATGCGACCCTTAATCCTTTTCCCGGCCAAGGCCAAATCGCCAATCACATCGAGCAGTTTATGCCGGGCACATTCGTTATCGTATTGCAAATCAAGATTATTTAGTATTCCCTGTTCTTTTACCTCCACACGTTTGTGATTAAACAGGTCGGCTATTCGGTCAAGTTCTTCCTGTGTAACAGGCCGGTCGATAATTACAATTGCATTATCAACGTCGCCACCTTTTACAAGGTTGTTTTTCAGCAAAAATTCAAGTTCATGCAAGAATACAAATGTACGGCAATTGGCTATTTCGTTTTTGAAATCCGCCAAGGAATCCATCGAGGCATACTGATTGTTCAGAACTGTAGAATTGAACGAGATCAACACATTCAATGAATAATCGTTGTCGGGCAATGCGATAATTTCAGAACCTGTTTTCTCATTTTTATAGACCATTTTCTCGGTCACAACAAAATATTCGCGTTCTGTATCTTGTTCAACGGTTCCGGCTTTTTCTATTTCTTCAACAAATAAGCGGGCGCTGCCATCCAGAATTGGGACTTCCTCGTTGTCAATTTCAATCAGCACATTATCGAGATCCATACCCGTTAACGCGGCAAGACTATGCTCAATAGTACTGATTCGTACCCCCTGAAATTCTAAAACTGTACCACGGGCGGTATCAACTACATATTCGGCATTTGCACTTATAACAGGTTTACTTTCAAGGTCAACCCGTTGAAACTTGAATCCATGATTAACCGGAGCAGGCTTAAAAGTCATACTCACAATGCAGCTTGTATGTAGTCCTTTGCCGCTAATCGAAAATTCTTTGGCTAATGTTCTTTGTTTAATTGTCATTCCTTACTTAAAAAATTATTCTTCAAGCTTTATTTTTATCTGCTCAACTTGCTTGGCCAAATCGAGTACCTGCTCCCGCAAAAGGGGAAGATTCTTGTAAACAGCTGTAACCCTGGCTGCCTGACTAATATCCATCGCTGGTGCAAGCAACACAGTATTGTCTGACTTTATATTGCGTGTAACCCCCGACATGGCACCCACGCTAACCCGATCTCCAATTGAAATATGTCCTGCAACGCCAACCTGTCCGCCAAAGCGGCAGTTATTCCCAATTTTCGAAGAACCTGCTATTCCTGTAAGCGCTGCCATTACTGTATTTTCACCAATCTCAACATTATGGGCTACTTGCACAAGGTTGTCAAGTTTGGTTCCTTTTCTTATAATCGTCGAACCCATTGTAGCGCAGTCGATGGTGGTATTGGCACCAATTTCAACCAAATCTTCAAGTATTACATTTCCGACCTGTGGGATTTTCTGATAGGTTCCATCCTCTTTCGGGGCAAAACCAAATCCATCAGATCCAATTACTGCTCCGGAATGAATAATGCAGGCTGCACCAATTTTGGTGTCTTCGTATATTTTTACTCCTGAAAACAAAATGCTGTCGTCGCCAATAATGGTATTATCGCCAACATACACATGTGGATAAATCTTTACATGATTTCCGATCCGTACATTTTTCCCAATATACGCGAAAGCGCCAAGATAAATATTGTTGCCCAAAGTAGCGGTTGAATCAACAAATGAAGGATTCTCGATTCCCGATTTATTTCCTTTTGCCTGCTGATATAGTTCGAGCAACATAGCAAAAGCTTTGTAAGCATCCGGAACACGAATCAATGTTGCCTTAATTGTACCTTCAGCCACAAAATCATCATTGACAATTACAATGGATGATTCTGTTTCGTAAAGATATTTGTTGTATTTCGGATTTGAGAGAAATGCCAAAGTTCCGGGTTTTCCTTCCTCAATTTTCGCCACGTTTGACACAATAATATTTGCATCACCATCTACCCTACCTCCCAGAAAATCAGCAATGTTTTGGGCTTTAAATTCCATAATCACTTTTCTTAATGCCCCGCAAAAATAGATTTAAATTACTTAATGTCCAATTCTTTCGGATAACAGATAAAATATTTCCTTACAGTTTCAGATAAAACAGCCAGATTTATGTCCGAAGCATCTGATATATCACTTATTTTATTATTCTTGAACAGAATATTAATTTTCTCACTTGACCCCTTGTTGTATGCGCTGTTCGAGATGGTATCAGCAATCAGGAAGTATTGGAGCTGTTCGTTGCAAACATTAAAATGCTTACAAATTCTTTCTTTTATCAAGTTTATTTTTTGTTCCTGAAATGGCTTTTTGCTTATCTTAACTTTGTACAACCGGCGGTTTATAATACATTTCGAAAGGTAGGATAAAACCGTATCCTCGTTCTCCTGCCACTCTTTTACCGAAGCAATAATATCGTTATCGTCGAGCCCTGTAAAAAGATCGAGAGCAGGTCGGCCAGCAATAATCCGGTTATTAACAAAATCATCGAGAGTGATTTGTCTGGTCAGAAAAGCTTTTAGTACCGGAGTGGCAAAAATATCGGCTCCCTGTAAAGATAGTTCGCGCGCACGTGTAAGTACATTAATTAATAGGTACTCGGCCGACAAAACAGTTTTATGCAAATACACCTGCCAGTACATTAATCGCCTCGAAATCAAAAAGTTTTCGACTGAATAGATGCCTTTATACTCAACAACGAGTTCATCATTTTTCACATTCAGCATCTTAATAATCCGCTCCGAACTGATAACCCCTTCAGATACTCCTGAAAAAAAACTGTCGCGGCTCAGATAATCCAACCGGTCCATATCGAGCTGACTGGCAACCAGCTGATGCAAAAAATGTTTGTGATACTGATTGGTAAAAATGAGAATGGCCAGATCCAGTTTGCCTGCAAATTGCCGGTTCAGTTCTTCCATCAGGAGCAATGAAATCCGTTCGTGTGGAACTCCTTGCACAAGGGTAGTTTCAAGCGCATGAGAAAACGGACCATGCCCGATATCGTGCAGTAAAATAGCCATTGTAACCGCGTCGGCTTCTTCGTCGGTAATATCCTGTCCTTTCAGCCGCAATATTCCAATTGCAGATCTCATCAGGTGAACGGCCCCTAACGCGTGTTCGAAACGAGTATGATTGGCCCCGGGATAAACCATGCACGACAAGCCAAGTTGTTTGATCCGACGCAGCCGCTGAAAATAAGGATGCTCAATTAAATCGAATACCAGCTCCGAACGGATATTGATAAACCCAAATACCGGATCGTTAATGATTTTTTTCTTGTTCGTTTTCAATACATTAATTGTCTGTTTGTTAGGCAAAAATAGAAAAGATTTTTGGTTTATGTGACTCTTACGCCAGCTCCCGTTTCTAAAATTGCAAGAATATCAAATTCCTTAAATAATTGATTTTGACAATTTAATAAAATTTACTATTTTTGTCGCGACAATTTTGGGAAACTAGAGGTAGGGGATCGAGAGTCCCCTATTTTATTACAAAAATATGATTGACAAAGCAAAAATAGCAGAACTTGTAAATGAAAAGCTTACAGATGACCAGTTTCTGGTTGATGTAACTATTTCGGCAGGCAATGTGATTCATATCATGGTTGACAGCGACAGCGGCATTTCGATCAATCAAATAGTTGAAATTAGCAGGCATGTTGATGGTAGTCTCGACAGGGATGCAGAAGATTTTGAATTATCCGTATTTTCTGCCGGATTAACCGAACCTTTCAAGCTGGTACGTCAGTATAAGAAAAACGAAGGAAAAGAAATTGAAGTATTGCTCTTAAACGGGCAAAAACTTAGTGGACTGCTAATCGAAGTTAACGAACAGGCTATCGAGCTGGAAGTTACAACCAAAGAAAAGCTGGAAGGATCGAAGAAGAAGGAACTCGTAACCAAAGTTCATCATTTGGAATATTCTGAAATAAAAGAAGCAAAAAAAATATTAAAATTTTAAAATTGGGACGAGATGGAGACTCTTAATCTTATCGACACCTTTGCTGAATTTAAGGAACTTAAAAACATCGACCGCGCCACAATGATGAGCGTACTTGAAGATGTTTTCAAAAATGTTCTGGAAAAAACTTACGGCACTGACGAAAACTTCGATGTGATTATCAACATCGATAAAGGTGACTTTGAGATATGGCGCAACAGAGAAATAGTTGCTGACGAGGATTTTGAAGATCCAAACAGGCAAATTACCCTGAAAGAAGCCAAAAAAATTGATGCAGATTATGAAATCGGAGAAGAAGTAACCGACGAGGTGAAACTTGCTCATTTTGGCCGCAGGGCCATTTTAAATTTGCGTCAAAATCTTGCCAGTCGCATAATGGAACTTGAAAAAGACCAGATTTTCTCTAAATACAAAAACAAAATCGGCGACATTGTTACCGGTGAAGTTTATCAGGTTTGGAAAAAAGAAATCCTGATTCTGGACGACGAAGGAAACGAACTGATCCTTCCAAGAACTGAACAGATTCCTTCAGACTATTTCAGAAAAGGCGACAACCTTCGGGCAGTGGTTTTTAAAGTCGAATTGAGAAACAACAATCCGCTCATCATACTTTCGCGTACATCAAGCGTATTTCTCGAACGTTTGTTCGAACTCGAAGTTCCTGAAATCTTTGATGGTTTGATCACTATCAAGAAAATTGTCAGGGTTCCGGGCGAAAGAGCAAAAGTTGCTGTCGAATCGTACGACGAACGCATCGACCCTGTTGGCGCCTGTGTTGGAATGAAAGGATCTCGTATTCACGGCATTGTTCGTGAGTTACGAAACGAAAATATCGATGTGATTAATTATTCGGCCAATACACAGCTGTTTATTCAGCGTGCATTGAATCCGGCCAAAGTATCGTCTATCAAACTGCACGAAGACACCAAAAGAGCCGACGTTTATCTGAAACCCGACGAGGTTTCGATGGCCATCGGTAAAGGTGGATTGAACATCAGGCTTGCAAGCCAGTTAACCGGCTACGAAATTGATGTTTACCGCGAGGTTGCACAGGACGACGAAGATGTGAACCTGGACGAATTCTCTGATGAAATTGAAAGCTGGGTAATTGACCAACTGAAATCAATTGGCTGCGATACAGCTAAAAATGTGTTGACCCTCACACGGTCAGAACTGATTAAAAGAACCGATCTTGAAGAAGAAACAATTGACGAGGTTCTTCGAATTCTTAAAAATGAATTTGAATAAATCTTACAGTTTATTCAAATTATTGCATGAAAATTAGGGCATTTTAGATTTTGAATGTAAAATTGCATCATCGTTAATTCCTTAAAAATATTTTTGAGGTTTATTTAACTGGTTGGGTTTATGGTTATAGGAAGTATTAAACGATTAAGTAAAGTAGCGCGGGATTTTAATGTAGGTATATCTACCATCGTTGAATTTCTGCACAAGAAAGGATTTGCAATTGACACAGATCCAAACAACAAAATTTCAGACGATGCATACCATCTTCTTGAAAAAGAATACAAGGGTGATGTCAGTCTGAAAAAAGAGTCTGAAAAAATTAACCTGAAGATTCATCGGGGAGCTAAAGAATCTGTTTCGCTCGACGATGTGAAAGATTTAGGGCGCCGTGTTGCCGAAGAGGATTATGACGATGGCGAAGTAATCATTAAAGGAAATACTTCCAAAAAAGTTGAGCCTTTTCATCATGCCGAGCATAAACCTGCCAAACCCGAGCACAAAGACGAACCGTTTACAACCAGCCGGCATGAAATAGAGCCTCTCAAAGTACTCGGCACCATCGATCTCGACAATTTGAATACTCGCAAGAAAAAGGAAGAACCTGTTACCCACGCGGAAAAACCCGCACCCACCCCACCAAAACCAGTCGAAAAACCAATACACGAACCAAAGCCTGTTGCTGTTGCTCCGGTAAAAACCGAAGAAGTGAAGGAAGCTAAGGTTGAAAAGATTGAAAAGACAGAAAAGCCTCCTGTAGCACCAAAACCTCCGGTTGTTGAGGAAAAAGTGATACAGGAAACTGAAGATACCCGTTCGGATGAGGTTATTACCACCAATGTTCCGAAGGTTGAAGAAGTAAAAGTAGTTGGCAGGATTGACCTGGCTCTTCTAAACCAGAAAACCAGACCTGCGAAAAAGAGCAAACGTCAAAAAGAAGACGACCGCAAAGACCGCGACCGTGTTCGCCGGGATACACAAAAACCCGTTGAAAAAGAAAATATCGTTCAGGAAGAATCAAATGATCAGGCCAGGACTACACCAACAGTTATTAAAGCCAAAGCAGAAAAGCTTTCCGGCCCAACAGTTGTCGGCCGAATTGAACTTCCATCGGAAAAGAAACCTGTGGTGGTGACAGCAGCCGATGCTGCCGCTCAGCAAGCCCGCAATAAGAAGAAGAGAAAACGTATTTCAAAAGATGCTCCGGGAAACCAGCAACGTGTAAATACAGCCGATAAACCAGTGGTGGCAGGCGAAAGAAGGAAACTTGTTGTTACAAAAAACATTGGGGGAACTGCTCCTGCCGGTGGTGGTGGCGGCGGTGATAAATCAAAACTCAAGAAACGTCCTCTCCTGAAAAGAGAAGTAAGTGAAGAGGATGTTCAAAAACAAATAAAAGACACCCTTGCCCGCCTCACAACCAAAGGCACCAAATCGAAGGGATCAAAATACCGTAAGGACAAGCGCCAGATGGTCAGCGATAAAATGGCTGCTCAGGCTGAACGCGATACTGCCGATCACAATATTCTTAAAGTAACCGAATTCGTTTCTGTAAACGAACTGGCTACTATGATGGACGCTTCGGTTACCTCGGTTATTTCAACTTGTATGAGCCTTGGATTGTTCGTTTCAATCAATCAGCGTTTGGATGCAGAAACGATGGCCATTGTGGCCGACGAATTTGGGTTCAAAGTTGAATTTGTAAGCGCCGAAATCCAGGTGGCCATCGAAGAAGAACCCGACACCCCCGAACAGTTACTCCCAAGAGCACCGGTAGTAACTGTGATGGGACACGTTGACCACGGTAAAACATCCCTGCTTGACCACATCCGAAGTGCAAACGTAATTGCAGGTGAGGCTGGAGGTATTACTCAGCACATCGGAGCATACCACGTTATTCTGAAAGACGGACGCGAAATTACTTTCCTTGATACTCCGGGTCACGAAGCATTTACTGCAATGCGCGCCAGGGGTGCACAAGTTACAGATATCGCCATTATTATTATTGCTGCTGACGATGCCATCATGCCACAGTCAATAGAAGCCATCAACCATGCAGCAGCAGCAGGTGTTCCGATCGTTTTTGCCATCAATAAGATTGACAAAGCGGGAGCAAATCCTGAAAAGATAAAAGAACAGCTTGCCGGTATGAACTACCTCGTTGAAGATTGGGGTGGAAAATACCAAAGCCAGGAAATCTCGGCCAAGTCTGGATTAAATGTTGATTTACTGCTCGAAAAAATATTGCTCGAAGCAGAAATGCTCGAACTGAAAGGTAATCCAAACAAAAGAGCAACCGGTACTGTGATTGAATCGACCCTTGATAAAGGACGTGGATATGTTTGTACTATTTTGGTACAAAACGGAACCCTCCGTGTTGGCGATGTGATTCTGGCCGGTCAGTATTACGGACACGTGAAAGCGATGTTCAACGAACGTAATCAGCGAATTGAAAAGGCAGGACCAGCAGAACCGGTAATTATTCTGGGACTTGACGGAGCGCCTCAGGCCGGAGATAAATTCAACAGCCTCGAGAACGAACGTGAAGCAAGAAACATTGCCAACAAACGTGAGCAATTGGCCCGCGAACAAGGTCTGCGTACTCAGAAACATATTACACTCGACGAAATTGGACGACGCATTGCCATTGGCAACTTCCAGGAATTGAACCTGATTGTGAAGGGTGACGTGGATGGTTCAATCGAAGCACTTTCTGACTCATTGATTAAACTGTCAACCGAAGAAATTCAGGTGAATGTGATCCACAAAGCCGTTGGAGCTATTTCAGAATCAGATATTATGCTTGCAACCGCATCGAATGCGATTATTGTAGGATTCCAGGTGAGACCATCAGTAAATGCACGAAAAATTGCGGAAAAAGAACAAATCGATATCCGTCTTTACTCAATCATCTACGACGCGATAAACGAAATAAAAGCGGCAATGGAAGGTATGCTTTCTCCTGAAATTAAGGAAGAAATTACCGGAACCGCCGAAGTGATGGAAGCCTTTAATATTACCAAAGTCGGTACCATTGCTGGTTGTATTGTCCGCGATGGCAAGATCATCCGTAAAGACAAAGTTCGTGTCATCCGCGATGGTATTGTAATTTATACCGGAACGCTTGGATCGCTGAAACGTTTTAAAGACGATGTGAAAGAAGTGAATAAAGGATATGAATGTGGACTGAATATAGATAATTACAACAATATCTTACAAGGCGACTTTATTGAAGCATTTACTTTGACAGAAGTAGCCAAGACGCTTTAATACAACGAGCAAATTTTCTCATAAATCGAAACCTGCCTTTAAAAGCAGGTAAGAAAAAAGCCCTGAAGATCAAACTTCAGGGCTTTTCGTTTTATATTTTTGCCTGAACTACTGTTTCGCCAGTTTCAAGCCTTCGGTAGTAGTGTAATATTTGGTAATCATGTTTGGCACTTCCCATTCGGGTAATTTGCCATCTTTCAGATATTGCAAGTAGAATTCGGTAACTTGTCCGAAGTGGGCTTCGTGACCAACACTGTATTGAGCGGGAATTTCAACAGTCCAAAGCTTTTCGCCCAGTTTGGTCAGTTTCAGCCCTGGATAATTGGCTGCAATATCCTGTTCAACAGCTTTTTTCAGGCTGGTTTCGAAGGCTGCCAAATCGCTTGCTGCAGTGGCCTCTACGTAAACGGTTGGTTTATATCCTTCTTCTTTGCCTTGCTTTATCATCACATTACAAATATTACCACGCATGATGCTGTAATGGGTATCGCCGGTGCCTTCAGGAGCTTCAAAATTCCAGATCACCGAAACTTTAGCCACTTTGCCTTTCAGCTTATAAACCATCTCGCCGTTTGAATAAACTTTCAGGTTTCCTTCAGTCACATCTTTCTTCAAATACTCCGGAAATTCTTTCAGCGAGGTTACTTTTTCGAATTGAACAGGAGAAAGATCAGTAGTCCAACGTTTGGCCGAAATCATCTGCACATCTGTTTTGTTCAGGATCACTTCAGGGAAACAGCCCCATTGAACCAGGTCAACCAGATGAGTGGTTACATCAACAATGCCCTCGCCCTGCTGTGCAGTATCAAAAAACCAGGCCGGACGTTTCAATGGGTTACCTGCCACCATTTTCGAGAAATGGTGAACACTCTCCTTGGTTACGGCAGGTTGTTCGGGAGTTCCATCAACCAAACCTCCAAATATTTCAGGCATTTGCGACAGTTCCTTTTGTACGATGGAAGTAATTTCGTTGCGTTCAGTCATAATATCATACAACAAAACACCCTTTTCTTCAGCAGTTTTAAAAGCCTGCTCCAAAACCGGAAAAGCTTCAGGAGTAATTACCATTGGTTTGTCGGCAAATACGTTCAATCCGGCCTCAACTGCTTTCTTAATGTATTCGGTTTTCTTGGCGTTATTTCCGGCAACCATCATCACATTACCCGGCTTGTCAGCCAGCATCTTTTCGAGATAGTCGGTTCCGGTATATACATTTTCAACCCATGCTGTCGGACTTTCAGCGCGTTTGTTGAACCCTTCGATACGGGACAAATGCTGGGTTACATCGTCACCTTCAGGAGCATACACATAAACAGTTGGATCGATCTGCCCATACATCGATTTTTGGATGAGGGCGGCATGAAAATGCCCGGGATCAAGAGTCATCAGTTTCACTTCTCCGGCTGCTCCGGTAAATTTAGGGGTTGTTTTTTCGGCAGTTTTTTGTCCGCCACCTGCACATGCTGATAAAAGAGTTGCCACAGCTACTACGGGTATTAAGTTTCTGTTCATGGATTGGATTTTAGGGTTATTTGATTCGTGTAAAAATAAAAATTTCCGACGAAGAAAAATGAAAAGCATCAGATTGGATGTATAATTTAAGTTGTCGTGGTTGTCAGAGTTGCAATTGTTGTCTCTTATACTTTCAAAAGTTAACATTATTTTTCAATCAATGATAACATTGAAAACAATCACAAAAGCGACAACCATTAAATCACTTCTCTTTCAACTCCTGTTCAATCGCCATTTGCATACCGGAGAGTTCAGCGAGTCCTTTCAGGCGGTCGATGAAGATAGCCTGAACCCGGGAGTTTGGGATTAAACTCCGCTAAATGCACTGAATCCTCCGTCGACCGGAATTATGGCACCGGTAATAAAACTTGCTGCATCGGAGCAAAGGAACTGAACTAAACCGTTTAATTCGTTAATGTCGCCAAAACGCCCCATCGGTGTTTTGTCCATTATTTTTTTGCTCCTTTCGGTATATGAGCCATCTGGATTAATGAGCAAACTGCGGTTTTGTTCGCCTATAAAAAAGCCCGGGGCAATCGCATTCACCCGTAAACCCTGGCCAAACTTTTGGGCCAGTTCGGTTGCCAGCCATTGTGTGAAAATATTCATACCCGCTTTTGCGACCGAATAACCAGGAACCCGCGTAATTGCCGAATAGGTTGTCATCGACGAAATGTTGAGAATACTCCCTTTGCCATTCCGGGCGATTACTTCGCCAAAAACCATACAAGGATAAACCGTTCCGTTCTGGTTTAACTCGAGTACATTATCCCATTCCTCCGTATTCATGTCAAAAATAGTCTGGTCGGGATTTATGCTTGCACCGGCAATATTTCCCCCGGCACAATTGATCAGGATATCGATGGTTCCATATCGGTTGAGTATTTCCGAACGCGCACAAATAAGCTCCTCCATATCTACCACATCGCCGATAACAGCCATTGCATCTCCACCCAGCATGTTTATTTCTTCAGCACGCACTAAAATATTTTCAGGATTACGCCCAAGGACAACAACTTTTACACCAGCCATAGCCAGGCTTTGCGCAATGCTTCCACCCAATACGCCTCCTCCACCAGTGATTACAGCCACTTTACCTGTCAAACTAAAATCTGGAATACTCATGTGTGTTTTCTGTTTTAGGATTACAACTGTTACAGGATAATCGAAAGGGCACATTCAGCAATTGTCGTATGAATAACAATTGCTGCATGTGCCTTGTTTTTTTTAGTTCTGCTAAAAATTAATTAGCACGACCTCTGTCCGTCGATATCTTTAAAATCGATCTCGTATTTTTCGCCGTTGAAAAGCGTTATTGTTGCGCCCAAAGCGGAATATTCCGGCGTAATATCCATGATCTGAATATCCTTTATCGGTGACAATTCCTCTTCCGTCCATTCCTGATTATCCATTCGGTGAATCATCACGCTGATCATCAGCTCCATCGGAGGATTTTTAGCCATTCGCTTTTTGGACGCAAAGATCACGGTACTTTCATCGGCCTCTGCATTTCGGTCGGCATGCACCAAACTATCCAGCTTGTCCCAGCCATGATAAGTTATTAAGGCGATTCTTCGTCCGGAAATGGATGCTGTCATCACCTTTTTGTCGCCAACTTCAAACTTATTGATTACGGCTTTTTGGCCAGCAATATGCGGCATTCCGAAATGCCCTAATGTTAGTTCATATTCAAATGCCAGCCTTGAACGATCGACCCTGATTACTCCACCAGGGATAGTAATTTCGGCAAGATCAATAATATATCCTACCCCATTGTTTGGCGGGCGACGCATGATGGCCTGACGATACAAAACATCTTTCCGCACTCCGTTGAAAAACATGCTTTGCGAAATGGTAAACGACCGGTTTTTTTCTGAATCGTTCTCTACCTTTTTCCCGGTCAGGTAAAAATTGACATCATCGCCTCGCACATCCCTCGGATCCTGACTACGGTAACTGTATTCCATTGAGGTTCCTCCCTGCGGATTGTGATCTTCCCAAGGGAAATGCGTGTTATAAACAAGTTTCGAATAATTCGGATCGTCATAGTAAACTTTGCCAGGAATAATTTCGGAAGTACCCGTTTTCCCGTGGTTTACCAAAACCAACCCAGGACTTTCAAGGATTACTTTATTCGACTGATCTCCCAGCTTTTCCCAGTCACCATCATTTTCTTTAGCTGTCCAAAATGGCGAATCGTCAGGCAAAGCCAGACAAATAAATGGCAAAAACATCAGGAAAGGACTGGCAGCACAACTGTAGTTTTGCACCATATATTCCTTCTGCCCGTAAAATCCGAGACTTGGAATATCATTGTCGTAAAACTCTTCGCGGGTAACGAACTGAAGTAAAGAGCCTGAACAAAGTCTGCGGGCCCAGCCTGCATCAAGCAGAGTTTTATCTTTCAGCATAAATGCAACAGGAAATGCTCCTGAAACCCATGTGCGGTAACAAATACTGCGCGACCACATGTTGATGTAACCATCCCGTCCGAAGAAACTGGTGAGCGATTCCATTAATTTCTGTGCCGATTTTTCAATGATGGCGGCCACTTCAGGATAATATTCGTCGCCAAACGTTCGGTTCCAAATGGTTGTATATACGATAAAGAGACTGATCGAATAGTAATTGTAGGTTTGCTCCAAATACCATCCATTGCCCGAATGGTAAGAAGCTACCCACAACAAATGACTTTTCAATAACTCATCATCGATTTCGTACCCATATTTTTTCAGGAACGAAAGGGCGATGATATTAAAAATCCGCCAGTTGTTTTGAGTTGTCCGGTGGTGCGCCCATTTCGAAATGGTGACAACCATCTCTTCCCTTTGTTTTTCGGTATAGGTAAACCAGATGGTTCCGGGCATTAACAGCAAGGTTTTAAACAAGCCGCCAAACTCGCAGGTGAACTGGTAATTGGAGTCGGGCAATTCTTCAGGCAAAGGCAGTGAATTCGAATGTCCCGGAGTTAGTGCATTGTAAATCTGCAGACTGTAATAATCCCGAAGATTGATGCCCTTTATGTTTGTTTCCGGATCGATGTGGATTAGCGGACCTGCAAGGGTAAATGTCCGTTCCAACGCCTCGAATTCTAAAGAGCGGTATCGCCAATCCGGGGCATTGGGCTCGGGATAGGTTTTTCCGGGAACCGATGGAAAGGTTAAGGGCGTTTCTATTGTGTCAACATGCGAAAAAGTCCGTTCCAGCAAGTACTTTGCTAATTCGATGTAATGTTTTTTCGACATCCCTGTGTATGGACTTAACTCCAGATCAGGATTCCTGACTTCAAAAGCTTGCTTCACTTGAAAATATTTACGTTATTAATCTGATTGCCTGTATATTTTCGAAAAATCAGCTGTATTAAAAGTCAAAATTCTCGAGCCCCTTGTCACCCCGAATTCATTTCGGGGTTTGATATTCTGCGCGATGGGATCCTGAAACCCCGCCTGCCAAGCGAGCGGGCAGGAAGTTCAGGATGACGTGACTAATGACCTTTAATACAGCTTCTTTTATTCGATAATGGTGCTATATTTATTTCCTTTTAATATTACTGATTCCGTAAGGGAACCGTTCCTGACGACTAAGCATTGAATTGGCGTCCTCATCTTGCTCGAAACGCTCAGTTCCGGGATTCCATCTCAGTTTGCGGTTCAGTTTCATAGCAATATGCGTAATCAGACAAATGGAGCAAGCGCGGTGCCCGATTTCAGCAGGAGAAATAGGTTCTTTTTTGGTCTGAATACATTCGAGCCAGTTGCCATGCTGTTCATCACTTTTGTACAAATGAATTTCATTTTCGCCGATTACTGAAGTCAAAATCTTCGGATCGCTGGCATCCAGAGCCTTGGCACTTTTGGCTTTCGATACCGGATCGCTGGCCGAAGCCACATAATCACCGCGCGAAACAAAAATCCAGCCTTCGGTGCCCTCATAGCGGATTCCGTTCGGATAACCACCGCTGGTGTACATGGTAATTCCGTTGGCATATTCGGCTTTGGCCATAAAATCGCCGTGAACATCCCACAATCCTGCTTTCGGGAATTCAGCTACTGCCTGAATTGAAATTGGTCCGGTTAATTCGGTATTCATTCCCCAAGCTGCTGAATCGTAATGGTGCTGCCCCCAGCCGGTGATCATTCCGGCACCAAATTGCTCGCGACGTAACCAACCTGGACGGCCATAACCAACTTGCGGATGAACACCAATTTCGGTGTAAGGAACGTATGGAGTTTCGCCCAGCCAGGCATCATAATTAAAGCCTTTTGGTACAGGCATTTCAGCAGCTTCAGGACCTGATGGGTCGCCGGGCAAGCCGATTTTTACCGTGTGCAGACGCCCAATTCTTCCGTTGCGAACCAATTCGGCAGCAACACGGAACTGTGATGACGAACGCTGCTGGGTTCCCACCTGAAGAATGATGCCCTTTTCCTTTACAATATTGGCCATGATACGGCCTTCAGTAACGGTTAACGAAGTTGGTTTCTGCACATAAACATGCTTTCCGGCCAATGCTGCTTCAATAGCAGGTTGTGCATGCCAATGGTCAGGAGTACTGATTACCACTGCATCAATATCTTTATTCAGAAGCATTTCGTGGTAATCATCATACATTTTAGCATTAATATAATTATCCTGACCGGTTTTCTTTTTGTAGTAATCCTCAACCAGTTTTTTTCCGTCAGTCAAACGATTTTTATCCAGATCGCAAACGGCAATCATGCGGGCAACATCGTGCTGCATGGTTCCCGGCATGTCGTGGTCGCGGGCAATACGGCCGCAGCCAATCTGGCCAATGTTGATTTTATTACTTGGTGCGTTTTTGCCCATCACACTCGATGGAATAATGTTCGGTAAAATGATGGCCCCGGCGGTTCCGGCACTCACTTTTTTCAAAAAATTACGTCGTTCCATAGGTTTAGTATTTGTGATTTAGTTATTGATTCTTTGATTGATTCCAAGTGAAGACCCAACTTGGAATTTGAAGTCTGAAACTTGAAACTATTGTGCTGCATACTTCTTAAACTCTTCTGCAATCTTAGCTGTTTCGTTGGTTCCGGCATGAACCAGAACACGGTATTTCAGTTTTATAGTTTCTCCTTTTTTCATGACTGTTGCTTTATTGTCGGCTGGCCAATACATGGGTGTTGGCGAGAAAAAGCCATAGTCGCGCGTAAACCAGGGCGATGGATACCAGTTGTTCGACGGATGTTGCATAATAGCCATTCCTTCAATCTTGTCACCACGTTTGCCGTAGCAGTCTATCCAGGGTGAGGCTTTCCCGAAAGTTCCTTTCTCTCCGGTTGCGCCTTCAGCGTTAATCATGGTTCCACCACTGGTAACTGCCAGCGCAGGATCTATTCTTCCGGAGAAGAGTGAGTGGTTTGTTTTTTCGATGGTCACATCGATCAGCATCTCCATTGTCACTTCAAAATCGATCTGGAACAGCTCTTTAGAAGGTGCGGTAATCGTTATTTTCCGGAGGTCTTTTACCGGCGAAACTGCTCCAGGGCGACTCCAGATACATTCATTTTCGATCACCACACGTGGGCCATCGTTTTCAAGAATGTCTTCTCGAAGCGAGACAATACGACCCCGTTCCAGACCTTCCTGCCAGTAGTTTCCGCCATTTACTTTGTCGCAGCCAAAAAACAGCGAACTGTGATGCGGGTATGTTCCGTTTCGCATCGAAGTTACGCCAGCACCCGAAGGTCCGTTCACCGGATAGAAAAATGGATATTTCTCGTTTTCAGCAAACAGGTAACTGGTAAAAAAGAGGTTGTCAATAGTCACATCGATTTTTGCGCCTTTTTTAACTGCCGAAATTTTTGATTGTGCCTGAACCGATCCTGCAAAAATGATAAGGATCAGAATGTTGATGAGGAATAGTTTGATTTTCATATTGAAAGAGTTACGAGTTGTGGTTTACAAGTTTATTTTAGAACAGTGATTTGAGGTGGATTGGCAAAAGCCTGCCAGTAATTTTCAGCTTCTTCCGGAGTTATTTTTCCGTCGAAAACAACCAATCGGTATTTTAGAGTGTAGTCATTTCCTTTTTCAATTTTCCAATCTTTGTGGCGAATCGGACAGAACTCGAAATACATGTCGCCACGTCCGCCATTGGCATCCATTGGCCAAACACGCATTGGCTCGGGGTGCATCCGGTTGGCCGGATAACTCAGGAACAGAATTCCGGAGCGACCTTCTTTGGTAGCCGATTCGCCTTCCACCACGCACCAGCGGGCATTGCTGCCATCGGCATCTTTACGGGTTTTTCCTTCCGAAGTGAGCACAGTACTGTTGTCTTTGGTCCATTTTTCGGTTGCGCGCCAGCCAATTCCGCCACCATAACGGTAAGCAGCCAGCAAAATTCCTGAATCGAGTGGCGTATTCAAGGTACTTGCATAATCGAACATATACCGTTGATTGTTCAGGTTCCAGACACGAACATCGAACAGTTCGTTCATGGCCACGGCATCGCCGCCAACAGCTCCAAAATCGATGTGTTCCTGAAGCGACTTGAATCCGGTATAAACAGGTCCTTCCACCTGCGAAATTAATCCGGCAAAACGAACCGTTCCCTGACCTTTATATAAATTCCAGAAATCCACTTCCCGTTTGCCAATAAAGGTGAGCGTCCAGGGATTCCAGATTCCATAGTGGTGGTAGTGGTCGGGTGCCTGAATGCGGGTGAGGACTTCTCCACCGGGCGAAGTAACCGGATGCAGAAATGCTGAACGCTTGAATAACGGACTCACACCTTTTGGCGGATTTACCGTTTCAATCTGGTAACTCATTATAGGTTTATCTCCGGAAGAAAGGTTCAAAGCACCGTCTTTTTTCAACGCTTTAATTCCGAAATTAAAGTTCTGCAAGCTTATGGTTTTCCGAAGTACAAAATTGCGTTTGGTATTTTTAAGTGTTTGTCCGCTTAAAACAAACCAAACTTTGGCTCCTGATGCGGTTTCCAGTTGAAAAGGAACGGCAGTTTCTATTTTTCCTTTTACTTCGAAAAGCGCCA
>JAHEYU010000046.1:19426-48784 GCA_023251435.1 Bacteroidota bacterium
CCAGTTTCAGCGAATCGGTATTGTAGTTCAGATGATCGATGGACAGGCTGATCGGACAGTCGGTGCGATCGGTGTTTCCGGCCGCAACTTCAAATTTTAGAAGATCCTGTGCCGAAACCCCAAAGGACAGTAAAACGGCAATAAATATGAATATGATTTTCATTCGTTAATTTTTAAACCACATAGGCAAATAGGAAACATAGTTATCTTTTCTATGTGAACTATGTGTCTATGTGGTTATTTTTTATTGTCTTATTTACTATTTAAATGTAATGCAACGAGCTTCATAAATGCAGTTTTTGGGATTACAATAGTCAATTGTAAATCGTCCAATTGTAAACCGGTTCCATGCCCCATGCTCTATGCTCCTTCCAGCTTCCTTATGGTTTCAATAAAAGCCTGCATATTTTCGGTCGAAACATTCTGCGGAACTCCTCCACCACACGACCAAATAATCGCTTTTTTGTCCTCAACTTCATTCCACATCCTGATGGTTTGCTCCTTCACTTCTTCAGGAGTGGCGGCCATCAGCACATCACGCGGAGGAAGGTTGCCAAGCAAAGCTACTTCTGGTCCGGCCAGTTCACGAATTTCGTTGATGGAATGTTCGAAGCTAAAATTAAACAAATTAACGCCGATTTCTTTCAGAAAAGGCGTACTACTTAATCCCTGGGCATCGTTGTGAAAAAAGCGGATTTTGGTTTCGAAGGCTGCAAAAATCGGAGTCAGGCACGGAACCACAAATTCGCGACACTCGTCTTCGCCCACAAACCCAACAATATCATCCAAAACCAGGATTCCCTCAATCGATGGAAACTGTTCTTTCTGATGCCGCAGCCAGTCGACTGTAAAATCTGAAATGACTTTCAGTAGCTGATGAGCTTCTTCAGGATTCATCATCAGTGCCATCATAAATTCGGTGGTACCCATCAGGAAAGTGGCGATATTCAAAGGGCCGCGGGCAATGGCAAATTTAATTTCGTGCCCCATTTCATTGATGGAAGGTTCAAATTCCTTAAGGCGTTGAATGATAAACGGCAACAATCCTTCCAGTTTTGGATTGGGCTTTTTAATCGCAGCAATGTCTTCAATCGAATGAATGGTTTTATCGGCGTGTGGCAAATTGCTTTCGTACCAAACATGCTTGGCTCCAAAAGCCGAGGGCTCGCTGCACATACCATATTCTGACCAAAATCCGGGAAGAAAAATAGTTTCAGGAAAAGTGTTGATGACTTTTTTGTTGGTCTCGAACCATTGTTTTCCGCTGGCGTAATAATCGAGTGTTGAAATACCCGCCCAGCCAGGCAGCCAGGGAGAGTCGATGATAAAGCCGACCGGTGCCGGTCCGTTGTGTTTTCGGTTGACGACATCAACCAGCAAGTTCCATTGTTCGTTTGTCATGTTGCATTAGTATTGTTAGGATTCGAAACATTTAAAGATTTGCTCTTTTTGCCAGCCGCTGGCAACTATTAAAATCAAAGATACCTGTTCCATGACAGTTTTGCCAGTACTATTTTAATCACAATTAGTACTATTTTAGCACAACCGAAAAAGTACCCCAATGAAGATAATGCACGAGCAAGTCAGTTTTCTGCCCCGCACTATGTTGAAAGTCAAGTGGGACGAATTTCCGCATTTCACTTATCCGTGGCATTTTCACAGTGAATTCGAAATTGTCTATGTACTTAAAAGTTCAGGGAAACGGTTTGTGGCCGACAGTGTAGAGCCATTCGGAGAAGGAGATCTTACGCTGATTGGCACTAATCTTCCACACTTCTGGAAAAGCGACGACAATCCTTCAGGAAAAGAAAATATGCATGTGAATGCCATTGTAGTTCAGTTTCACAAGGATTTCTTCAAGGACGAAATAAATACCTATCCTGAATTTCACCGGATAAGCGAGCTGTTAAAAAAAGCAGCGAGAGGAATTCATTTTCCGCAGCAGGGCAACGAAGAAATAAGTAAAATGCTAAAAAAGCTATTAAAATTGAACGGTCTTGAACGTATGCTGTATTTCATCAGGTTGCTTGATAAAATGGGACGCAGCGTCAATTTTCGCATTCTGGCAAGCTCGGCCTATCAGCTTGAAGAACATACGGAACTAAACAGCCGCCTCGATAAAATCATGCATTTTATCAACACCAATTATCAGCACAAAATTACGCAGGAAGAAATTGCCGCCAGAATCGGGATGACCACCGTTGCTTTTTGTCGCTATTTCAAGGAAAAAACAGGGAAAGGTTTTATCTTTTTCGTAAACGAAATGCGAATTGGATATGCCTGCAAACTATTGATTGAAAATCATTTGTCGATTTCGCAAATATGCTTCGAATGCGGGTTCAACAACCTTTCGAATTTCAACCGGATGTTTAAGCGGCAAACCGGACATACACCGGGCGAGTATCAGCAACAATTTATCAGGGCAACTGTTTAATCCATTTACGATTTGTCTATTTACAATTTGCAATTTCAGTCCTTCCGTAATTCAATACGTAAGCCTGAAAAAATTCATAAATCAAACAAAGCTGAATAACTATTTTTACCAACATGAAAACAAATACAACAACGATAACTAATTTTTATATCCATGGAACACATTGAAAAATACATTGAAGAAAACAAAGACCGATTTCTGGAAGAACTGTTCGGACTGATCCGGATTCCGTCAATCAGCTCGCTGGAAGCCAATAAGCCGGAAATGTACCGGGCGGCTGAGTACTGGAAACAAACCCTGCTGAATGCGGGCGCCGACAAGGCTGAAATATTTGAAACAGATGGAAATCCGGTGACTTACGGCGAAAAAATCATCGACCCGGCTAAGCCCACGGTTTTGATTTACGCCCACATGGACGTGATGCCTGTTGATCCATTGAATTTGTGGGTTTCACCACCATTCGAGCCTGAAATCCGCGACGGGAAAATTTGGGCACGTGGTGCCAACGACGACAAGGGCCAGAGTTTTATGCATGCCAAAGCTTTCGAGCTGATGGTCAAAACGAATACTTTGCCCTGCAACGTAAAATTCATGATTGAAGGTGAAGAGGAAATTGGCTCACCCAACCTGGGAAAATGGTGCGAGCAGCACAAAGACATGCTGAAAGCCGATATCATCCTGGTTTCAGACACTTCGATGATTGCTCCCGATATGCCTTCGATTACCACCGGGCTGCGTGGTTTGGCTTACTGGCAGGTGGAAGTAACCGGCCCGAACAAGGATTTGCACTCCGGATTATTTGGAGGTGCGGTGGCCAACCCAGCCAATGTGCTGGCAAAAATGATTGCCCAAATGACCGACGATAACGGACGCATCACCATTCCAGGATTTTACGACGATGTGGTGGAAGTTTCGGCTGAAGAACGGGCAATGCTGGCCAAAGCGCCATTCGATCTGGACAACTACAAAAAGGCGCTCGACATTGCTGAAGTTGCAGGAGAAGTAGGCTACTCAACCAACGAACGAACTGGTATCCGTCCGAGTTTTGATGTTTGCGGAATCTGGGGAGGTTACATGGGCGAAGGTGCCAAAACAGTAATGCCATCGAAAGCTTTTGCGAAAATTTCGTGTAGGTTGGTCCCAAATCAGGACCACAAAAAGATTGAAATCCTGTTTAAAGAGCATTTCGAAAGCATTGCCCCAAAAACCGTAAAAGTGGAGGTGACTTATTTGCATGGCGGATATGGTTACGGTTGCTCCATTGATGTTCCGGCCTATCAGGCTGCCGAAAAAGCTTACATGGATGTGTACGGCAAACGGCCGGTTCCGGTTCGCAGCGGCGGAAGCATTCCGATTATTTCTACCTTCGAGCAGGTGCTGGGCATCAAAACCATTTTGATGGGTTTTGGCCTCGAATCGGATGCCATCCATTCGCCCAATGAAAACTTCCCATTGGAACAGTTCTTTAACGGAATACGGACGATTCCTCTGTTTTATAAGTATTTCGCGGAGATTGAATAGGTTTTACCACAGAGAAGGCAAAGATAAACACTGATTAAAAATAGATTCCATTCTTCAAAAGAGGGATGGAATTTTTTGTTGATGGAAATGGAGGACTGCCATTTTTATTTAAAGATTAATCATCCTGCGAATTAGTAATCTGATAGTATTTTACATACATTCGGACTCCTTTATTATTAATAAATCTTAAATCGATAACCTATGAATGATCCCCGACCATCAGACATAAAGTCTCTAAGAATCGTTTATATAGCATTAATGCTTGGTGTAGCATTTTTCCTTTTAGTCGCTTTTATTCTAACACTAAAAACTGGCACTCTCAGTGAAACTGATCCATTTTTTGAACAAGTTTTATTGATTGTATCGACGCTAATGGCCATTGTCAGTATTACTTCGGGCATATTCATATTTAAAAAAAGGACTGAGAATATTCAAAATATGAATTTTGAGGAAAAACTCTTCACCTTTCGCTCTGCCATGATTTTGCGTGCTGCCACAATGGAAGGTCCTGGTTTTTTCTTTGTTGTTTGTGTTATGCTTACAGGTTCTAAAATTTCAATGATTGAGGCGCTTGTTGTTTTGGTGCTGATGTTCCTGTATTTTCCAACGAATAACCGACTTGCTGATGAAATGAAAAACGATCTTCGGGAAATTGAACGAATGAGTGAGAATTGAATTTTTAAACTTTTACCGTAAATACCCTACCGATCCAGCCAATTATTAAACTCCATTACCCGTTTACAGGCGACGATAATTTCGGGATCGTCGATGCCGTCGATTTTCAGGCGGAGGCGTGAGTAGGTCCATGCCAGAATGTTGGTGTAGAAATTAATGGGAACAATGCATTTAATGTTTATGTGGATGTGTCGTTAAAAACGAAGAACATCAGGAAAAGCACAAAGGAAACAAAATTCCACTCTTCGAAGGAGGGATGGAATTTTTGTTTTAAACAGGATAAAGAAACTCCCAAAATCCGAATTTCTACAGATTCGGATTTTGGGAGAGCTATTAAGAAAAATCTCTTTGACAAACTATATTTCCAATGGGTTTTTAACTATTGGAAGTTTGGCCATATTGGGTTTGCTAACTTTTGTGATTTCAATATCCTTAAAAAGGAAAGCATCGGGAGTGATAAATGTAGCCGGACAGCCGTTCACAAAATCGGATTTGTGTTGAATATCTTCGCCTGCGGTCGTATTCAGTACAATTTTATGGCTTCCGGCTCCGGAAATTTTGCGCAGATCATTCAGTGTAAGTCCTTTGAAAGCTGCTGACCGGATGAGTTTTTCCTCGCCGGTTTTCACATCAACCTTGTAAACCTTCTTTAATTCCGACATATTGGGAGTCATCTCTCGCACTATCAAAGCATAATCAAGACCTTCTTCCTTAGCCATTTCAAGTAGCTTTTTCTTCAGTTCTTCCTTCGAAACAGCATCTTTATAGTCAACCTCAATCACTCCCGGAACAACAATTGGATTTAAGGTGGTGAATGGCAAACGAACATGCCCGTTTGGTTGTTTTACTTTACTGGTAGGTGACCTACCTGAAAGCAGGTTTTTAAGTATTCCGTTTTCAATCAATATTGTTGCCTCGGGAGGAACAGTTCCATCCATATCAATTGGATAGGTTCCTAAAAGTGGAATGCCACTAAAAGATTTCATCAGAGGTTTTGCAACTACCGATAAACCTTCAGCAGATACTTTTTTGTCAATCCTTTCATCGGCAGAAACCTTGTTTTGCATGGCAGAATTCATTTCGGCATTGCCTGTAACCGGTTTACGCACCGCACTCAAGTTTTCATTCTTAGCATAAAACATAGTTTTGCGAACAGCCTCGCTGGCAGCCTGACCTTCGAAAAGAACCGGACCATTGTAAACATCGTCAAAGATGGGAGCATCTTTCAACGCCAAAAGTGTTTCAGCCAAAGTCTTTGCATCCTGAATCACCTGCTCTTTCGTGGGTAAATCAGCCTCGTTTAACGCATGATAAATCTGGTAGAGTTCAAATATTTCGCCACTGGCAGCCTGCGTTTCGGCCTGAATAACCAACCGGAGCATTGACACGGGGTAGCTGGCCTTCGAACCTTCGCTGTTTGAATAATATACATTGGCTTTGTAACCATTCATACGAGCCCATGAACCAGACAGCGATTTAAACGATTTAAATGCTCCGGAAATATCATTCAAATACTGGGTCAGTTTCTGATTGTCGAACTTGATTGAGATCTCCGGATTCTCAATCAATACTTTTTCTCCAGCAATAAAATCAGGTAACCCAACAATATCTTCGTCTTGAGTTTTGCTTTTCAGAGCCGATTGCTTCGATTCATAAATTTCGGCAGAAAGTTTATAAGCCCTGTCAAAATAAGTCCATAACCTGCGCTGTATTTCCTGAACCGAATTATCTAGCGGAAGCATCCCAAAAGTGCGCATATAGTACGAAGAAGCCTTTGGATCGGAATAATTAAGGTTATTACTGGTGTAATCGCCTACTAAAATCTGGTTGAAACAGACAATCCTATTAGGCGATTCGTTTAACCTAATAAGCCCACCCAACGACGATTGCATGGAGAATATATTGATGTCAACCGTATTTAATCCGATGTAAAATGGATCTTTCATTCCTTCCAGATGAAGGTTTTTCAGGCTTCGGGCTATTTCCTGTTCCATCGCCTGATGAATGACTTTTTTTGTTTCCTGGGCAGTAAGCGTTGACCCGATAAACTGGGCAAACAGGATGAAGTATAGTGTTAATTTTTTCATTTTTTTTCAATTTACGGGTAAATAAACATTTCAGATAGTTTAGAATGGTCTGTCAAGAATAGGTTTCGTGTTGGCCGATTTTTGCTTTTTCTGAATTTCAATTTTCTTGACAAACATCATCGGACAAACGCTCGAAACCGGCACTCCGCCTGATTCAGCACCGCAAATTCCTGTAAAAAGCCCAAGTTCACCGCCAACTGCTTCAATTTCAGAAAACATGGCTAGAGGAGTACCAACAAGGTTAATTCCACGAACCAGTTCGTCAGGTTTCCCGTCAGAATAAATTTTGTAAACTTCAAGTGGTGTAACATTGAATGCATTGGGCTGAATTCGGCCTGTACTGGTAAAACCACCCGAAACTGCATTAAAAAAGAATCCATATTCCAGATTTTGCTTTTTCAGCTCATCAACAAATTGTTTCCGCAATTCTGATTCAGATAGTAGCTGATCAGATTCAACGATCAGGTTCGATTGCCTTGAAACCGGCTGAAGTCCATTTTGTGCGCGCCCGTGCCCGTTCGATTTTGCAAATCCTTCAATTGGTGTGCGATTGGTCAGAAAGTCGGTCAGTACACCTTTCGAAACCACATTAACACGTTGTCCTTTCATTCCTTCATCATCGTAATCGAAAGATCCCGAGAGCTTATAACCCTTGTATGCAGTGAGTGTTGGGTCGAAAATTACCGACAGGTTTTTATTGAGTACCTGCTGTCCCACTTTATTTTTAAATGTTTGAGCATCGTTTTCACTTTTCATTCGGGAAGCTTCAACCCTGTGGCCAAAAATTTCGTGAAAAAACAC
The DNA here is from genome assembly GCA_023251435.1 of Bacteroidota bacterium. Taxonomy (GTDB): domain Bacteria; phylum Bacteroidota; class Bacteroidia; order Bacteroidales; family Prolixibacteraceae; genus Aquipluma. The sequence goes on from JAHEYU010000046.1 coordinate 26,945, forward strand.
TCCGGTAGCTTCGCCCGATAACAAAGCTGGCCCGCTATACGGATCTACTACTGGCGCAACTTTCAGTTTTTCAAGGGTCTTGATCAGGATATTGATGTCGGCCAAAACCTTTTCATCTTTTGGGAGGTCTTTCAGATCGGTGGCATAGTAACTTTTATAAAGTGGCAATTCCATTCCATCGTCTGCCAATACGTTTCCCGTAACCGAAAGATTAATGTGCGGATGGTTTTCTACGATTTTCGAACCTTCGGACGAAACGAAATAATCCCGCCCGTGGGCAATCGTCAGCCTAACAGATGAATTGATGATCTCTTTACTTTCGGCAAAAGCCTTTGAATACAGGCGAACCTTATTTTTAAGTTTTTCTTCGGAAGCTTTGTCCAGCGACATTTTTAGCACCGGTTCGGAATATTGAACTGCTGTTCCGGAAACAAAATCGGGCGATTTGTCTTCATTAGGTGCATTAACAGCCTTGCTCCCTTTAACCTGTGTAAGTCTTTGTATGGCCTGAAAATATTGCTCATTGGTGGCTTGCCATAAAATTTGCCGAATGGCATCCTCGTTATTGTCGATGGGTAATTGTGGGCGATTACCTGAAAAAAAAGGATTTGCCCCTTTTATCTCATGAAAATTGTCTAGCTCCGGCGAACCTACCCGCATCATCGTGGTTAATTGACGAGTGGCGCTATGCCCCACTCTTTCGAGGCAACCGAAAGAGCCTGCAATGTCAACAGTCGATTGTTCTCCAACCCTGTAGCTTAGAAAATACGCTGGTATTTCCTGTTTTTTTAGTTCTGCAAATTCGCGGTTAAGCTCTTTTTCAAGGATGTCGAGAAGAGGATCTTGTGCAAAAAGGAGGTGGCAATTCACAAATAAGAGGAAAGCCATCAAAAGCCGAAATTTTTGAAGCATAAATTGATTTTTGGTTAATAGTAAAACCAAAGTTAACCAATTCAAATATGCAAAGGGCTATCTTTAACAAAAATAATTTTAACGATCCAGCCAATTCTTAAACTCTATCACTCGTTCCCTGGCAACGATAATTTCAGAATCGTCAACTCCCTCAATTTTAAGGCGGAGGCGTGAGTTAGTCCATGCCAGGATATTGTTGCAGACATTGATGGAAACAATGTATTTGCGGTTGATGCGAAAGTATTTCTCCGGGTCGAGCATCGGCTCCAACTGATCGAGCGCATAGTCGATGCAGTATGTGTGTGCGTCGTCGGTGCGAATAAAACTGGCTTTCTCCTGACTGTAAAACACCATAATTTCTTCTACCGGAACACTCCTGATTTTGTCGCCCACTTTCACCATAAACCGAGATTTGTATGCTTTTTCAGAAGCCGGTTTGCTGATGGAAAGTATCTTCTCAAGTAACAATCCGGGAGAGAAATGCTTTGCTTTTTCGATGGACTGTCTCAAACGTTCTTCTTCAATGGGTTTCAGCAAATAGTCAATTCCGTTGGTCTGAAAAGCTTCGATGGCATAATGGTCATAAGCAGTGGTAAAAATGATTGGGCAGCGAACGGAAACCTGTTTATAAATTTCAAAACTCAGTCCATCGGCCAGTTGAATGTCGGAGAAAATCAGATCCGGTTCCTGATTGTTTTGCAGGTATTTAACCCCATCGCGTACCGATTCAAGTCGGGCAACCACCGTCATGTTGGGAGCCACTTTGGCTAGCAACCGCTCGAGGTGATTGGCGGCACGGTTTTCGTCTTCGAGGATAATTATTCTCATTTCTCAAGTGCTTTTAAAATGGGCAATCTCACCAAAAACCGCTCATCCGAAGTAATAATTTTGATGGGTCTTTCGGAGAAAAAAGCATATTGCTGGGTGATGTTTTTCAATCCGGTTTTCTTCGAATCGTCTCCCGCATTTTTTGGTTGCACGTTGTTTTCCACTTCCAGCGAATCAGCGTTTTTCCGGATTGAGATCCGAAGTGGAAAAGCCTCGGAAACCTCGTTGTGCTTCACCGCGTTTTCAATCAGCAATTGCAGGCTCATGGGTACAATGTAATCGTCAGTGTTGGCCTCAACATCAATTTCAATCTTCAGTTTCTCTTCAAAGCGGGTTTTCAGCATAAACGTGTACGAGCGGATAAATTCGAGTTCATCGCGGAGCGGAACCAGTTCTTTGTCGCGGCTGTCGAGCACATAACGGAACAAATCGCTCATCTGCTGAATAAACTTCACGGCCATTCTCTGATCGTCGTAAACCAGATCGCTCAGCACATTCAGACTGTTAAAAAGGAAATGCGGGTTGATCTGGTTCCGGAGCGATTCGTATTTGTAAGCAAGCATTTCCACCTTCAGTTTTTCGGCCTGAACAAACGATTGCTTCCATTCCCTGAAAAAGCCCAGCGCATAAAATATCAATGAAATAACAAAGGAAATCAGAATGGTATATGGCAACGATTTGATAATCCAGGGCCACGATTCTGCGGGTAATATCCCACGCCACACATAGAAATTAAAAAACTGAACCAACACAAAGGCACTGGATGAGTACGAAAGGAAGGTAACAATTTCTATAATCAGCTTTTTAACGGGATTATGGAGCCACGAAAATTTGTTGTTCAACCATTCATTAATTCCTGATATACCAACCCATTGCGTAAAACTTATACTAAAACCCCATAAAAAAGCGATTAGAAAGTTCATTAAACTATCAGTTACACCCTGCATAAAAAACACGACAATGAATAAGCTTACCAAAGCGTTCATCACCACGAGACCAATCCATTTTTTCAAATTATTCTTTGTTTGTATGTTTTTCATGATATTGATTGAATGGCATAAATGTAAAGATAAATCCGGTTCTTGTTGAAATCTCATCAAGAACCCGGATTCTAATTATTGAAGGATTGCTTTAATATCATTGTATCAATCTTAAGACTACATTTTATTACATCCTATTCTATGGCATGTCAATGGTTTTTCCATGCCCCTTGCACCATGCCATTTGCCCTTTGCCTTTAATTATTGGCATCCTTTCACCACCCCTTCAGCCTGATCTTTTCCCCAATTTGGATGAATGGGAGATTTAGGTTTGAAATTATCCCAGTTGGCCAGTAATTCTTTGGCTTTGGGGCAGAACGATTTCGGATCCTGTCCGGTGAACTGTGCAGAACCCATTTCCATCTGAAGCTGCAACAATTGCGCCCGTGGGTTGGTAGCATCCAATGCAAGGGCTTTTCCAAGTGCCTGACCTGAAAGTCCGCTGTATTCCTGACCGCGTTCCATCGGGTTCACTACCAGACGACCCACAAGGTAAAAAGCATTCAATACAGAAACTTCTGATTCTGAAGGAACCATTTCAAGCAGAGAGGTAACTGATTTTTCGGCAACATCAAGATAACCATCTTTTTTGGTTGCATCCTGTTCAATAAAACTCATCAGGATATAGCATTGTGCATGGTAATACAATGGCAGCCATTCGCTTTTTTCGGCTGCGGCAATCATCTGAAATTTATTGCCCAAGGCCTGAAAATCGGCTACACTTTTACAGGTAGCATACTGCCCGAACGTTTCGCCAATGGCCTGGTAATACTCCGGCTTTTGAGCCATTGAAACTAAACTAACCAACACCACTGCAAGTGATAAAATGATCTTTTTCATGATTGTTTTTATTAAAGTATTAAAATTACTATTTGTGCTTCTGGCGACTGGCTTCTGGCAACTGGCAAAAACAAGCTGCCAGAAGCCAGCTGCTTTCGTCATTCAATCTTATCCAACTGGTTCGCATTTCCTTTTCGCGTAAGGGTGATGAAACAACCAATTACGTAAAACTGGTTCGAACCGGGTTGAATGGCAGCTCCCGGATACTGTCCGTTGGTATTAGGATTATTGCTGTACCGTTGTCCAAATTCATTTTTAAAGTCCAGAACGTTGGTCACCGCACCATAAATAATGATGTGCTGACGGTACAGAAAACTCCAGCTTAAATCCAGGCTTCGGTAAGCCAGCATCTTTTCGCCGTTAAATATGGGCGAGTTCGGATCGTTAAACACCCTGGGCGACGAATACCTGAAATTGGCTCCGGCCAATGATCTAAGCTTACCAAACCAATGTTTGTAAACCACCGATAGGTTGTGCCTGCTGGCAAAAGTCGGAATTGCTTCCTCCGGAAAATTGCGGTAATCGCGTTTGGTATCCACGTAAGAATACGACACCCAGTAGTCGCCGTTTTTGATCGATTTTTTATCTCTCCAGAAAAGATCGAGCCCTTTGGCGTAACCGCTTCCGGAGTTGTTGTAACTGGTTGGCAGGTAAAATTCGCCGCCGGTCAATTTCACCAAATCCTTGTAATCTTTGTAATATAGCTCAGCACGAATGGTACGACTATTTGCCGACGACTGAAAACTAAAGGTGTAATGATCGACCCGTTCGGGTTTCAGCAAATCGGTGTAAAGCAGATAATCGTCCACCGGATTTTGGTAGAACCAACCGTAAGCTGCTGAAAACTGGCTTTTGTCGGTTATCTTGTAAGCAGCAGACAATCTGGGCGAAACAGTGAAACTATTCAGATAATCTGAATATTCGACACGGCCGCCAATGCGGGTTACAAACTTTGTCGAAGCATAAATCTGCGCTTCGGTAAATCCTGAAAAAGTATGATTGGTAAAGCTATTGTCGTGCTTTTCGTTGGGAAATTGCACATTTTGACTGAATTTCTTCGAGAACAATTCGCCTCCCATTTTCAGGATAAATTTCTCGCTGAACGGATACGAAAACACACTTTTCAGATGAGTACCCTGAATTTGTTTGGCAACAGTAGTTTGGTCGAACTGAATATCATCGGTATTGTTGGTGAATGAGGCGGCAGTAATGACCGACCATTTTTCGCCGAGCTTATCGTTCCACGAGGCATTCATAAACTGATTGCCATTTTTAAGCTTGTAATCGACCGGTTTCCCAGCAGCATCCAGGTTTTCCTGACTGAGCATAAAACTGCCATTATCGAAACTCGAATAAAACTTGAACATGCCCGTTTTGCTTGTCTTTTGTCGAATGCTCACTGCTCCTGTAGCCGATTCGGGATACTTGCCCCAATCGTAATTCTGCGGAACCAGACTCATGTAAGGAGCCAGATTGTTGTAACTCAAAGTTCCGGTGACAGCGCCATTCTTCCACAATTTGGTACCGGCAACCTCAAGCCCAACCGTCAGAAACGATAAATCGAGCTGATCTTCGGCGGGCATATCGTTGGTGCTGAGCAATAAAACCGACGAAAGTGCCTGACCGTATTCGGCAGAATATCCGCCGGTACTGAAAATGGTTCCTTTAAACATCCATGGGCTAAATCTTCCGCGGGTAGCCTGATTGGGTGCCGAAGAATTGTAGGGAACCGACACCAGCGAACCGTCGATGTAAGTTTGTGATTCTTCGCTGTCGCCACCTTTAACAAACAACCTTCCCGATTCGCCGTTGATGGTCGTTCCGGGCAACGATTGCAATGCGCCAAAAACATCGCCAACCGCGCCGGCAGTCGTCAGCATGTCGATGGGAGTAATGGTTACTGCCTGTTTTTTGTCGCCCGCTTCGAATGTTCCGGCAGTAATGGTTACCGCATTTAGCTGATTGAATGCTTCTTTCAGTTTGACATTGACGTGAATGGTATCGCCTTTCAGATCAAGGTTTTGAATAAAAGGTTCGTAACCCATAAATTCAACCTTTAAAACCTGCGATCCTGATTTGGCAGTTTTAAGATTGAAAATTCCGTTTTCGCCTGTAGAAGTGCCATCGTAAGTTCCCTGCAAATAGGCATTGGCCCCCGGAAGTGGTTCTCCCTTTTCTTCGGTAATTCTGCCGGTAATTACTGTCTGTGTAAAAGCATTCAGGCAAAATAAAATGGTGATGATGGATATCTCTGTACGTTTCATGACTTTGAGCTTCTTCAATTTTGATGATTCAAAGTTGAAATAAAGTCAGCAAAGCCTAAAAAAACAGTTACTGAACCGTCGAAAAAGATGGATGAATTGTAGTATGGGATCAGTTGGCCTATATTCGAGCACTATTCAGACCATATAAATAATAACTTTCCCAAAGTTTTTTTACTTGAAAAAACTTTGGGAAAGCTTAAATCTGACAGTATTATGCTTTATAGATAATCGAATTGATGTTCATACCTGCTCCTACCGAGCACAAAATAATGTAATCGCCTTCGCTGATTGTTTGCCCGTCCATCCGGCCTTTCAGTATTGTATCAAGCAAAGTTGGAACTGTTGCTGCCGACGAATTTCCAAGTTTCTCGATACTCATTGGCATAATTCCTTCAGGAATATTTTTCTCGTGGTAGAGCTTGAAAACGTTTTTCAAAATGGCTTCATCCATTTTTTCGTTTGCCTGATGAATAAGCACTTTTTTGATGTCGCTTAACTGCAAACCGGCTTTTTGGATACTATCTTTCACAACTTCAGGAACATGACATAAAGCATATACATATAATTTATGTCCTGCCATTTTTATATACTGAATATTTCCGTTGAGATCAGGATTAAAAGAATCGCCGTTGGTGAGCAAATTCCAGTAATTTACGGAGTCGGACCGGCTTGAATGCGAAAGAATTCCGGTGGGCACATCGCTTTCAATGGCCTCTACAATTGTTGCTCCTGCACCGTCGGCATAAATCATGGTATCACGGTCGTGCGGGTCGGAAATACGTGAAAGAACATCGGAACCAACCACTACTCCTCTGTTGTATATTCCGCTACGAATGTAAGCATCAGCAACAATCATTCCCTGTGTCCAGCCCGGACAGCCGGAAATAATATCGTGACAAATACACGATGGATTTTTAATGTTCAGCTTGGCTTTCACCTTGTTTGCAACGCTGGGTAAAAGGTCAACCTGTGTCGATCCCGGATTGACATCGCCAAAATTGTGCCCGATAATAATAAAATCAAGAGTTTCAGGATCAATTCCGGCCGATTCACAGGCATCTTTAACGGCAAGTGCAGCCATGTCAGAATTAAGCATATCGTCGGTAAGCCAGCGGCGTTCGCTAATGTTGGTTATTTCTTTAAATTTCTGAATTATTTCGTCGTTGGTTTTCTCTAAAGGCTGTTTCGTTTTAGAATCAAAAAAAGTAAAATTCTTAAAATAATCATTGCTGATCGTTCTCTGTGGAATGTAACTGCCTGTTCCCACGATTTTTGTATAAACCCGTTTTGTCATAATCCTATTTTCAGTGGCCGCGCGGGCCTTGATAATTATATTGTTTCAATGTAAATTCATTTCCATCAAATACCCCGTATGAAAAGTGGCTTATCCAGTCACCCAGATTTACAAACCTGCTATGCTCGCCAATGGGACAATCAACCATGATATGCCGATGACCGAAAATGAAATAATCGAATTTTTCGGTATCAAGAATTGATTCTGCAAAAATAAACATTCCTTCTTTATTTGTACCCTTGAAAACCTCTCCAGTGACTCCCTTTGAGATTCTGGAATGTTTCGACCACCGGTGGCCAAAAGAAAGCGAAAAATTGGGGTGAATCCGGGCAAACATCCACTGAAGGGTTTTGCTGGTGAACATTTTCTTCAGGAGTAAATAGCCTTTGTCAGACTTGTCGAGACCATCGCCGTGGGCCAAAAAGAATTTTTTGTCTCCAAGCTGGGTCTTGAATTCATTGCGGTGTAAAACCATTCCCAGTTCCTGAGGAAGATAATCGAAAACCCAGACATCGTGATTTCCGGTAAAGAAATGCACTTCGACACCTGAATCTGCGATTTCGGCAATTTTCCCTAAAGTACGTGTAAATCCACGGGGTACAACCGTTTTGTATTCGAACCAGAAATCGAAGATATCGCCCATCAGAAAAAGGTGGGAGGCATCCGTTTTAATTTCGTTCAGCCAGTTTACGAAGGCCAGTTCCCGCTCCTTATTGTTCTTTAACGCCGGAGCGCCCAAATGAACATCGGATACAAAATAAGCCTTTTTGCCTTGTAAATCCATCATTTGGTAAGTTTGGCAACCGTCTGGTCAAGAGCAGGACCCTGCACATCTCTGGCAACAATCCGTCCCTCTTTGTCGAGAATATAATTTGAAGGAATCTTTTGTATATTAAAGTTATGCAAAGCAGAAACGCTGCCTTTCATGTCTCCAACATTTATCCAGTTCATTCCATCCTGTTCAATGGCGTTGAGCCATCCAGTTTTGTCGGTATCAACACTCACCTGATAGATTTCGAAGCCTTTCGATTTATATTTACTGTAAAGTTCGCTTAATACCTGATTTTGAATGCGCGAAGCACGATCAAAAGACGCCCAGAACTGAATCAGCACAATTTTTCCGGTCAGCGACGAAAGCGAAACATCTCTTCCGTTGTGATTGGGTAAAACAATGTCCGGAGAATTAGTACCGTTTTCAGCAATAAATTCCTTTAATTTTTTGTTTTTTTCGTCAGCAATTAATCGCATTGTATTGGCATACAAAGCTTTCACATGTTCCGATTTCGGAAAAAACGCGTTCAGTGCCGAAGCTGCAACTTTCAGCGACTGCAAATCCTGAACGACGTAATTGGCATCGTCGAATTTCTGGTAAAGTGCCAGCACCGACGACATTGAAAACGGATGTTTCTGAACAAAATTGGTTGAGTATTCAATCTGGTTTTTCTTAATATTTGCCATTTCCTGTTCCCAGCGCACTCGCTCCAGTGCGTAATCTTCGCGTGTTCTGAAAACAACCATTCTCGCATTAATTGAGTCGAGTTTGTGCTTGGTTTTTGTAAGCCGGTTATTTAATTCCTGAACAAGCAGCGAGCCCGGCGAGCCTTCAACAATATAATCCCGCGCAAAATTTGCAGCATCTCCGTGTACCGAAATTTTTTCGGTTGAATCGACCAAAAGAGTAACAAAATTCTTATCGTTAAGGCGTAAAAGGAAGAAATTCGGATAATCGATATTTCCTTCGAATTCGAAAGAACCATCCTTATTTACTTTTACCGAATCAATTGTTACGCTCGAAGCGACTTTCAACTCGTCAAGATAAAGATACTTTCCTTCAGCATTGGTAATTTTACCACTGATAACGAATCCATTGGGTTTGTTGCAGGCGAATACGAGAACTGCAAAAACAAGTAGAACCGGAAATATTTTATTCACTGTCGCTATTTTTTGTCAATTAGAGGGCATAAAAATAATAATTTCATTGGTACAGTTGTTTCTTTTTAATCATTGCCGAAGGATTTAACTATTTTTGAACCGAATTTAAACCTTCAACTTGTGAAGATACACCGAGACCTGAAAAGTTTTCATGCACAAAATCCGGTTCTGACAATCGGAACATTTGATGGAGTACATCTGGGACACAGGAAAATTATCTCAAGGCTGCACGATCTGGCAAAAATAAACGATGGAGAATCTGTTATTTTCACGTTCGATCCGCACCCGCGAAAAGTTGTGGCTCCGGGCGAAACCAGCCTGCGACTTTTAACCACGCTCGAAGAAAAGATTGCTTTGTTCGGCCAGTCGGGAATCGATCACCTGATTATTTATCCTTTCACTCCTGAATTTTCGCGATTCACGTACGAAGAATTTGTCGAAAATATACTAGTTGGTCAGATTCACACTAAATTTCTGGTTGTTGGTTACGATCATAAATTCGGAAAAAACCGGGAAGGAGATTTTGAGTTCCTGAAAAAATGTGCCGATCGTCATGAATTTCAGATTGAAAAGCTGGACGTATTGCTGATGAACGAATCAAACATCAGCTCGACAAAAATACGTGAAGCAATTCAGCAGGGAGATTTTGAAACTGCCAATGCCTTTCTTGGCTATCCTTTCACACTGCACGGTACTGTTGTTGAAGGACAAAAACTCGGGCGAAAAATTCAGTTTCCAACCGCCAATATTCAGGCTTCCGATCCCGACAAAATAATTCCAGGATACGGTGTTTATGCAGTACAGGCCAATATCGAAAATAAAATATACCAGGGAATGCTGAACATTGGAAGTCGGCCAACTGTTAACAACAACGCCGATCAGCGGAGCATTGAAGTTCATCTCTTCGATTTCGCATCGAACATTTACGGAGAAGAGATTGAACTGTTTTTTTTCAAAAAACTTAGGGAAGAAAAGAAATTTTCATCGATCGATGCATTAAAAGATCAACTCTCAAAAGACAAAACTGATACACTTAATTTTTTCGGCGAATTGTAATAAAACAATAATACTATTTGCCTGGAAATGCGCTTATTAACATACATTAATAATAGTAATAACCCGATTTGATTATCTTTGCAACCCAATAAATAAAATTTTATAAATGACGACAATGACACTTGAACAACTGGCATACAAAGTTGCCGATATTTCGCTGGCCGATTTCGGTCGCAAAGAAATTGAAATCGCTGAAAAAGAAATGCCTGGCTTAATGGCTGTCAGGAAAAAATATGCTGCGGCCAAACCGCTGAAAGGCGCACGTATTATGGGTTCGCTGCACATGACCATTCAAACTGCCGTGTTAATTGAAACGCTTGCCGAATTAGGTGCCGATGTGCGTTGGGCAAGTTGCAATATTTTCAGCACGCAGGATCATGCTGCCGCGGCCATTGCTGCTGCCGGAATTCCTGTATTTGCATGGAAAGGCGAATCGCTGGCCGAATACTGGTGGTGTACCGAACGTGCCCTTGATTTCGGAAATGGCCTTGGCCCAACTCTTTTGGTTGACGATGGCGGCGATGCTACCATGATGATCCACCGCGGTTTTGAAGCCGAAAAAAATCCATCAATTCTCGATCAGCCGGTTGAGGCAGATGACGAACGCGAACTGAACAACATTCTGAAAGAAGCGCTGGCTTTCGATCCGCAACGCTGGAGCCGTCAGGCACCATTAATCAAAGGTGTTTCAGAAGAAACCACCACCGGAGTTCACCGTTTGTACCAAATGAAAAACGAAGGCAAATTGTTGTTCCCTGCTTTCAACGTGAACGATTCAGTTACCAAATCGAAATTCGATAACCTATACGGATGCCGCGAATCGTTGGCCGACGGAATCAAACGTGCCACCGACGTGATGATCGCCGGGAAAGTGGTGATTGTTGCAGGTTACGGCGATGTTGGCAAGGGTTGTGCCCATTCGATGCGCAGCTACGGAGCCCGCGTAATTGTAACCGAGATCGATCCGATTTGCGCACTTCAGGCAGCAATGGAAGGTTTCGAAGTTAAAACAATGGAAGATGTACTTTCAGAAGGAAATATTTTTGTAACCACCACCGGAAATAAAGACATCATTACCGGCGAACATCTGGCTGCAATGAAAGATCAGGCGATTGTGTGTAATATTGGCCATTTCGACAACGAAATTCAGGTTACGCGTCTCGAAACATGGCCGGGAATCAAAAAAACGAACATCAAACCACAGGTTGACAAATATACTTATGCTGACGGACGTTCAATCTTCCTGCTTGCAGAAGGCCGTTTGGTGAATCTGGGTTGTGCCACCGGACATCCATCGTTTGTAATGTCGAATTCGTTCACCAACCAAACGTTGGCCCAGCTCGAGCTTTGGCAAAAGGATTACGAAATTGATGTGTATCGTTTACCTAAATACCTCGACGAAGAAGTTGCCCGTTTACACCTCGAACAACTTGGGGTAAAACTAACGGTTTTAACTCCCGATCAGGCTGAATACCTTGGCATTTCTGCTGAAGGTCCATACAAACCGGAGCATTACAGGTATTAATTGAATAACTGGAGATTATCTCATAAAAAACCCGTCATGCTGAAATTACTTCAGGATGACGGGTTTCTTTTTTGGTAATGAATGTCTTCTGGTTTACCTATTCGGTATTTTCGTCAGTCAATTGTTGTTCATTTATTGTCATTCTGTTGTTGTAATGCCAAGACAATAATGACCATCAAATGACAATTGAATGACTTTTAATGACGTTGGATAAATTTGAGGGTACCCATTTATCTATTGCGATTAATAAGCTCTGCCTTCTTTGCCTTCGATGAAATTAATAAATGAAGTATTTACCACCTTGTTTCCGCCCGGAGTTGGATAGTTGCCGGTGAAATACCAGTCGCCCGTATCGTTTGGACAGGCAACATGCAGATTTTCGATTGTTTGATAGATGATTTCTACTTCTGCCTTGCAATCGTCGGGCTTCAGCAGTTCAGCAATTTTTGCCGATACTTCTTCTGCTTTAAAGGGTTTGTATATTTCTTTAACGTAGTTCACAATTTCTTCCTTCGGAAGGTTCTGCTGCTCTTTACATTTGCGGTAAACCTCATCAATCAGCTGTTCCTGATTGGTATCTTTCAGCAACTCAATGGCCGCGTTGAAGGCGATAAACTTATCGAGTACAGCCATGTCGATTCCGTAGCAATCGGGGTAGCGAATCTGAGGAGCCGATGATACCACGATAATTTTCTTAGGATTCAGACGGTCGAGTATTTTCAGGATACTTTTTTTCAGGGTCGTACCACGCACAATCGAATCGTCGATTATAACCAGCGTATCGCTATTTTCCTTTATAATTCCGTAAGTAACATCGTAAACGTGGGCAACCAGATCGTCGCGGCTGGCATCATCGGCAATAAAAGTGCGCAGTTTAACATCCTTTATCGCCAGTTTTTCAACCCTTGGCTCCACCGAAAGCACCTCAACCATCTCTTCATAAGTGATGCTGCCGTTGCGCTCTTTCAGTTCCTTGATTTTCCAATCGACACAGTATTGCCGCACTCCCTGCACCAGTCCGTAGAAAGCCGTTTCAGAAGTATTCGGGATAAAAGAGAATACCGTATTTTCGATGTCGTAGTTAATCGATTTCAGGATAGCGGGCGAAAGCAGATTACCCAGTTTTTTGCGTTCCTGATAAATATCTTTGTCGCTGCCGCGTGAGAAATAAATGCGCTCGAACGAACATGAACGACGGGTGTGAGGAACCCGTATCATTTTACTAGAAACCGAACCATCTTTTTTGATAATCAATGCATCACCCGGTTTTACTTCGATCACACTTTCGGCCTTCACGTTCATAACGGTTTGAATAACCGGACGCTCCGAAGCCACCACCACTATTTCGTCGTCGTAGTAATAAAATGCAGGACGAATTCCTGATGGATCGCGCATCACAAAAGCATCGCCATGACCAAACATTCCGGCGATGGCATATCCACCGTCCCAATCTTTACTGGCATTTTCGAGCACTTTCTGTACGTCGAGGTTTTTCTCGATAAGCGGAGAAATTTCGCGGTTTGAGTAGCCCGTATTTTTATATTGCCTGAAGTGCAGCTGATTTTCTTCGTCGAGAAAATGACCAACTTTTTCGAGAATCGTTACCGTATCGGTATAAGCTTTCGGATGCTGACCAAGTGCGATTAACCTGTTAAAAAGTTCGTCGGTATTGGTAAGATTAAAATTTCCGGCCATTACCAGAGTTCTAGATTTCCAGTTATTCTGGCGCATTACCGGATGTACAAATTCGATGCTGTTGCGGCCAAAAGTTCCGTAACGCAGGTGACCGAGGTAAACTTCGCCCGAAAAAGGAACATTTTCATAAATCCACCGAACATCGGCATCTTCAGGTTTATTTTTTTCAGCCTTTTTTATACCCTTTGCTACCTTCTCAAAAATATTTTTTATCGGGTTTTGCTCTATCGAACGGTGACGGTTGATGTATTCCTGACCGGGACTCAGCTCCATTTTTATATTTACAATTCCGGCTCCGTCCTGCCCGCGATTGTGTTGCTTCTCCATCAGCAGGTACAGTTTGTTCAGCCCATATTGCCAGGTGCCATACTTTTCCTTGTAATATTCAAGCGGCTTACGCAAACGTATCATTGCTATCCCACACTCATGCTTAATCAATTCGCTCATTGTTCTTCGGGTTGTACTATTTGTTCAAAATTTTCAGGAAATAATTCAGGGAACCGGATGGCATCTTTTACAATAAATGCATTCGGATATCTTAACGAGATGGCTGATTTTGCTTTTAGAGCTTCGCTTTTGTTACGAAAATCGCCAACCCTTAGTTTAAAATTTGGTGTATGAAACTGAAGGTAGGCCGGAATATTTGGAAAAGTGAGGTTAAAATCATTTCGTACACGCATTGCCTGTTCGCGGGCTTTGTTTCCCGAACTGAAGAAAATCTCGAGACGAAATCCATCGGTACCGCGTCGCCGCTGATTGATTTGCGCATGACGAACAACTAAATCGGTAATCCGGGGTTCTTGCCTGATGGGTAGTTTTTCTAGAAATTCATTCAGTTTGGCCGTTTGAACAGAGATGCCCGTGTTTTGCACAAGTGTGTCTGTTTGAGCATAAACCGACGAACTTAACAGACCAAGAAAGAAAATTAAACTACACAAATACCTCATACGATCAGTTTTTGAGTTTGCAAATATAAGATTTTAATGGCACAAGTATTCAGCAGGTATCAATCTGTTAAGAGGATTTTCATTCTGAAAGAAAACACAAAAAACTGACTTTCAAGTGCTTTAATTGCAAATTTCACAAAAAAGACGTACGCAATCAAAGTGTATAAAAACCATAGTTTTTCCTGAATGTTAATTTTCTTGTTTGAACACTGACAACTCATTTCCTTGCATTTTCCTAAAAAATAGTGAAATTTGCAGCCTCAAAATCTGAAAAAAATTGGAAAAGAAAAAGTTATTTATTGAAACGTATGGTTGCCAGATGAATGTGGCTGACAGTGAAGTGGTTGCAGCCATACTTCAGGATAGAAGTTATGAAGTAGTTGAAAAAGCCGATGGCGCCGATGCTATTTTTCTGAATACCTGTTCGGTACGCGACAACGCAGAACAAAGAATCTGGGGGCGTCTCGATTATTTTAAAAGTCTGAAGAAAAAAAATAAAAACCTGATTGTTGGTGTGTTGGGTTGCATGGCCGAACGTGTCAGTGACGAATTGATGGCTCATGCTGCCGTCGATTTGGTGGCTGGCCCCGATGCTTACCGCGATCTGCCTTTCCTGATAGACAAAGCACAAAAAGGAACCGAAGCCGTCAATGTCGAACTTTCGGAAAACGAAACCTACGATAAAATTACACCTGTCCGTATTGGCGAAAAAACACTTTCAGGATTTGTAAGTATTACCCGAGGCTGCAACAATTTCTGTACTTACTGCATTGTACCTTATACCCGTGGACGCGAGCGCAGCCGCGATCCGCAGGACATTGTGAACGAAGTGCGCGACCTCGCACAGAAAGGTTACCGCGAGGTGACTTTATTGGGTCAGAACGTGAATTCGTACAAATGGCTGCCCGAAGGCGAACGCAAACCTGTACGTTTTTGGGATTTGCTCGAATTGGTGGCCGAAGTTGATCCGCTGGTGAGAATCCGGTTCACAACTTCGCACCCGAAAGATATGTCGGACAAAGTGCTGAAAGTAATTGCCAAACATCCGAATCTTTGCCGTCATATTCATTTGCCCATTCAATCGGGCAGTTCGCGTATCCTGAAACTAATGAACCGCAAATACGACCGCGAATGGTATCTCGACAGGATCCGAGCCATCCGCGAAATTTTACCCGATTGCGGATTGAGTACCGACGTTTTCAGCGGTTTCTGTACCGAAACTTTGGAAGATCATCAGGAAACACTATCGCTGATGGAAGAAGTGAAGTTCGACATGGCTTTTATGTTTAAATATTCGGAACGCCCCGGAACTTACGCGCACGAACATTTGCCCGACGATGTGCCTGAGGGAGAAAAACTTCGCCGCTTAGACGAAATCATTCAGGTGCATAACCGGCTATCGCTCGAAAGCAACCGGCGCGATATTGGGAAAACTTTTGAAGTACTGGTAGAAGGAACTTCGAAGAAAAGCAAAGAAGAACTGTTTGGAAGAACTTCTCAAAACAAGGTAATCGTGTTCCCTGCAAAGAACTTTCAAAAAGGCGATTACATTCATGTAAAGGTACTGAGATGCACCCAAACCACGCTGATTGGAGAAGAAACCACAGAGTAATCAGTGAGCAATCGCAGTGAGCAGTAAAATTGTTGCGCGTTACGGGTTACGTGAAACGCGCAACACAAAAAATAAAGATATGGGAAAACTAATCAACGAATTTAACGATTACCGCGCCAAAATGAATGAAAAAATTCTGGCAAGCGATAACAAAGTGATGAAACGTATTTACAGTATCGACACGCTGACTTATCAGGATGGCGCGCTGAGTACCAAAACCAAGGAAATGCTCGGGCTGGTATCGTCGATGGTGCTTCGGTGCGACGATTGTGTGAAGTATCATCTCGGCAAATGCCACGAACTGGGCGTTACCACCGACGAGGTTTTCGAGATTTTTTCGGTTGCCAACCTGGTGGGCGGAACCATCGTAATTCCACATACACGAAGGGCTGTAGAATATTGGGAAGAATTACAGGAACAGTAAAATAATTGTTGCGGGTTACGAGTTACGGGTTCACGTAACCCGCAACTCACAACTCGTAACAATTATTCAGGGATACAAATCCGGATTTAGGAACGGAATAAACGCCATTTGCACGGCAGGCAAATAAAGGGTTCGGCGGGTAATAACATCGTTGGTGAGTAGGCCCACCGCACCGTTTTGCTGCTTCGAATTCATTTTCCCGAAAACAATATCATCGGCATCGCCCAATTCATAGCCTTGATGAATCAATTCGGCCACACGTGGCGGAAGTATAAAAGTGGCTGTGCGGGCCTTTCCAATTTTCTTTCCGTTGCTGATTACCACCCAGGCAAAAGCTATTAATCCTGATTCAGACTCCTCTACGCCACCTTCAATTCCAACATAATAATCGAATCCCGGAAACAGATGATGTGCATTTTTTACCCTGCTTTCGGCTCCCAATAAGGTTTCCACATCATTCATTGGCTGATCAGAAACACCGCTTTCAACCGAACCTCCAAGTAAAGTAATCTCCTGATCAAAAAACACCAACAATCCTTCTTTTACAGCATCGAGCTTTACCGGATTTTTTGAAGCCACCAGAATTTTTATCATCGCAGAGTTAGTTTAATTTTTGGTCCAAAATACAAAAAACAATACTTCCTGAACAATATTTCTTGTATTTGATATTTTCATATCTTTGATTTCAAATCTAAAATGTCATGGAACTAAGATTAGACCTCGAATTTAACCAGCTATTAAAGTTGATTCATCAGCTTCCTAAAAAGGATATAGAGCGGTTGTCTGTTGTTTTGCAATCAGAAGTTAAAGCAAGTAAATCTTCAAGTTCATTACAAAAACTAATTCTGGATGCGCCAACCTGGACTGACACAGAACTTCAGGATTACAATAATGCCAGAACCCATCTGAATCAATCACGGATTGCATGATATTGCTCGATTCCTCCATATTGATTGAGCTTTTCCGCAAACAAGACAAAGCTAAAACCTTATTTTACAAGCTATCACAGACAACTGACGAGTTGTGCATATCTTCAATTACCCATTATGAAATCGGAATTGGAAACCGGAAATCTCATGAAGAATACTGGGAATCATTGAGTATGAATTTAAGGGTGATAGCTTTCGACAAAGCTTGTTCGAATAGTGCTGTTGCAATTTATCTGGAATTATTGAAAACAAACAAGATGATTGATTTGGCTGATATATTGATAGGAGCTACCGCAGTAACTTATTCTATACCAATAGCAACTCTAAACATTAAGCATTTCGACCGGATCAAAGGGCTAGAGATTATTAAATAACCTTTGACTTACTAAACAATGATAATAAGACAAGCAAATACTACAGATTCGGCCAGTATTGTTGAATTTCAGCTGGCAATGGCCTGGGAAACTGAAAAACTTGAATTACACGAACCAACAGTTATTAAAGGTGTTGCAGCCGTATTTGCCGATCCGTCGAAAGGCATTTACTACGTGGCCGAAACCGATGGAAAAGTAGTTGGCTCGCTGCTCACTACCTTCGAATGGAGCGACTGGCGCAACGGGACTGTGCTTTGGATTCAATCGGTTTATGTACGCCCAGAGTACCGCAAACGAAGCATTTTCAGCCGTCTGTACAAACACATTAAAGAGTTGGTCGCTACGAACAGCAATTTACGTGGCGTCCGACTTTACGCCGACAAAACTAACATTTCGGCTCACGGCGTGTACGAGCATTTGGGAATGACCGCTGAACATTACCAGATGTTCGAATGGATGAAAGGATGAAAAGTGTTCAGTCTCAGTTGCCAGTTCTCAAAAAAACAAAGCATGAAACCTGATAATCATTTGGCGTGAGCAAATATCTGTTAAATCTGATACAGCAGGGCGAGCATCAGAAGCAGGATTTCAAATACTGCATAAGCGACTCCAGGAAAATTGCACGATCGTTGGTGGCTTTTGCCAATACCGATGGCGGACGTTTGCTCGTGGGGGTAAAAGACAATGGCAATATTGCCGGAGTACGCTCAGAAGAAGAATACTACATGGTGGAAGCAGCAGCTCGAATCTATTCAAAACCAATGATCGGATTTACCACCAAACAACACTTTATCGATGGAAAAACAGTGCTGGAAGTGATGATTGAACCCAGCAAGGATAAGCCTCATTATGCAGTTGACGAAAATGGCAAATGGTTGGCCTATTTCAGAAATGATGATGAAAACCGTCTGGCCAACAAAGTGATGCTCGAAGTTTGGAAGAAGCAAAAAAGTGCGGATGGAATCCTGATCAATTATTCTGAAGGCGAAAAAATCCTGCTTGATTATCTTGCCGGCCACGAAAAGATTTCAGTAAGCAAATATGCACGTATCGCCCATATTCCTTATAAAAAGGCAGAGCAGATTATCATCAATTTCAGGGTATTGAATATCCTGAAAGATTGCTTTGCCGATTCGCGGATTGATTACTGTATTAATGAAGAATTTGACCGCCAGGAATGGGACAACAATAGTCGGGTAAGGTAGCGAGCCGATACAGAAACCGTAAATTTCATATTTTTTTAATCGCCCGAAAAACAATTCTCACCAAATTCGGTTACTTTTAGCATTCATTATAAACGAGTAATTTCAATGCATACATTTATTCAAAACCAAATTAAAAGCATGAAAGTAAAAATATTGATTGCCATTTCGGCTCTACTGTTCCCCCAACTGATTTTCAGTCAGGAAAACTACAAAACCGTTTCAACAGTTGATTCTACAAAAGTATATTTAGGAGGGCCAAGTTACGAGGTTAAAACTTATCCGCAGAAATTTAAGGCAAAGAAGCCAAAAAATGTTATCCTGATGATTGGCGACGGAATGGGCGTTTCGATGGTTTCTGCCGGGCTTACAGCCAATGGCGGACAGTTGTTCCTCAACAATTTCAAACAGGTTGGATTCGCGAAAACCCAGTCGGCAAGCGATTATATTACCGATTCGGCTGCAGGCGGAACTGCCCTTTCAACCGGACAGAAAACATACAATGGAGCAATTGGCGTGAACACCGACACCATTGCTATTAAAACCATTCTGGAAATGGCCGAGGATAAAGGACTGGCAACAGGATTGGTTTCCACTTCGGCAATTACACATGCCACACCTGCATCCTTCATTGCACACCAGGGAAGCCGTGGAAGCTACGAGGACATCGCGGCCGATTTCATGAAAACTGATATCGACGTTTTTATCGGAGGTGGTTACAAACATTTTGCACAACGCAAAGACAACCGCGACCTGACCGGAGAACTTAAGCAAAAAGGATATCAGGTTTTACGCGATATGGACGAAATTGCCAAAGTGAAGTCGGGCAAACTAGCCGGACTTACCGCTGACGAACACAACGAAGTGTATCCAAAGCGAAAAATGAACCTTCCCTTATCAACTAAAACTGCAATGAATATTCTGGATCAGAACCAAAAAGGATTTTTCATGATGGTTGAAGGTTCACAGATCGACTGGGGCGGCCATGCAAACAACACAATTTATGTCGTTAACGAAATGCTCGATTTCGACCGTGCGATTGGATCGGCACTCGAATTTGCTTCGCGCGATGGCGAAACCCTCATTATAGTTACTGCCGACCACGAAACTGGAGGAATGGCACTGACAGGTGGCAACATGAAAACAGGAATGGTAAAAGCCGCGTTCCCAACAGGAGGCCACTCTGCCACGATGGTTCCGGTATTTGCTTTTGGACCGGGCGCCGAAAATTTTACCGGAATAATGGATAATACCGATATTCCAAAAAAAATCATGAAATTGCTGGGATTTTAATCAAAATACCCGGCTAGTTTTGAAAAAAGTATGGATGAACGCTTTTGTTTCATTCATACTTTTTTACTTTTAGGGTTTCGAATTTTACTTAAAGAGAGCTTTTTATGAATAATTCACTCGAAGTACTCGATCATGTCCGCCTTAATTTCTCGTCATCCGGCTTGGTTTTCCTGAATATTGCCCTCGCATTTATCATGTTCGGTGTAGCTCTGGGCATCAAAGTTGAACACTTCAAAGACATTGTAAAAAACCCAAAATCGGCCATTGTCGGTTTTGTGAGTCAAGCTTTCTTACTGCCTGCATTTACCTTTCTGTTGGTACTTTTACTAAATCCAACACCGACAGTCGCTTTGGGAATGATTCTGGTTGCAGCTTGTCCGGGCGGAAACATCTCCAATTTTATTAGCTCAATGGCTGGCGGAAATGTGGCTCTTTCGGTTAGCCTTACTGCTGCTTCAACAATGGCTGCTATTTTTTTCACCCCATTCAATTTTGCCCTTTGGGGAAATTTTTACATCGATTTTTACAATGCCCATGGCGCACAAGGCTTGCTCCGTCCGCTTGAAATCGACAAAGCGCAAATGTTTCAGACCGTATTCATTTTACTTGGAATTCCGGTAATAATTGGGCTGTTTATATCAAAAAAATTCCCGAAACTCACCGAAAAAATAAAAAAACCCATCAATCAGGGATCCCTGTTATTTTTTGTTCTGATGGTAATCGCAATGCTTTCGGCTAACTTCTCGCAATTTACCAGCTATGTGCACCTGGTATTCTTTATTGTATTGCTGCACAACGGACTGGCATTGGCAACAGGGTACTTTTTCAGTAGAATAAACAAACTTAGTATCATCGATCAGCGAACAATTTCAATAGAAACAGGCATTCAAAATTCAGGATTGGCTCTGGCACTCATGTTTAATCCCAAAATTTTCCCTCCTGAAATGGAGTTGGGTGGAATGGCAATTATTGCCGCATGGTGGGGAATCTGGCATATCATCAGCGGGCTAACAATTGCCTGGTACTGGTCGCGTAAACCTGTCATTGCCTGACTATGAACAACTGGTCGGCCGGGTACGAAGCAATAAGAACTTATGTACGTTTTGCCTTTTGGCTCTCACACAAACGCGTTGTTGTAACCGGACGGCAAAATATTCCGAAAGGAAAACCAATTATTTTTGCCGCCAACCACCAAAACGCTCTGATGGATCCACTGGCAATATCGTGTACCAACCCATTGCAAAGTTTGTGGCTGGCACGTGCCGATATTTTTAAATCGAAAGCAGCCCGGTCTTTCCTGAAATACATCAAAATGCTCCCGGTTTACCGTATCCGCGACGGCAAAGACAATCTTTCGAACAACGAACAAATCTTCGGTCAGGTAATTCAGCTACTGGAAGACAAACAATCAGTTGCACTTTTCCCCGAAGCTGCACATTCGGGCAAAAGACAAATGGTACCGCACCGAAAAGCCATTCCGCGCATTGCGCTCGACGCGGAAGCAAAAAACAATTTTGAACTAGGTCTGCAAATTGTTCCGGTAGGTATCAATTACAGTCATTACTGGCAATTTAGCCGCACGCTGATTGTGCATTACGGAAAACCCATTGATGTAGATCGGTATAAAAACGCATGGACTGAAAATCCTCAAAAAGCGATGCTTAGCCTGCGCG
>JAHEYU010000145.1 GCA_023251435.1 Bacteroidota bacterium
TCATCGATTGAATCCGGATCGGATTTTGATCTCCAAGCAATACGCCTCCTATCCGCACCAACGATGTTTTCTGTCGCTGATACTTCGTCAAATCCTCTATATAGTTAAAGTTCTGATCCTTCATTTCACCCAATATTGTTGGCCGACAAAGTTAATTTAAAGTTCATGAAAAACGAAAAGTAAATACCTCCTATTTACATGGAGTCAGGAGACGAAACTAATAAAAATAATCCAGAGGAGTCCCATTTCGAAAAGCTGATTTAGTAATCGGTAGAAATCTTTACTTTTGCTAAACTTAAATCAAGGTAAAATGACCATCAAAATAGAGCAAGTAAGCAAATTCTACGGAAGCCAAAAAGCACTTGACCAGGTTTCGTTTGAAATCGAAACCGGTGAATTAATCGGATTTTTAGGTCCCAATGGCGCCGGGAAATCTACTTTGATGAAAATAATTACCGGCTATCTTTCTTCTGATGGCGGAAAGGTAACTATAAATGGTGAAACTGTTGAGACAAAAAACGTTGCTATCCGATCGCAAATTGGCTATTTGCCAGAAAATAATCCGCTTTATACAGATTTGTACGTACGCGAATACCTCGAAATGGTAGCAGGTTTTTATCAGCTTCCGGATAAAAAAGAACAGGTGGCGAAGATGATTGAACTCACCGGACTCAAAACTGAACAGCAAAAAAAAATCGGGGCACTTTCGAAAGGCTATCGGCAGCGTGTTGGGTTGGCCCAGGCACTCATCCACGATCCTGCTGTTTTGATTCTGGATGAACCTACAACAGGGCTTGATCCCAATCAGCTGGAAGAAATCAGGCAGCTGATCCGGACAATCAGTACGAACAAAACTGTTATGCTTTCGACCCACATTATGCAGGAAGTTGAAGCCATTTGCAGTCGGGTGATCATTATTAATAAGGGAACTCTGGTTGCCGACGGATCGATTGATCAACTAAAAGGCGGAAAATTTGCACAAAAACAGACCGTGTTCGTAGAGTTCGACAAATCACCAAATCTGGAAACGCTCCGGAAGATTCAGGGCCTTCGGAAAATTGAACCGATTAATTCCACGACATTCATTGCCGAATCCGATGGCAGTAGCGATTTGCGCCCTGCACTCTTCCATTTTGCAGTTCAAAATCAACTTGTTTTGCTTTCGTTGAAAGAACAACAACAAAGCCTTGAAAACGTATTTCAGGATTTGACTAAGTAGAAATTCGAACCAGCTTTCGACAACCAATAAATAAAATTCAAAAATGCCAAATAGCGAAATAATATTGATCAGCATATCGGGTGAAGATAAGCCCGGAGTAACCTCTTCTGTTGCTGAAATTCTTGGAAAATACGATGCCACTATTTTAGACATTGGACAAGCCGACATTCATCATACTTTATCGTTGGGAATACTTTTCAAAATGTCGGATAACGCCCAATCGGGTCACATCCTGAAAGAAGTGCTTTTCAAATGTTCGGAACTAAATGTGAATGTGCGCTTTACTGCGGTAACACCCGAACGCTACACAAACTGGGTAGGCCGACAGGGTAAAAGCAGATACATTGTTACCATACTTGGTAAAGTAATAACTGCCAAACAATTGTCGAAAGTTACAAAAGCCGTTTCAGATCAAAATTTAAATATCGATTCCATCAAACGATTAACAGGCAGGCCCAGTTTGGAAACCGCAGACGAAAATGCCGTACGATCGTGCATCGAACTCTCGGTGAGGGGTGAGTTGCTTGACAAGAGCCTGCTTTCGGCTCAGTTTCTGGCCTATTCGGCGGAACTGGGAATCGACATTTCATTTCAAAAAGACGATATGTTCCGCCGCAACCGCCGCTTAATTTGCTTTGATATGGATTCGACCCTGATTAAAACCGAGGTGATCGATGAGCTGGCTGACCGGGCCGGAGTTGGGGAACAAGTGCGAGCCATTACCGAAGCTGCTATGCGGGGTGAAATTGATTTTTCGGAAAGTTTTGAACAACGGATAGCATTACTCAAAGGTTTGGACGAGAGTGTCATGCGCGAAGTTGCCGAAAATCTGCCTATCATGGATGGCGCCAAGCGTTTGATGTCGATATTGAAAAAATGCGGATTTAAAATAGCAATTCTTTCTGGTGGATTCAGCTATTTTGGCAACCAATTGAAAAAGCTTTTTGATGTTGACTACGTATATGCCAATGAACTGGAAATTGTTGATGGAAAACTGACTGGCAGACATTTGGGCGATATAGTGGATGGAAAAAGAAAGGCCGAATTGCTGAAATTGATAGCCCAGGTTGAAAAAATCGATTTAGAGCAAGTTATTGCCGTAGGCGATGGAGCCAACGATTTACCCATGCTGAATCTGGCAGGGCTTGGAATTGCTTTTCACGCCAAACCAAAAGTAAAGGCTAACGCTCAACAATCTATTTCAACCATCGGATTGGATGGCGTATTATACTTTTTGGGATTCAGGGATATACACATTGACAATTGACCGGAATACGAGTAATTACTTTTACAAAAAACAGAAAATCTTCAGGCGAAGAATGACTTTTTTTAGATAAAGACTTCCTTGTCTTAAAAATGTTTGTACATTTGCAGCAGTTATGTGGATAAATTTGTTCTGATTGCAACCACGGAAAAAAATGCTAAAACGTAATGCTTTTTTTATCTTGCTTCTCTATCATTTACCCACAACTTTTAATTGTATAAATCATTTTATCTGAACACAATCAGTGATTTACTGTTGTTTCGGGTATCTAAATTAAACAGATTATGAGTTATTTTTTCACCAGCGAGTCAGTTTCAGAAGGCCATCCTGATAAGGTTTCCGACCAGATTTCGGATGCACTTTTAGACGAATTTCTCGCCCACGATGCCGACTCGAAAGTTGCCATCGAGACATTGGTTACCACCGGCCAGGTAGTTATTGCCGGAGAGGTTAAATCTAAAACCTATGTTGATGTTCAGGAAACTGTTCGTCAGACAATCAACAAAATTGGTTACACCAAAGCCGAATACCGCTTCGACGGTGATTCGTGCGGAGTCCTCAACGCCATTCACGAGCAAAGCCCTGATATTAACCGCGGAGTTGACAAAGCCGACAAAATGGATCAGGGAGCCGGCGACCAGGGAATGATGTTTGGTTTCGCAACCAACGAAACCGATAATTACATGCCTCTCCCACTCGATTTGTCGCACCTTATTTTAGTTGAACTGGCTGTCATTCGCCGCGAACAGAAGGTAATGACTTATCTTCGTCCGGATTCAAAATCACAAGTAACGATTGAGTATAACGACGATAATTCACCTAAACGGGTTCATACTATCGTGGTTTCGACCCAGCACGACGATTTTGATGCCGACGAACCGATGCTGGCCAAAATCAAAAAAGATGTGATCGAAATTCTGATTCCACGCGTAAAAGCTCAGCTGCCCGAACGTGTGCAAGCATTATTCAACGACGGAATCATTTACCACGTAAACCCAACCGGAAAATTCGTAATCGGCGGCCCTCACGGCGATACCGGTTTGACAGGACGAAAAATTATTGTCGACACTTACGGTGGGCGCGGTGCTCACGGCGGTGGCGCTTTCTCCGGAAAAGATCCATCGAAAGTTGACCGCTCGGCTGCTTATGCTGCGCGTCACATCGCTAAAAACATGGTTGCCGCAGGAGTTGCCAAAGAAATGCTGGTTCAGCTTTCGTATGCCATCGGTGTAGCGAAACCTGTCGGCGTTTACGTTGAAACTAAGGGAAGCGCACTGAACGGACATTCTGATTCCCTGATTTCAGAAAAAATTCAGGAGATATTTGATTTGCGCCC
>JAHEYU010000107.1 GCA_023251435.1 Bacteroidota bacterium
GCCAACCAAAATGCTGAATCCGCCAATAATCCATCCGGCGAAATTAAAAACCTTAAAGAGTGAATCGAACTGTTTCGACACCACGCTTACTTCGTTAATCGCGAAGTCGTTTTCCTCCATTGGTTTCAGCCGGTGTAACGACCGCATGATTCCTTCGAGTTCGGCCACAAACTCATCGTGGTCGGCACCGGGTTTTGCTTTTACGTTAATACTCTGACCCTGATCGCGGTTACGAACATCCACCATATTCATTGCATAAACCACAGGAATATGAACTTTTTTATCCATACTTGTGCCAAACATGTCTTCCCCCTTTTTGGTATAAACACCAATTACCATAAACCGGTATCCCTGGAATTTAATCATTTTACCAACCGGATCGGTCTGTTCAAAAAGTTTTGATGCCAACTCATTGCCCAATATTGCCATGTTTGCTCCTGAATTTGATTCCGATTCGGTAAAATAACGTCCCTTTTCAATTTCAAGGCTCCAGGTATTAATCAGCTCATGTGTCGAAGCCATAATTTCAGTATTCTCCGCTTTGCTGTTCTCGAACTGCACGGTGCGGTTGAATCTAAAAAAGTAAACAGCATCCTGAATGGTTCTCGAATTGCGGTTAAGTTCCTCCGCTTCTTCTATTTTGGGGACCGGGCGATTCAGGTATTTCCACCACGGATATTCCGATTCGCCTTCAGGTGGCGCCCACGGCCATTTCTCGATGTAAACCATGTCGCTCCCCAACGAATTCAGGCTGTTGCGGATATAATTCTCCAGAGAATCGATGACCGTAAAAACAGAAATAATGGCAAAAATACCAATGGTAATTCCCAACAGCGAAAGAAATGTCCGTAGTTTATTTCCCTTAAGCGAACCAAAGGCAAACGAAAAGCTTTCAAGAATTAATCTGGTTATCAGCATATCAAAAAAATTGTAATTTGTCTAAACCTGAAAAATTAGTTGCAGAATTCTGAAATGATTACAGAATCGCCTGAAAAATTATTTGTAATTCTTTGTTATCAATTAGCTTAATTAAGCCGTTTAGTGCGGGAAAAAATCAAGGTGTTTTATTATCTTTGAGCCCAAATTACAAAAGGATTATAGATGAAGGACTTAAAAAAAATTAAATCGGCCTTAATTTCAGTATATCACAAAGATAAGCTGGATGCCATCATAAAAAAACTACACGAATTAAATGTCACCATATATTCAACCGGCGGAACGCAGTCATTTATTGAGGAATTGGGAATTCCGGTTGTACCCGTCGAAGAACTTACCAGTTATCCTTCCATTCTTGGAGGACGCGTAAAAACCCTTCACCCGAAAGTTTTCGGCGGAATTTTAACCCGAAGAGACAATGCAGGCGACCAACAGCAAATAGCCAGATACGAAATTCCTGAAATTGATCTGGTTATTGTTGATTTATATCCGTTTGAAGAAACAGTTGCTTCGGGAGCTTCAGAAGAAGACATTATTGAAAAGATAGATATTGGCGGTATTTCGCTGATTCGCGCTGCAGCCAAAAACTTTAACGATGTGGTAATTATTTCATCGCAAAACCAATACATGGCTTTGCTTGATTTACTCATCGAACAGGATGGCGCCACCACAATCGAAAACCGCAAAGAATTTGCAAGGCTGGCATTTGCAACCTCATCGCATTACGACAGCGCCATTTTTAACTATTTCAATCAGGAAAAAGCAGAAGAAGCCCGCATAAGTGTAAACAATGGTCAGGTACTTCGTTATGGCGAAAATCCTCATCAATCGGCCAGCTTTTTCAAATTCAACAACAGTAACTCGAATGTTGTTTTGGCAAATGCGCTGGTACTGCAAGGCAAAGCCCTTTCGTACAACAACATGCTCGATGCTGATGCTGCCTGGAAATCGGCCAGCGATGCCTTTCATTCGGTAACACATTTGGAAAACAAAGTGGCAGTTTCGGTGGTAAAACATCTGAATCCATGTGGGCTGGCTGTTACCGGCGACATTATGAAATCGCTCGAACTGGCCTGGGCAGGTGATCCGGTTAGTGCATTTGGAGGCATCATTTGTTTCACCGGAAAAGTTGATAAAACGATTGCAGAATGGTTCGACAAACGATTTGTCGAAATCATTATTGCTACCGATTATACTCCCGAAGCATTGGAGGTTTTCAGTAAAAAGAAAAACCTTAGAGTGCTTGCAACCCCTGTTAAACCTGAAATAGCAGGAGAAAAACTATACCGCTCAATTAGTGGCGGTTTGCTTATTCAGGATGAAGATGAAGGCCTGGAAACTGAATTCACGAACGTGACTAAAATACAGTTCGACAGCAATAAAATGAATTTGTCGAAGTTTGGTATTACAGTATGCAAACATCTGAAGAGTAATGCAATCGCTCTGGTTACTCAAAATTCGGATGGTTCATTCTGGCTTACAGGCGCCGGAATGGGGCAACCCAACCGTCTCGACAGCCTGCGCCAGCTCACAATTCCGCGTTTCAACCTGAAAGAAGGAATTCGAATTGAAGATTCAGTTTTGATTTCAGATGCTTTTTTTCCGTTCCGCGACAGTGTTGAAGCTGCCAACGAATTCGGAATCAAATACATTGTAGAACCGGGCGGAAGTATCCGCGATGAGGAAGTAATTGCTGCTTGTGACGAATTCGGTATCGCAATGATTTTTACCGGAGTGAGACATTTTAAACATTGATTTCACCGGTTATTTATTTCAGTTTTAACTAAGAAAAAAATACATATACATGGGATTGTTTTCATTTTTAACCCAGGAAATTGCCATCGACCTTGGAACCGCCAACACAATCATTATCCACAACGATAAAATTGTAGTTGACGAACCATCGATTGTTTGCATCGATCTCAAAACTGACAAGCTTATTGCGATTGGCGAGAAAGCGCGTCAAATGCAGGGAAAAACCCACGCAAACCTGAAAACCATCCGCCCGCTGCGCGATGGTGTAATTGCCGACTTTAACGCAGCCGAGCAAATGATCAGGGGAATGATCAAGATGATGAACCCAAAATCAAGGTTTTTTGCCCCTTCACTCCGAATGGTGGTTTGTATACCTTCCGGATCGACTGAAGTTGAAATACGTGCGGTACGCGACTCGGCCGAACATGCCGGAGGACGCGATGTATATATGATTTACGAACCTATGGCTGCGGCAATTGGTATCGGGCTCGACGTTGAGGCTCCCGAAGGAAACATGGTTGTTGACATTGGTGGCGGAACTACTGAAATTGCTGTTATTTCATTGGGTGGACTGGTTACCAACAAATCGATCCGTATTGCGGGCGACGACCTTACTGCCGACATTATGGAATATATGCGCCACCAGCACAACATTAAAATTGGAGAACGTACTGCCGAAGAAATTAAAATAAATGTAGGATCGGCTTTGTCGCAACTTGACAATCCACCTGCCGATTACCTCATTCAGGGCCCAAACCAAATGACTGCCCTCCCGATTGAAGTTCCGGTTTCGTACCAGGAAATATCACATTGCCTGGAAAAATCGATTTCAAAAATTGAAACAGCTATTCTTAGTGCACTAGAACAAACACCTCCGGAATTATATGCCGACATTGTAAATCGCGGTATCTGGCTGGCTGGTGGTGGCGCTTTGTTGCGCGGATTGGCCAAACGCTTCACCGAAAAGATTAACATCCAGTTTCATGTTGCCGAAGATCCTTTAAGAGCTGTAGCACGCGGAACCGGCATCGCACTTAAGAATGTAAATAAATTCTCTTTCCTTATCAGATAATTCTGAATAAGAAGGGGTAAACCTTCCAACTGATGAGAAGTTTATTTCGTTTCTTATTACGAAATTATTTTTTGATGATGTTCCTGGCACTCGAAGCTATTTCGTTTGTTTTGATTGTCAGTTTTAACAATTACCAGCGGGTAACATTCTTTAATTCAAGCAATAACTTCGCCGGAACTGTCTATGAAAAATTCAGTTCGATCGACGATTATTTCAGTTTAAGCCGCACAAATGCACGGCTGGCAGCCGAGAATGCTTCGTTGCGCAAACAATTACTGTTTCGGATGAGCCTGCAGGAACAGTATCCGGTTAACCGGCCCGATACAGTTGAAGCACCGGCTTATATTTTCACTTCGGCAAAAGTGATCAGCAATTCGGTAAACAAGCAGTTTAACTACATCACCCTGAACAAAGGGTCGAGGCACGGAATTAAGCCAGACATGGGAATTATTGATGCCAGCGGCGTGGTCGGCGTTATCACCAATGTTTCGCCCAACTATTCAACCGGATTGTCGTTGTTAAATAAGAGGTTAATGGGTATTTCAGCACAGATTACAAAAAATAATTATTCAGGTGCATTGGTTTGGGATGGTGAAAATTACAACACAGCCGATCTGAAGGAGATTCCCTTTAATGTGATGGTAAATGTGGGCGATACGGTTGTAACCAGCTCAAATTCGGGTATCTTTCCTGAAGGAATCATGATCGGGACCATTAAAAAGGTTGATGTTCAAAGCGGAACGAATTTCTACAACATAAAAGTTGAACTATCGAC
The DNA here is from genome assembly GCA_023251435.1 of Bacteroidota bacterium. Classification (GTDB taxonomy): domain Bacteria; phylum Bacteroidota; class Bacteroidia; order Bacteroidales; family Prolixibacteraceae; genus Aquipluma. The sequence continues at coordinate 4,539 of JAHEYU010000107.1, forward strand.
CAACTTTAAAACCCTGAAATATGTCGAGGTAGTTCAAAATACAAAACGCACCGAATTGATAAAACTGGAATCAAACAACGTTGGAGAATGATAAAGGACTTTGGAAAATATGCGATCATGTTTGTTTCACTGGTTTTAATCCAGGTTCTTATCCTGAATAACATCCAGTTCAGCGGATTTGTCAATCCTTACATTTACATTTTATTCATTCTTCTGCTGCCTTTCAACATCCCCGGATATATTCTTTTGGGATTATCATTTTTGCTGGGATTATCAGTCGATATTTTTAACAGCACTCCCGGAATCCATTCAGGAGCAACCGTACTACTTGGTTTTCTCCGACCCGGAATTGCCAATTTAATATCTTCGCGCGAAATCATCGAAAAAGGGAATACACCCAATTTGAAACAACTGGGATTCGCCAGTTTTCTGAAATACACCATTTTTGCAGTTTTAATCCATCACCTGTTCCTCTTTTATGCTGAGGCTTTTTCGTTCGGAGGATTCTTCCACACTTTGCTTCGCACAATCCTAAGCAGTATTTTTTCGATTGTGCTTATATTGGCCAGTCAGTTCATCGTTTTTAAAAATTAACAGCAAGGTGGATACTTTCTCGAAACGCAAATATATTATTGCCGGTATTATGCTGGGAGTAGCCGCGATTTTTATCCTCCGGCTATTTACCATACAAATTACCAATAAAACCTACAAACAGTTTGCTACCCGGAATGTACTGCGAAAAATAATCACATTTCCTGCCCGTGGATTTATTTACGACCGCCACAAAGAAATGATGGTGTATAATAAAGCTGCCTACGATTTATGGGTAGTTCCCAGAGAAGTGAAGCCATTTGATACAACCGCATTTTGCAGTATTATTCAAATGGAAAGGCAGGATCTGAGGGATGCCCTTAACAAAGCCAAACAATATTCCCGTTTCAAACCATCAATAATTGTTGGTCAAATCTCTCCTGAAAGTAATGCCCCACTTCAGGAAAAACTATATAAATATCCCGGCTTCTTTACACAATCGAGAACCTTGCGCGAATACCCAAGCAAGAGTGCTGCACAGGTTTTAGGTTACGTTGGCGAGGTAAATCAGCAGATGATTGAAAAAGACAGCTACTACCGATCGGGCGATTACATTGGGGTGACAGGACTTGAAAAGGCTTACGAAAAAGAACTGCGCGGCATCAAAGGGGTCACAAAATCGATGGTTGATGTTCATAACCGCATTAAAGGCAAATACAACGAGGGATTGGAGGACACCACTGCCATATTGGGTCAAAACCTTCTTACCGGGCTCGATGCAGAGGTACAGGCTTATGCCGAATTACTGATGACCAATAAAAGAGGTGCCATTGTTGCCATTGAACCGGCCACCGGTGAAATTCTGCTGATGGTAAGCGCACCTTCGTACGATCCGAATTTACTGGTGGGCCGGCAGAGAAGCACGAATTATGGCATTCTGGTAAACGATTCGGTGAACAAACCCATGTGGAACCGCGCTGTTATCGGCACCTTTCCTCCGGGATCAACCTTTAAACTAGTGAATGCCCTGATTGCACTTCAGGAACATGCCATAAGTCCGTTCGACCGGTTCTCCTGTTCCGGACAATCATCGTCGCCGATCAAATGTACGCACAGCCATGTAAGCCCGCTGGCAATGCGCGAAGGCATCCGCGAATCGTGCAATTCATATTTCTGGAATTTATATAGAAATGTAATCAATCATTATTCTACATCTGCCGAAGGTTATCAGGTTTGGCGAAATCATGTGTTAAGTTTCGGATTCAGCGAAAAAATTGGCACCGAATTGTCTTCGGAAGTCAAAGGAAACATTCCGCAGGTAAGCTATTACGACAAATATTTTGGCCAGAAAAAATGGAATGCGATGACCATCCGTTCACTGTCTATCGGGCAGGGTGAAATTGAGGTTACTCCGCTTCAGCTGGCTAATATGGCTGCAACCATTGCCAACAGAGGATATTACATTACACCTCATCTGGTAAAAGCCATTCAGGATACAAACAGGGTTTACCGCGAACTGGAATACGAGAAAAAAGTAACAGGAATTAATCCTGAACATTTCGAAATTGTGATCGACGGAATGCAGGCTGTTATTGATGAAACCCGTTTGAGTCAATCGGTACACATGGATAGTATTATTGTGTGCGGAAAAACCGGAACTGTTCAGAATCCTCATGGAGCCGACCACTCTGCTTTCGTGGCTTTTGCACCGAAAAACAATCCGAAAATTGCCATTGCAGTTTTCATCCAGAATGCCGGTTTTGGAGCCACTTATGCCGCCCCGATCGCCGGTTTAATTATGGAGAAATACCTGAACGATTCAATCCCGCCCAGAAAAAAAGATCTTGAGCGCAGAATGATTGAGACTGATTTAATGAACGTTATTCAAGTAAAAAAATAAACGACCGTGCCAAATAGAAACAACGTTTGGGCAAATATCGACTGGATTACAGTATCTATTTATCTGGCAATGATGTTCATTGGCTGGATAAATATTTATGCCGCGGTTTACAACGAGGAGCATAAAAGCATATTCGATTTCAGCCAGCAATACGGAAAGCAGCTAATCTGGATTTTCGCAGCTATTTTTATTGCTGTACTCATGATCAACACCGATTCAAAATTTTTCGTGACTTTTGCATTTCCCATATACGTAATCATCCTCGTTTTGCTTATGCTGGTGCCTTTTATTGGCACCGTAATAAACGGTGCAAAATCATGGATTCAAATCGGGAATTTTCTGCTTCAACCTTCGGAATTTATGAAAATGGCTACCTCGCTTGCCATTGCCCGGTACATTAGTTCGTACAATTTTAAAATGCACAGCTACAAGTCGTTACTAACACTTTTAGCAATTATACTTATTCCGGTTGGCCTTATTTTTCTGCAGAACGACACGGGTTCTGCCATAGTTTTTGGCGTTTTTCTGCTGGTTTTGTACCGCGAAGGGCTGAACGGAATTGTACTGTTTTTTGCATTTCTGATCGCACTGGTTTTTATCCTGACAATGGTGGTCGATTCGTACATCACCATCTGGATTCTATCATTAACCGGCTTTCTGGTTCATTTTCTGATTCGCCGGAAATCGAAGAAAACCCTTGTCGCAATGGGAATTTTCGGAAGCGTTTATCTAATCTTCTGGCTCATCAACTACCTCCTTCAGGGCACAATCGATCCTTTGTATTTTATCCTGACAGCAGCGGTGATTTCATCTGGTATATTCTACATTTATTCGCTGGTGCTGCGAAAGAGAAATCTGGCGGTCCTGATTGGCATTTATTTGGGCAGTGTACTTTTTTCAGTGTCGGTCGATTATGTATTTCATAACATCATGGAACAACATCAGCGCGACAGAATCAATGAATTATTGGGAATCCAGTCAGATTTGCATGGCGCCGGATACCATGTAAACCAATCGAAAATAGCCATCGGATCGGGTGGATTTATCGGAAAAGGATTTTTACAGGGAACGCAAACCAAATTTGATTTTGTGCCCGAACAAAGTACCGATTTCATTTTCTGTACTGTTGGCGAAGAATGGGGATTCCTGGGAACAACCTTGGTGATTGGCTTATTTATGGGTTTGTTAATGCGGTTAATATTTATGGCCGAGCGCAACCGGTCGAAGTTCAGCCGTGTTTACGGATATTGCGTTGCTACCATTCTCTTTTTCCACTTCGCCATTAATATCGGAATGACCATTGGTCTGGCACCCGTTATTGGGATACCTCTGCCCTTTTTCAGCTACGGAGGCTCTTCATTGTGGTCGTTCACCCTATTGCTTTTCGTCTTTGTAAGGCTCGACGCCAACCGGTTTGAGCAGTTGAGTTATTAAAGGAGTAGACATAACTTTGGGAAAGACTTTAGAATTTAGAGACATGACAACTTCAATGATTTGAATTTGAAAATATAGACTTATATCAGATCCAATTCACAGCACCTTCCTTAAAAATATATGTTTTGTATGGCTGATCTTTAATCACATAATCTTACATTTGACATTTAACTCAAAAGTCAAAAAACACAGTATGTCTCAAAACATTTCTCAATACGAATCAGACGTATGGAAAACGGCTGATCTGCTTATTGGTGCCGGAATTAAACAAAGTGATTTTCCCAAATTTATGATGCCCTTCTTTGCACTGATCATGGTCGAAAGCCGTTTGATCCGATATGCAAAGGAACTGGAAAGCGAAATTGACCGGAAAGATATTGATGGTTTTATTGAAGAATTTAAGGATTTGGGCTTAGGCTTCAACGATTATGTGGTACGCGAAAACAAAACACTGAAAGACATTTGCAAAAACGACAAAACTTTTGATGTTGACTTTCACGCTTATCTGAAAGCCTTCGACTCCGAAACAAAGTATCTGCTGGGCGTTGACAAAGGAAATGAAGAAGCAAAGTTTCTCGACATTTCAGGCGTAAGCGGTCAGCTTAAAAAGAAAGGTATTCTGTTTGCTTCGGTTAAAACCTGGAGCGAAATAGATTTGGCGCCATTCAACAACTCCGAAATTACCACTCTCGAAGAACACATTAAACGCAAATGGGCCGACATTTCGGCTGAAACTGCCGGGGAACAATACACGCCGGACGATATTATCTCTTTAATTTCTGAAATCATTGCTTCGAAAATGGTTGATAACGGCAAGTTCCTCACCATTTTTGACCCAACCTGCGGCGGCGGAAACTTGTTATTTGGCGTTGAAGACAAGATTCAGGAGAAATTTCCGAACCGGCCAACGGCCACTTTCGGACAAGACTGGAGCGACTCGCTTTATGCGTTGGCCAAGATTGAAAGCCGTTTCCGTAAAGACTCAAAAATTGAGTATGGCAACAGCCTCACCGACATTAAATTCATTCATAACAAATTCGATATTGTCGTGGCCAATCCGCCTTATGGTGTCGATTGGAAAGGCTACAAAAAGGATATTGACAACGACCAGACCGAACGCTTTCACGACATTCCTTCCATTTCTGACGGGCAGTTTCTGTTTACCCAGCACATCCTTTACCATTTGGCCGACGATGGGCTTTCAATTGTGGTACACAACGGTTCGACCCTGTTTAGCGGCGATGCCGGAAGCGGAGAAAGCAACATCCGCAAATTCTTTTTCGACAATGATTACGTTGAAGCCCTGATACAAATGCCAACCGATGAGTTTTTTAATACTGGCATTTACACCTATTTGTGGGTATTCAACAAGAACAAACCTGTGGAACGAAAGGACAAAGTGATCCTGATTAATGGCAGCGAACTTTTTGTGCCGCTCAAAAAATCGAGGGGCAAGAAGCGCAAGGAAATGGATTTGGAGAACCGGAAAATTATCGTTGAAACCCTGACCAACTTTAAAGAAACGGGCTTTGCAAAGGTATTCGACAAATGGCATTTCTATTTCAACAAGCAATCGATCATGCTGACCAATGTGGACGAAAATGGCAAAAGCCTTGAAGCTGAATTGCCCGTTAAAACCAACAAGGAAGGCGAAGAAAAACGCGTGAAATCCATTGTGCTGAAACCTGTGAAAATCACGCAAACTGAAACGGATGATTCTTCGGCAATTGAAATCACCGAATTTGAAATCTCCACCTTCGATCCGGCCAGATTCAGCAGTTTGGACGATTGTTTCGAAAAACAAATTAAACCCATCATTGCCGAACTCGACTACAAAGAAAAGAACCTGAAAGTAATTACAGAGAAAGCAAGCTATTACTACGATGCGGATAAAGAAAGTCTGGTTGAGCAGCTTCTTTCTCCCTCTCCTTCGGAGAGGGCTGGGGTGAGGCTCTTGGGTTGTGGCAAAATAGTTATTAAAGCAAGCCTGAAAAAAACTTCCAAAACAAAACCTGCCTTTATTGAAATTACGGTAGAACTTACCCCCGATTACCAGAAAGATTACGAGATTGTACCGTATTCGCCAAACCCGGAGGAGAACCAACAGCGCATTGATGATTTTATGGCAAAATTCATCACCAAACCGTTTGAATACCTCGACAATGTAATTGGCGCCGAAATTAATTTCAACAAGGTATTTTACCAACCCGAACAATTGCGCGAAGTACCCGAAATTGTGGCCGATTTGCAGGTTCTTGAAAATGAGTTAAAAACCCTTGAAAACGAATTGGCACTATGAGTTTAGCGAAATACGATAAATACAATCCTTCCGGTTTAGATTATATTGAAAATAATCCTGCAGATTGGGATGTGAAAAGACTAAAAGACCTGAAGTCAGCAACGTATAGTTCATTTGTTGATGGTCCATTTGGATCCAATCTCAAAACCGAACATTTCGTTGATAATGGTGAAATATACGTAATAGACAGTGGCTTTATTACATCGGGGCTATTCTATATTCATAGAGATTTTAAAACGATCACAAATGCTCACTTTCAAACTATAAAAAGAAGTGAATGTAAGGAAGGAGATTTAATAATTGCAAAAATTGGCGCCAACTTTGGAATGTCTGCGATTCTACCAAAACTTGATAAGAAATCACTGGTTTCTGGCAATACTTTGAAACTTACGATAAATAAAAAATTGTTTTTTTTGAAATTTATTCATTATTATTTTCTTTCATTAAAGCAAAATGGACAAATAGATTTATTAGTCAAAGGATCAGCACAACCAGCATTATCAATGAGTACTATGTTTGATCTGCCCTTCCAAATTCCTCCACTATTCATACAATCAGCAATCGCCACTTACCTCGACAGCAAAATATCCGCCATTGATCGTAAAGTTTCCCTGTTGGAACAAAAGATAACCCATTACCAGCAACTCCGCAAAAGCCTGCACAATGAAACAGTTTGCCGTGGCTTAGATAAAAATGTAAAACTAAAAGATAGCGGAATTGATTGGATTGGTAGGATTCCGGAACATTGGGTTGTGAAAAGAGGTAAAGATTTATTTAAAGAAATATCAAAAAAAGGATATTCCAATGAACCGTTGTTAGCTGCATCTCAAAAAATGGGAGTAGTTTTAAAAACAATGCTCGAACAACGGAGTATGGAAGCCCAGAAAGATTTTGAAAACTTCAAATTAGTTCAAGTGGGTGATTTCGTTATTAGTCTTCGGTCATTCGAAGGTGGAATAGAAACAGCTTATTATAAAGGAATTATTAGCCCTGTTTATTCCGTTTTCTCATTTCTAAAAAAGATGGATATTGATTATTTCAAACATCTGTTTAAGTCAGGTTTTTTTATTTTGTACCTACAATCAATAATCACGGGGATAAGGGATGGACAATCAATAAAATTTGTGGAAATACAGAATACATTTTTTGCAATTCCTCCAATTGAGGAACAAACCGCCATTGCCAACTATCTCGACGAAAAGACCCAAAAGATAGACAGCATAGTAAGCCACATCAAAGCCCAGATCGGAACCCTGAAAGAATTGCGTAAAACCTTGATAAACGATGTGGTAACGGGTAAAATAAAAGTAAGTGGCTAAAAAAAGAAACGCCTCTTTGTGGGAGGCGTCGGACCAGGGATGCTATCCCTAGTGTTGTTCTTGAGTGCAAATGTAATACATGAATTTGAAAATGCAAGCAGAAAATCAAACAGAATATAAAACAGATTTTAATTACTTAATCGGGAAATTAAGGTAAAACTTTATTAACCATGAGCAAAAATTTAACAACATCGGGCATTGCACGGCAAAATGTACTCAACAATCCTTATGCTTTGCAGGAAATCCAAAAAGCAGTGGGCATGGAGGGTGTCTTGTTTGAGAACGAATACCGGTTTACCAAAAAACAATTGGCTCAGTTTTTTGAGGTTTCGGAGCGCACCATAGAAAATTACATCGAGAAAAATCACGTTGAACTGTCAAAAAACGGCTACGGAGTACTTTCAGGTAAACGCTTAATAAACTTCAAGTTAGCTATTGAAAATCATTTTGATACCGAAATGGATTTCGGTATCAAAACTGTACGATTGGGAGTCTTCAATTTTCGTGCATTTCTGAATCTTTCAATGTTGCTAATCGATAGTGAGAAAGCAAAAGAAATGCGCAGTACCATTCTCGATATTGTGATTGACACCATCAATAAACGCACCGGAGGCGGAACCAAATACATCAATCAACGCGATGAAGATTTTGTTTTCAACTTACTCAGTGGTGAGGATTACAGAAAAGAGTTTACCGATGCCTTAAGAGATTACGTTGCAATGGGTAACTTCAAATATATCGTTTATACCAATAAAATTTACTCCAGTATATTTAAAGAAAACGCCGACGAGTACCGCAAAATCTTAAAACTTGATTCGTCCGAAAATGTTCGACACACCATGTACAGCGAAGTGCTGGATTTAATATCGAGTTACGAAACAGGTTTTGCTGATGTGCTAAGAACCGAATATCTTCGGTTAAACCGGAAATTAACATCTATTGAGGTAGATATAGCATTTCGAAAATTTGAACAACAAAAGCTTTGGGAACCATTGCGCGAAAAAGCCCGTCAGAAAATGGCAAGTCGTGATTTGTGTTTCCGTGATGCTTTACACCAAAACCTCGAAGAATACATTAGCTCTGTCCCCAAAGAAGATTTCGACCGATTTTTAGGCGAGAAAAGCAAAGATTTGGAGCAACGCCTCGAAGAATACAAAGAAGCATTGAAACGCCTTAAAGAAAGGGATTAGCCATGATTCTGTATATCAGTCGCGAACAGGCAGAAATTACCCATCTTAAAACCGTTGAGCTAAGCGGAGGCGGTTCAACCGATGTGATCAATATTGGTTATTTGGACAGCGTTTTAGAGCATATCCAAAACGACGATTATTACCCAACATTTGGAGAAAAACTTACTCACCTGGTGTGGTCAATCAATAAAAATCATTGTTTTTCTGATGGGAACAAGCGTTTATCAATCACTCTAGGCGTTCAGTTTTTGACGATCAATGGCTATTTGTTCTGTTTAGCCCGTTTCCTTCGGGATATGGAAAACATAAGCTACCATCTTGCCGCTGGCAGAATAGATAAAGACCTGTTAGAAAGAATAATAAAATCATTTTTAGATGGTGAAATTGATTTTGATGAGGATCTGAAATTTGAAATTTTTACGTTAATATCCGATGAACCGATCGGGTTTGATGAATAATCTTTATAAAGATAACATGAACGAACTCGACCTTCAAGACAAATACCTGATCAACTTCTTTTGCGAAAGAGCCGACGGGTTACAATACAAAGAGGTGAAAGCCAATACCGTTTCACGCCAGTTTTTTATTGTCG
>JAHEYU010000047.1 GCA_023251435.1 Bacteroidota bacterium
ATTCCATTGGCCGTCCGGTTTTCGATCAGGTGGAAATTAATTTGCCTTCAGGTAAGACATTTACTATTACTGCAAAAAATAATACTCCTGAAAACTGCTATGTACAGTCGGTAATACTGAATGGAATTGCATTGGAAGAACCATTGTTTAGCCATGAAGATATTTTAATGGGAGGAGCTCTTGAATTTGAAATGGGAGCGGTACCGAATACCAAATTGTTCAACTAAAACAAAAAACGATATGAATCGAATTGCAATACTTTTAATCATTGTCGTACTAACGGCTTTAAATGTAAATGCACAGAATAAGCATTCAAAAAGCAGCAAATATATGAGCTATAAAGGGCTTGTAATGGCTGGGTACCAGGGATGGTTTCGGGCGCCCAAAGACGGAATGCTTTTCCCCGACGAAAAACAGGTGCGAATCGATATGTGGCCCGAGGTGAGCGAATACGAGAAAACGTATCCAACTGGATTGAAACTGGCCGATGGAAGTACAGCCCGTTTTTTTAGTTCAACCGATAAAAGTACTGTCGATCTGCATTTTAAATGGATGAAGCAATATGGGATAGATGGTGTTTTTATGCAGCGCTTTTTTAACATGACCAAGCCCAATGGTCCGCGTAACAGAACTACCGTCGTCCTTAAAAATGCGTTCGAGGCCGCTTCGAAATACGAACGTGCCATTGCCGTAATGTATGATTTATCGGGCTTAAAAGCCACAGGAGAAGATTGTTCTTCGATTATTGAAGACTGGAAATACCTGGTTGATTCGCTCAAAGTGACCAATCAGGAAGGTGCTAAAACCTACTTGCAGCACAACGGCAAACCGCTCGTAACCATTTGGGGCATAGGTTTCCCCGACCGATCTTATAACATTCGCAAAATCGGACTCGACCGTTTAATCGATTTTCTGAAAAATGATCCGAAATATGGTGGCTGTTCGGTGATGCTGGGTGTTCCCACATTCTGGCGCGATCTGAACGCCGATTGCAATCCCGACCCGTATTTACACGAGCTGATTAAACAGGCCGATATTGTGCTTCCCTGGATGGTTCAGCGATTTTCTCCTCTGCTGCATAACGATATGGACCGTTATCGCGATATTATTTTTGCCGACATCAAGTGGTGTCGTGAAAATCACATAGACTATGTACCCTGCGTTTATCCGGGCTTTAGCTGGCATAACCTAAGTCGTTTTGAGTTTCCCGATGATGTGAAACCATCAGGCTCAATTCCCCGCCAGGGCGGACGTTTTTACTGGCAACAAATATCTACGGCCATCAATGCCGGAGCAACCATGCTTTATGTGGCCATGTTTGACGAAGTGAACGAGGGAACTGCTATTTTTAAATGCTCCGACAACCCGCCAGTGAGCGATGTGGCAAAATTTGTGGGAATGGATGGGAAACCTTCCGACCATTATTTATGGTTGACCGGTGAAGCTGCAAAAATGTTGAGAAAAGAAATTCCGGTGAGTTTGGGGATACCTGAACGGGTAAGAAAATAGTTGAAAAAACGAAGATTATGGGGCGCAGGAAATATTTAAAAGACCGATTATTCATTTCATTCTTAATTCTCCTGATTTCTTTTACAATATGCGTTTCTGTTGAGGCAGCGGGTATTGATAAGAAAAATGCCTCAAAATCGGGTTGGTCTTTGGCTGCTTACAATTTCGGAAGCCTTGGAAAACTGACGCCTGAAGCTCAAATTGACCTTCTGAAAAAAACAGGTTACAAAGGGATCATTTTATGTTGTGAAACAAAAGCAGACTTTCAGAATCTGGATAAGTACATTGAAAAGGCGGAGAAAATTAAAGATTTCAAAATAGAAGCTGTTTTCGAACGGTACAACTTCACCGATTCAACTGAAAGGAAAGAGCGATGGAGGAAGGTAGTTGATAAGATTTCAGGAAAAGGAACCCAGCTTTGGATCATTTTTGGGAAAAAGGTTGAAGGGATGACAGATGGTTTTATTGAAGAAAAATTACGCGAAATCGTCAGTTATTCAGCGCTTAAGGGAGTCCAGGTAGTTCTTTACCCACACAGTAAATGTTATATCGCGTCGGCTGAAGAAGCTTTACCTTTTATTGAAAAGATTGGCCATCCCAACCTGAAACTGGCAGTGCACCTTTGCCACGAAATTCGGGCAGGAAATGGATCGCGTATGGATCAGGTGTTTAACCGGGTGAAAGACCACATTGGCGCTGTTACGCTCGCCGGAACCGATTCTGTGGCCGATTTTTCGGCTCCAAAACTGATGGATAGCAGTACCATTAAGCCTCTGGGACAAGGAAATTACGACCTTAACCGTTTCCTTGAACCACTCCGGAATTCAGGATACAAAGGTGTTGTAGGGTTTATCAATTTCAAAATTGAAAAAGATCCGGAAACTTATCTCGATGCCTCCATGAAGGTTTGGAGAACATTAACTAAACAATGAAAACAAGTTCGAAATGAAAAATTCAATATTGCTCATGGCTGCCGTAGCCGGATCGCTAGTTGCTCACGAAGCTTCGGCGACAAAGACAAACCGGCAAAAATCAGACAAAAATGTGCTGTTTATAGTTGTCGATGATCTGACCACCACCCTGGGTTGTTATGGCCATCCAACAGTTAAAACCCCCAACATCGATCGATTGGCCAAAATGGGTGTTCGGTATAATCATGCTTATTGCAATTATGCTGTTTGCGGACCAAGCCGTTCGTCGTTCCTCACAGGCTTGAAGCCAGAAACAACCACGATTCTCGATAACCGGAAAACTTTGCAATCCATTCTTGGTGACCGGATTACATTGCCCTATTTATTTAAGCAAAATGGTTTTTTCACCATGAGCCTGGGCAAAGTGTTTCACGGCGACAAAGATCACAATGACCCAAAAGCCTGGGACGAAATTTACGGGTATGGACCAACTCCGATTGGTAAAACCGGAGAAAAACGCAACATGACCGATGGCGCATTAAAATGGTGTGAATGGATGGCTTCCGAAGGAGATGACGAAGATCAGCCTGACGGACAAATAGCACGCAAGGCAGTTGAATTTATTTCAGCAAAAAAGGAAAAGCCTTTCTTTCTGGCCGTAGGTTTTCACAAGCCGCACGACCCGTTTTTTGCGCCTAAAAAATACTTCGACATGTATCCGCTCGAAGTTTGCAATCCTCCGGTTTTGCCTGAAGGATGGCAACCTCCTTACAAGCATACTTTGCCAACCGAAACGGCTGTTTTCAATAAGTTTACCGATCAGGACAAACGGGAATTCCTCCGATCGTATTATGCCTGCACCAGCTTTTTAGATGCACAGGTGGGTAAACTCCTGAAAGCTCTGGAAGAAACCAATCAGTTGGAAAACACATTGATCGTATTATTTGGTGATCATGGATACCATTTGGGCGAACACAACTGGTGGAACAAAGTGACCATTTTTGAAAAAGGAACGCGGGCACCGTTTATTATGGCCGGTCAATCGGTTGGTAAAAAAGGAGTTGAATCTGATGCCATGTTCGAGTACATCGATATTTATCCGACTCTTGCTGAATTGTTGAAACTCAAAAATGTTCCGACTTACCTCGAAGGAAAGAGTTTTGCCAAAGTGGTAAACAATCCTTCAAAGCCTTTCCGGAGCTATGTTGAGGCAGTTGTCAGTCGTGGCGAAATGCTTGGCCGCATGGTGAAAAATGAGAAATGGCGATACATCGAGTGGGATAAAGGCCAGAAAGGCATTGAATTGTACGATCAGCTGAATGATCCGGTGGAGTATAATAACCTTGCTAACCTTCCTGAATATGCGGAAACTATTAAGGAAATGAAGAAGTTAATGTATCATTAAGAAGAATTACGAACCAATATTTACAAAAGATAAACCCAATGAAATCAATTTTTACAACCTTCCTTATTTTGTTTTTTCTGGCACCTCTGGCCGGAAAATCGCAAACGGATAAACAACCTGTTGACCATGTAAATCCCTACATGGGAAACATCAGTCATTTGTTGGTACCAACCTATCCAACCATTCATTTGCCCAACAGCATGTTGCGGGTTTATCCTGAACGATCGGATTTTACCGGCGATTTAATCAATGGATTACCGTTGGTTGTTACCAGCCACCGTGGCAAATCAGCATTCAATCTAAGTCCATGGCAAGGAAGCGATAAGGATTTAAAACCTGTCAAACCATTCAGTTACGATCTGGAAAAGATTACGCCATATTCCTATTCGGTTTACCTGGACGATCAGCAAACCACCATCGAATATGCAGTTTCTCATCAGTCGGCCATTTACAGCATGGTGTTTGCCAAAAAAGAACCTGTGTCGCTCATCGTAAATTCAAAAGATGGCGAGTTGAGATGGGATGGCAAGGCAATTTCAGGCTACCAGCAATTGGAAAACAACACCCGGGTTTTTATTTATCTTGAACCGGAAACAAAGCCAGCGAAGCAAGTTGCATGGGTTAATAATCAGATCAAAGAAAACCAAAACGCCACCAAAGGGAAAAATGCCTGTTTGGTTTTGAAATATCCGGAAAATACAGGTTCAGTAAAGGTTCGCTACGGAATTTCGTTTATCAGCGAAGAACAGGCTGCCAAAAACCTAAGCCGTGAAATCCCGAACTACGACCTGAAAAAAGTAGCACAAAAAGGCCGTGAAATCTGGAACAAGGCTTTGCAGAAAACGAGCGTTAGCGGAGGAACTCCGGATGAACTTTCTGTTTTTTACACCTCGGTTTATCGCACTTACGAACGTCCGGTCTGCATTTCTGAAGATGGAAATTACTTCAGCGCATTCGACCATAAAGTACACAACGACGAAGGCAAACCATTCTTCACCGACGACTGGATTTGGGATACTTATCGGGCCACCCATCCGCTTCGCGTAATTACCGAGCCTGAAATGGAGCAGAATATCATCCACTCGTTTCTCCGGATGTCGGAACAAATGGAAAACTTTTGGTGGCCAACTTTCCCTGAAATTACCGGCGACAGTCGCCGAATGAATTCGAACCACGGAGTTGCAACAGTTATCGATGCTTATAAGAAAGGGATTAAAGGCTTCGATCTGGCAAAAGTTTACGAAGCCTGTAAAAAGGGCATCACCGAAAAAACATTGGCTCCCTGGTCGGGCAAACCTGCCGGCGAACTTGATAAGTTTTACAAAGAACATGGCTACATTCCGGCATTAAACGAAGGTGCGACCGAAACGATTGCCGAAGTGCATCATTTTGAAAGAAGGCAGCCGGTTGCTGTAACATTGGGAACGGCCTACGATGAGTGGTGTCTTGCCCAAATTGCCAAAGAGCTCGGCAACACCAGTGATTTCGAATATTTTCAGAAGCGATCGTTGAATTACCGGAACCTGTTTCATCCTGAAACTCATTTTTTCCATCCGAAAGACAAAGACGGAAAGTTTATAGAGCCTTTTGATTATGTATTTTCAGGAGGACAGGGAGCCCGTGGTTTTTATGGAGAAAATAATGCGTGGATTTACCGTTGGGACGTGCAACACAACATTGCCGATCTGATCAAATTGATGAACGGCAATCAGAATTTCATAAAAAACCTCGACGATATGTTTGCACAGCCATTGGGCAAGGGCAAATTCGATTTCTATGCACAATTGCCCGACCATACAGGCAATGTGGGGCAATTTTCGATGGCCAATGAGCCGTCGCTTCATATTCCTTATCTGTACAATTATGCCGGTCAGCCCTGGAAAACCCAGAAACGCATCCGCACATTGCTCGATCAGTGGTTCCGAAACGATTTGATGGGTGTTCCCGGCGATGAAGATGGAGGTGGAATGTCGGCATTTGTTGTTTTTTCTCAAATGGGCTTTTATCCTGTAACTCCCGGATTACCAATCTACAACATCGGAAGTCCTGTTTTCAGCGAATCGGTGGTTCAATTGGGCAATGGCAAGAAATTTAAAATCGTTGCAGAGAATGCCGGTCCTCAAAATAAATACATACAATCGGCAAAACTAAATGGCAAAAACTGGGACAAACCCTGGTTTAGTCATGATGACCTAAAAAATGGCGGTGATTTACAACTTATAATGGGGCCAAAAGCCAACAAAACATGGGGCGCGAAGCCCGAAAATGCACCACCGTCGTTTGTTTATAATTAGTCGTCAAAGTTTCGAAAAGAAAATTATGAAAGAGCTAAGAAAATCTGTCGTACTACTTGGAGGTTTGGTTGTAAGTTCAAGCTTTCTGTCTTTTTCTCAAGAGAAAGCAAAGCCTAATATCCTCCTGATAATGACCGACCAGCAAGCCTGGGATGCAGTGGGCTATTCAGGAAATAAAAAGATTAAAACGCCGAATTTAGACAGGTTGGCAAGTGAGGGTATAAATTTTAGTCATGCTGTTACACCGTGCCCTGTTTGCACACCTGCCCGTACTTCTATCTTAACCGGTCGATTAACCGAAACAACTACCATCCGAAATAACAATGATGCCAAGACCGGCGATTGTTATTATCCCACGTTCGACGAAATTCTAGCCAAAAGAGGATACGCCACCGAAGTTTATGGCAAATTCCATTCGCCCGAACACATGGCAAGAGTGTACATGAATCCTCCGGTAGAAGGAATGAATGGCACTGACCCTATTGTACACTGGGAACCCATTTACGTAAAATACATCAGAGCGAAATTTCCCAAAAGGCCTTTGAAACAGGGCGAACTATACGAAACTACTTTTTATGGAGGCACAGTTCCTTACCGGCTCGATCCAACCGACCGATATTATAAATTCATGCCATCAGGAATTATTCCTGAAAATGAACTTGAGAAAAAGTTGAGTCAGGCTGATATTCATGGGGTGCTCGATTTGCCTGCAGAATATACCATTACAGCGATGCAAGGCAAGCAAACAATTGAGGCTTTGGAACGGCTAAAAAATGAACAGTTTATGTTGACTTGCTCTTTCCATTGTCCGCATGTGCCAATAACTCCTTCAGAACCTTACGCTTCGATGTACAAGGCAACAGATATGTTGACTCCTTCCTCCATCCATGACCGCAGGGAAAACTCGCCTTACAATCCGGGAAAAATTGATTCGCCCTATAACGAGAAAGATAAAGTGCAGTATATGACTGCGAACTACTATGCATTTGTTACCGAAATTGATGATTGGGTAGGAAAGATTCTGAATAAACTGGATGAATTAAAATTGACTGATAACACTCTGGTAATCTTTGTTTCTGATCATGGTGAGATGCTGGGAGCTCATGGAATGCGAGGCAAATTCAATTTCTATGAAGAGTCTGTGCGCGTGCCTTTTTTATTCCGTTACCCGGGGAAGATAAAAGCTGGTCAAACCATTTCAACTCCCGTTTCAATACTCAATATTTTTCCGACAATTCTCGATTATGCAGGTTTAAAAAATATTGCTTCGGATGGTTATTCGCTAAAAGGGGTAATGGAAGGAACCGCATTGCCCAAATATGATTTTGTGGTATCGGAATGGGACTGGCACAATGAAAATGTCCCGTCAATAATGATCTGTACAGAGCAATGGAAATTGATGACCACGCACCGAACCGGAGGCAAAAATGTGGAGGCGCTTTTCGATTTGAAAAACGACCCGTTTGAAATAAATAACCTTTTGGGAAACAATCCGGAACGATTTAAATACAAGGAAACCACAGAAGAGTTGCGTTCAAAACTGGTCGGATATTTAAAAGAGGTAAACTACCCGCTTGTTAAAGGAATTGAAGCACGTGAATTAATCAGGAAATAATATTTAGAATGAAAAAAACTTGCTTTGAGATAACAATCCTAATAATCAGTTTTTTTTTAGCTGCACCAATTGTTCAGGCACAAGAATTAGGCGCTACCTTTTGCTGGCATTACAAGGAAATTTATGGAGGACACGACTACGCTTTCAACCAATCGATTGCTAAAAAAGGTCTTCCCAGTGACAATACCCATTGGTCGGTTAATACCGAATGGTGGGAAAATATGGTTGAAGAGATCGAATATTCAGGAATTGATTTTGTTGCTCTATTAAGTAGAGGTAATCAACCCAATGCTCCGGATAGAGGAAACGGTAATCCAATACACATTCCAAAACTGGTTAATGCCTTGAATGTAAGGGGTGTGAACTCTTTCAAACTGGCAATTTTCGATGATTGCCCAAATTCATGGACAGGAAGCTTAAATTGGGACAATTCTAAAGGTGCGATATACTCGACGGATAATCCAAAGTTTGATTGTTGTAATACTGCTAACTACAAATATATTTGGGATTACAACCTTAAACAAGCCATTGCAAACATTCCAGACGAAAAGCGCTACAAAATTGATGGCCGGATGGTTATTATTTTTTGGTCGGTAAAGTCAAGCTGGATGACAAATATGGGGAACGGAAACCTGAAAAAAATATTAGAGCATATCCGCACCCAATGTCAGGCAACTTATGGTTTTAATCCATATCTCATTATTAACCGAAATTGGTTTGATGTTGATAGCCAGTGCAATAGTTTAGGTGTGGCTGATGCGGTTCACAACTGGTTTTCATCTGCAGGCAATACCTCATATACCAACTATACGTGGAATGGTATAACAACTGGCGTTGTCGTTCCGGGTTTTGGTAATCCTGCCGATCCGCCATTTATTGATCCACAGGGAGGGCAAACACTTATTAAGGGGCTTGATGGCACAGTAAAGTCGGGCGCGAGCCTAACCTTGTGTGAAGGATTTACCGATGCCGCCGAAGCTGCGGCATATTGGAGAAGCGAAGATGCTACCTATTATAAATATCCAAACCAACGGCTTAATATTTTGAGGCAATACACCAAAAAACCATACCCAAACAATTTAAAAATGGAGGTCGAAACCTGCGATTATTATGCCGACTTAACCATAGGCAATAGCGGTGGCGCTTTTCGTGATGGCAATTTAGATATCGTTAAAACTACTGACATTAACGGTGGTTGGCACGTAACAGGCACACAGTCAGGCGAATATTTGGAATGGAAGGAATTGCCGCTTTTAGCGAATACAAAATTCCAGTTGCGATACAAATCTTCAGATTTAGCTTCGATAAATATTTCTGTTGATGGAACAGCCTTGTCAACAATAAATCTTCCTTCAACAAATAATGTCTGGACAACCATTGATGCCGGTAATTACATTACTTCGGCCAATGGCCAGCATACGGTTCGTTTAACCATTTTAATAGGTACGCCCGATATAAATTATATCACCAGAAATAATATCATCACAGCATTAGGTGTAAAAAATCAAAATAATTTTGGGAAATCCATTCGTATTTACCCAAATCCATATAGTACAGGTAAGTTGTTTGTTGATTTGATTGGCTTTGAAAATGCAGACAATGTAAAGGTTAAGATAATCAATCTTCAGGGACAAACTATATATCAGAAATACTTGAACAAACCTACTCATTTAGAGGTAGATGCTACGGGTATCTTGAGGAAATCGATCTATATTATTTCTGTTGAATCGGGACAAACAAAAGTTGTTGACAGAGTTATTGTAAATTAAGAGGCCATGTTTGAAGAAGAGTTATCAAATTGTAATACAGGCCTATAATCGCACCATTTTTTTCATCTGTTAATCCGGTTAATCATTTATTAATTAAAAATTATAGGCCCTCTACTACTTTTATTCTCAAAACATACGCTATGAAGGACAAACTGTTTTTGATAGGACTATTAATGCTCTTATTCAATATTCATATTTCGGCCCAAACCAAACATGCTCCAAAAAGCAAATACATGAGTTATAAAGGGCTGGTTATGGCTGGTTATCAGGGCTGGTTTAATTGTGAAGGCGATGGCGCCAACCGCGGCTGGACTCATTACAATAAAAACGGGAAGTTTGAGGATGGAAGTTGCACCATCGACTTCTGGCCCGAAATGGACGAGTACAAGGTGAAATACAAAACACCGTTTAAGTTCGCGGATGGTTCGCCGGCATACGTATTTAGTTCTTTCGATGAAAGCACAGTGGATTTGCATTTCAGGTGGATGAAAGAGTATGGAATTGATGGTGTGTTTATGCAACGGTTCTTCTCTGTTCTTACAAGCAAGGAAAGGATGAATCACAACGATAAAGTTCTGGCTTCTGCCATAAAAGCTGCCAATAAATATGGAGTTGCTATTTGTTTAATGTACGATATTGGCAGCATGGACGACAGCAAATATAAACTGGTGATGGAAGATTGGAAGCATTTGGTTGACGAACTGAAACTAACCAATCAGGGGAACCAAACAACTTACCTTTTTCACCATAACAAACCTTTGGTTGCCTTTTGGGGAATAAGCGCTGGAACCCGGGAATCAGGTCACATCCCCGAGATTTTTAATATTATTGAATTCTTTAAAAACGATCCGGTTTATGGTGGTTGTTCCATTCATTTGGGAATTCCATCGCGCTGGAGAACCCTTGGATCGGATACAAAAGGCGACCCGCGATTGCACGAAGTTATTAAACAGGCCGATGTTGTTCATCCGTGGCTGGTTGGACGATATAATGAGGCAACTTATGAAGCTTACCGTCAGGAGAATATTATTGACGATGTAAAATGGTGTAAAGAAAATGGGAAATCGTATGCGCCAACTGTTTTTCCTGGCTTTTCGTGGCACAACATGAAGGGCGATCAGTCCGATAAAATTCCGCGTAATAAAGGTGAGTTTTACTGGAAACAGATTTCAGGAGCAATTAAAAGTGGCGCCGAAATGCTGTATGTGGCCATGTTCGACGAAATTGATGAAGGTACGGCAGTTATGAAATGTACCCACAACGTTCCGGTTGGGAAAAGTGTTTTTGTTCCAATTGAAAAAGAAGTTCCATCCGATCACTATTTATGGTTGACCGGTATGGCAGGTAAAATGCTGCGTGGCGAAATACCTTTTTCAGAAAAAATGCCGGAAAGAAAAAATACGATAATTAAAAAATAACGATCACCCAATAAAATCAAAACCATGACTTCAAGAAGAAAATTTATTAAAAATGTAGCTGCAAGTTCAGCAGCTCTGGCAATTGGGGGCCTTGCCACAGGAATGTCGGCAAAAAGTTATCGCAATATAGTTGGGGCAAACGATCGTATCAACGTTGCCATGATCGGAGTTAACAGTCGTGGTAAAAGCATGTCGGGAACTTTTGCCAGTCAAAAAAATACAACTGTCGCCTGTATTTGTGATGTTGATGAAAGAGCTATTCCAAAAGCTGTTAAAGCTGCAATGGAAGTCAATTCGGCAGTCACACCGAAGTCGGAAAAGGATTGTCGCAAAGTATTGGAAGACAAAACGATTGATGCCATTTATATTGCCACGCCCGACCATTGGCATGCCCCACTCACAATTATGGGTTGTCAGGCGGGCAAGCACGTTTATGTTGAAAAACCGGTAAGCCATAACCCGCACGAAGGCGAACTCACCATTGCTGCTGCACGAAAATACAACCGCGTGGTTCAGATGGGTGCCCAGCGCCGTTCGGCTCCAATTCTAACACAAGGAATTGAAAAACTACATCAGGGAATTATTGGCCGGGTTTATACCGCAAAAACCTGGTACACCAACGCGCGAAAATCAACTTTTCTTACACCCGGACCTGTTCCAACATGGCTCGATTATGAACTCTGGCAGGGACCGGCTCCGCGTATGCCTTACAAAGAGGGGCTGATTCACTACAACTGGCATTGGTATTGGCATTGGGGAACTGGCGAAGCATTGAATAACGGAACTCATGAAGTTGATGTGGCTCGTTGGGGGCTAGGTGTTGATTTTCCGACTCGCGTTACTTCGGTTGGCGGGCGTTATCATTATAAAGATGACTGGGAAACTCCCGACACACAAACCGTTGCGATGGAGTATCCCGGTGGTGTTTCCCTGGTTTGGGAAAGCCGGAACTCAAACGGCAGAAAAATTGAAGGTGCCGACCGCGGGATTATTTTTTATGGCGAAAACGGAAGTTTGGATACCGGCGACGACAGCTATAAAGTTTACGACCTGAATGGGAAGCTGGTCAGCGAGGTAAAATCGGAGTCGGTAGATACAGGTAACTTACAGGGGCGAAATACTGCCAGTCCAAGCTTAGCAATGGATAGCCTTCATGTTGCCGATTTCCTAGATGCAATTAGAAACAACCGCCGCCCAAACTGCGACGTGGAAACCGGATATAAAAGTGTACTAGCCATGCAATTGGGAAATATTTCGTGGCGTGTTGGCCGCGACCTGAATATTGATTCCAAAAACGGGCACATCATCGGCGATAAGGATGCACAAAAATTATGGAGTCGGACCTATGAAAAAGGCTGGGAACCTAAAGTCTAATGACATGAAACAAATCCATCAATTACTACTGATTCCAGGCATGATTTTTATCGTGGGACAGACAGGAAATACCTCGCTGGCTGGGAACAGCACGGGAGAAAAAGGCAAACAATTGGACAACCAACCCAATGTGATCTTTTTTTCAACCGATGACCTTAACGACTGGGTTTCTCCGTTGGGATACAGTCAGGCTAAAACACCAAATTTAGACCGTTTGGCAAAACAGGGGGTGGTTTTTACATCTGCCCATGCGCCGGGTGTTTTTTGCGCTCCATCACGAACAGCTATTATGACCGGGTTAAACGCATCAACTACCGGCTGTTATGCTGAAGACCCTTTTCAATTCGATCATCCCAATTTGGTTACCTTGCAAATGGCCTTTAAACAAGGAGGATACAGTACCTATGGCGCAGGTAAAATCTACCATCACCGGGGCGGATATCTCGATCAGCGTGGTTGGGACGAATATTTTTCCCGAAGTCGGGAAATGAGAGATTTGGGCTGGGAAATGAACAGTTATTACATGAAAGATGCTCCGCGCCCGGTCCCATTTCCTTATAGTCCTTATTCAGTTAAAAACACCAAAGGTGATGGTTCGGCATTGCATCTTGAATGGGGACCAATTGCAAATGAAAAGGAAGACGATATGGTGGATGCCATACGCACAAACTGGGCATGTGATATCCTTCAGCAAAAACACGACAAACCTTTCTTTCTTGCCTTGGGATTGTACTCACCCCACTATCCAAATTATGCCCCGCAAAAGTATTTCGACATGTATAACCTCGATTCAATCCAACTTCCTCAATATAAAGCAGATGACCTGGATGATCTTCCTGAAAAAATCCGAAA
Organism: Bacteroidota bacterium; assembly: GCA_023251435.1. Classification (GTDB taxonomy): domain Bacteria; phylum Bacteroidota; class Bacteroidia; order Bacteroidales; family Prolixibacteraceae; genus Aquipluma. The sequence goes on from JAHEYU010000047.1 coordinate 13,148, forward strand.
AAACATGACGAATCGCTCGAAACAGCATAAGGAGCTGGAAGAATTGGGTGCTTTAAAGGATGCAGTCCGCGGATATCTTGCTTCTGTTTCGTTCGCTGATGCTATGCTCGGACGCGTTCTGGATGCATTGGAGGCGAGTCCTGAAAAAAACAATACGATCATTGTCTTTTGGAGCGATCAGGGATTTCATCATGGAGAAAAAATGCACTGGGGCAAACATACACTTTGGCAACGTACATCGCATGTTCCCTTTATTTGGGCCGGAAAAGGGATTCCGAAAAATAAAAAAGTAAATACATCGGTTAGTCTGATTGATATGTACCCGACTTTTATTGAACTCTGTAATCTTCCGAAAGTAAAAGGAATTGAAGGTGTATCGCTGGTCTCTGCCCTGAAAAAGCCATCCCGATCAAAAGACAGAAACGTCTTTCTTCCGGGCAGTGAAAAAGGAAGCTATGCGGTAATCAATACAAATTGGCGGTACATTTCTTATTTCGATGGAGGTGAAGAATTGTACAATGTGAAGGAAGACCCTAATGAATGGTACAATTTAGCAGCGGATGAAAAATACAGACCAATTATGCAGGAGATGCAAAAATCAGCTCCTAAAGTATTTGCTCCTGAAGTCACTCCAAGAAATGAGTTGAAGCTGGTTATTGAAGGCGATTCGTTTCATTGGGAAAAAAAGAAGAAGTAATATGAATCGAATTTGTAATAGAATTATAGGAATTGCAATACTTTCCGGATGTTTGGGATATTCTTCTTTTGCACAGGAGGATTTCACAAAATACATTGACCCAACCATCGGAAATGTATCTCAATTTCTGGTTCCTACTTATCCAACCATGCATTTGCCAAATCAAATGATTCGGATGTTCCCGGTAAAGCAGGATTATATTGCCGACCAGCTTGATGCTTTCCCGCTTCAGGTGGTAATGCATCGTACGGCCGGGATTATGCAAATGAAAGTAACCCTTGGCGATATTACCCCAGATTCGTGGAAACAAAAAATGAATATCGACCATGATTTGGAAGTGGTTCATCCCTGGTTTTATTCTACTTATTTAATTGATGACGACATCCGGGTAAGTTTTGCTCCCGGAGTAAAATCTGCTGTGTATAAAATTGACTTCCCAAAGGGGAAAAAGAGGAACATCCTGATTCGTGGCAACGGGGAAATGACAAGTAAGATGAACGCCGATCAATCATTCAACCTAAAAGAAAAAATCGATTACAAAACCCGGGGTATTTTTCCTGAAACGCGCACAATGTTTGCCTATGTATATGCAGTTGTTACCGATGAAAAAAATCAACCTGTTCCTGGGGTAGACATGAAATTGGAAGAACAAAAATTCGCTGTTGTTTTGCCTCCGGCTACAAATTCAACTGTATTTCTGAAATATGCAGTTTCATACATCAGTTATGACCAGGCAAAAATTAATTTCGAAAAAGAACTAAGCCGTATTTCATTTGAAGAGTTAATTGCTTCGGGTAAAAAAGCCTGGGAAAAAGTTACCAACCAAATTGAAGTTCAGGGCGGCACCGAAGCGCAAAAAAGAACCTTCTACACATCGTTATACCGCACTTACGAGCGAATGCTCGATGTAAACGAGTATGGTAAATATTTTAGCGGTTACGATGGAAAAGTACATGAAAGCACTCGTCCGTTTTTTGTGGATGACTGGATTTGGGATACTTATCGTGCCACTCATCCTTTACGTACTATTTTGAATCCCGAGCTTCAAAACGACATGTTAAATTCATACACTTTAATGTACGAACAAAGTGGTTGGATGCCTACTTTTCCGCAGGTTCACGGAAATCACATGTGTATGAACGCTTATCATTCGGCTTCAATTTTTATCGATGGCTATCGAAAAGGCTTGCGCGATTACGATATTGAAAAAGCCTACAAAGGCATTGAAAAAAACCTGATGGAAGGAACTTTTATTCCCTGGCGGCAGGGAACTCCGCGTCGGCCAATCGACGATTTTTATCACGAAAAGGGATATTTTCCATCCCTGAAAATTGGGCAGGCCGAGACCGAGCCACAAATGGATGGTTTTGAAAAACGCCAGCCGGTAGCGGTAAGCCTTGGTATAAGTTATGATTTTTGGTCGCTGGCTGAATTGGCAAAAGAATTGGGGAAAACCGAAGATTACAAAAGATATTCTCCAAAAGGCAAGGATTACAAGAACCTGTGGCACACCAAACATCGTTTGTTTATTCCCAAAGACGAAGATGGTGCGTGGTTGGACATTGACCCCAAATCGGCGGGCGGTAAGGGCTACCGCGAGTATTACGACGAAAACAACGGCTGGACTTATGCCTGGGATGTTCCACACGATATCGCCGGGCTAACTGAACTTTTGGGTGGGAAACAGGCTGCCGAAGCTCGCCTCGACCAGCTTTTCAGAGAGCCTTTGGGAATGCGTAAAAGTGAGTTTTATGTGGATGGTTCGAATTCAACGGGAATGGTCGGGCAATTTTCCATGGGCAACGAACCATCGTTCCATATTCCGTTCTTATACAACTACTTTGGTGCACCATGGAAAACCCAAAAACGTACCCGCTTTCTGCTCGATGTATGGTTCAAAGACAATATTTTCGGGATTCCGGGCGATGAGGATGGCGGCGGAATGTCTGCATTTGTGGTTTTCTCGTCCATGGGTCTTTACCCAGTAACTCCCGGATTGCCTTTTTACGATATCACAAGTCCGGTATTCGAAAAAACTAGCATTAAATTGAGCAATGGTAAGACATTCACCGTTTTGGCCAAAGGTGCCAGCCGAACGAAAAAGTACATTCAGAAAGCATTTATAAACGGTTCAGAAATTAACAGCCCATTTATTACTCACCAACAAATTATGGATGGTGGTACACTGGAATTGGTTTTAGATGAACTTCCAAACAAAGAGTGGGGGAAAGATGCGAAATTACCGGATTGGGAAACAAAACATTAAAACTGAATAACGATGGTTTTATATCAATTTCGACAAAAACTAATTTGCAGTCTTTTCCTGATTTTACTAATTGCGGGAACTGTTTTTTGCCAAAAGAAAACTTCAAACGAGTCCTGGTTTTTTATTCAACTTACCGACCCTCAATTTGGTATGTTCGATAAGAATGCCAGCTTTGAAAAGGAAACTGTTTTGTATGAAAAAGCTGTTGCGAAAATCAATAATTTGAATCCTGATTTTGTGGTAATTACGGGTGATCTGGTGAACGATCAGCATTCTGTTTCACAGATAAATGAATTTAAACGAATTACTGCAAAAATAAAGGCCTCGATTCCGGTTTACTATTCGCCGGGGAACCACGACATCGGACAGGTTCCAACTCCTGAAAGCCTCAAAAAATTCGAAAAGAACTACGGAAGCGACCGGTTTTCGTTCAAGCACAAAGGTTCATCGCTTATAGGTTTTAATACAGGTTTAATCAAAGCCAAATTGGAAAAACCAGAGCAGGAGCAATTTAACTGGCTATCAAAAAAGCTCCGGGAAAGTCGGAATTCACAGCATATTCTTCTTTTTACCCACTATCCGTTTTTCAACAAAACGGTTGATGAACCTACCGCTTATTCAAACATTGACCTGGGTTTGCGCGAAAAGTACCTCGATTTATTCAGGAATAATAATGTAGCTGCTGTCTTTTCGGGGCACCATCACAACAACGGATATGCAACATACGGAAATGTACAATTGGTGACTACAAGTGCTTTGGGAAAACCATTGGGGAAAGCTCCTTCAGGATTTAGGATTATAAACGTTTACAACGACAGCATAGAACATCAGTTTTATGGATTGGATGAATTGCCAAATAAAGAATCAGGAAAGAATGCGACCATTCCATCAATTTCAAATTAAACTTTTACTTAACTACAAGCCGGTATGATGAAACAAACTAAAACATATTTTCTGCTCCTGATTGGGGTAATTCTTTTTTTGCCTGTAAGTGCACAGGTTGTAATTCAACGTTGCGACGTAACAACAGGCTGGAAAGGCAGCTGGGGTTTTTCAATTGATTACCTCGACAAAAAAGAAGGTGATGGCGCTTTAAAAATTAACGCCCAAACCGGAACTTCCGATTGGTTTAAAAAGTCGTTTTCCAGAACCCACACAGGTATTTCTTCTTCGGGTTATTTGCTGTTTTGGTTGTATCTGTCGGATGCCTCCAAATTGGAAGGTGGACAAATCGAAATTTCCAGCTCGGGAGAACCCGACAAAATGGAATACAACTGGTCTTTCGATAAAAATAGTGTAACAACCGGCTGGAATTTAATGCAGTTAAAAATAAGCGATGCTAACCCAACCGGAGGTGACGCAAATTTGTCAAGCATTAACTTTTTCAGGATATATCAAAACTTATCGGGACCGATAATCGCAAAAATCGACTTTGTCAGGTTTGCCCCAACAACCGGCGTACCAAACTGGCCCGTGTTAAATGTGCCCAAAGTCGATAACTCTTCACTCGATGGAAAAGTGATGTTTGGTTATCAGGGTTGGTTCAATCATCCCGACGATGGTGCCGGCTTGGGTTGGGTGCATTGGGGAAGTCTTTACGAACCCATCAAATTAAGTTGCGATATGTTTCCCGATATGAGGGAGTATGGTCAGGATGAAAAATACCCTTCACATTTTACGTATCCCAATGGGTCAATGGCTTCGGTGTTTTCTTCCTACAACGAAAACACCGTTGTAAGGCACATGAAATGGATACGCGATTACAATCTGGATGGAGTTTTTATTCAGCGTTTTATATCAGCTGCCGGAAACCAAACCCAAATGAAGCATAAGGACGTGGTGGCTCAAAACGTAAGAAAAGGATGCGAAAAATATGGAGGTGTTTATGCCATTATGTACGATGGATTAGCCGGCAAGGTGAATGAAATCAAAAGTGATTGGATACACCTGGTCGATGATATTAAGGTAACCGAAAGCGACAGATACCTGCGCCATCGCGGGTTACCGCTTGTTTCACTGTGGGGGTACACGGTTCGCGAAGATGCTCCGGTTAGCCAATTGCTGGAATTAATAGAGTTTTTTACCAATAACCCGAATCCAAAATACAGGGCCACGCTTAAAATTGGTGTTTCGGCAAATTGGAACAACGATCAGGCCTGGTTAAATGCCTTTAAAAAGGTGGCTGTGGTGAGTCCATGGTTTTCAGGAACAACCGATTATAACCGCGGACAGGCATGGTGCGACGAAAACAATGTGGATTTTCATCCGGTGGTGCACCCCGGTTTTTCGTGGCATAATCTTGCAACGGATTATTCACCTAAACCGGGTTCCGATCAGCTAAACAAAGACCCACGCAACAATGGAAATTATCTATGGTCAGAAGTAAATAATGTGGTGAAAGTAAATCCCAAAAGTGTTTATATCGCCATGTTCGACGAAATTGATGAAGGAACGGCCATGTTTAAATTGAGTGAAACCAAGGCTGATACACCTCGTGAACGCGATTGGGTTACTTTGGATATTGACGGCTACAAAGTGCCAAGTGATTTTTACCTGCGATTAGCTAGTCTGGCATCGAATGTAGTTCGTGGATACGACGACAACAAAATGAATTTGGCCAATATGCCCGAACCACCCAAAGGAAGATTAACCATTCACATTGTGGACGAAGTAAACGACAATAACAATGGCGGAATGAATCTCATTTTTCCTGATTTTCCCAATGAATCGAAGTTGGAAATAAGCATCGACGGTGGGCTTACTTTTCCATATTCAACTGCTGATAATGTGGGTAATTATAAAATTGAAGGTTTGAATGAAGGAAAATACAAGGTGTTTGTCAGGCATAGCGCCGCTTCACCTATGGTCGATATGGGCAATGTGAACATCGCCAACATCATAGCGAGTATTCCAAAACAGGCAAGCAATCCTTTTCCTGAAAACAATGCCACAGATATCCGTTTAAATCTTTCGCTTGGCTGGACAAAAGGAGAACACACCATTTCGAACTACATTTATTTTGGCAGCAGCAACCCCGATTCCATCAAATATCAGGTATCTACATCATTTAATCCGGGCGACCTGAAACCGAACACGACCTACTATTGGCGTATTGACGAAGGGAATGGTCTGGGAATTACACAAGGGCCATTGTGGAAATTTACCACCGGAAGTGCCGATGGGCCGGCAGAAGGAGTTGTTCTCGATTATTGCGATGACATCAGCGGCTGGAGCTCATCCAATAGTCTGAAACTGAATTCAACCGATAAAAAAGAAGGATTTGCCAGTTTGATATGTACCGGAGGAGCAACGCCAAGATTGGTAAAAACTTTTCAAACGCCGGTGAATAGCAAATGTACAACAAGTGGCTACCTTAATTTATGGCTCTATGTTTCCGATGTCAGCAAATTTGTTGGTACTGGCCAAATAGAAATTACCAGCAGTGGAAGAAACGATGTCGATGAATATAGCTGGCCTACCACAAATACAAATCTTGTGAATGGCTGGAATAATCTGAAGCTTCCCATTTCTAAAGCAGGTAAAATTGGTAATCCGAATTTAAGCGCAATTAATTTCTTTCGCTTTTATCAGAACACAGGCGGAGCCGAAGTAGAGTTCCGGATTGATTATATCTGGTTTTCGCAAACACTTACAGCCATTGATGAATCTTCGATGATGGGAGATAATGAGGTAAAATTGTATCCAAACCCGACAAGTTCGGTTTGTCAGCTTCAATTAAAACTCAATGCTTCTGCAAGTATAAATATTGCAGTGTATGATATTTTAGGCAGAGAATTAAAAGGATTTACTTATCAGGAAAATCTGAATGCCGGAACTCATTTAATTAATTTGCCGCTAAATCATTTAAATCCTGGAACTTACATTGTAAAAACAAGGATAAATACTACGATGGAATCAGAATTGCTAATCGTTCAATAAAGTATATCTAAAATCGTCATAACATTTAGTTTCATGTGTCAATTAACAAAAAACATAAACCATATATCTGCAAATGTCAAAATTCCGTTCCTGTTTTTCAATCTATTAATGGGTAGTTTTCAAAACACGGGGGCTGCATCAACTTCAGGAGAAGCAGGCAAAAGCGGAGGCAAACCAAACTTGCTGTTTATAATTACCGACCAGCAACGATTTGATGCATTGGGTCATGCCGGCAATAAGGTTATAAAAACACCAAATCTCGATCGCCTTGCAAAAAAAGGGGCATTTTTCAGAAATGCCTATGCTCCGTGTGCTGTTTGTGGCCCTTCACGGTCTTCAATGCTTACCGGAACACGCATTGAAACAAACGGTGTAACATCGAATACCGAGACCTACGATTACAACGAAAAGGCAGTGATGACAATGCCAACTTTCGACGAAATATTGGCTCAAAATGGCTACCACTGCGAGTATTATGGCAAATGGCATGCCTTATCGTCTCATGCCGGAGTTTATAAAAATCCTGTTCAGTATGCCGAAAATGGGAAATATGTCTTTGGTTCGGGCGGGCAAAACCATATTTGGGAAGGGTATCTTAATGCCCTTGGAACGAAACCGGAACCGGGCGTTGGGCAATTTAAAGACGGAATGTCGAAGTACCCTTATATCGCGAACCCGCTCGATCGTTTTTACGGAAAGTCATATCAGGAATTAATAGCTTCAAATTTGGTGCATACACAACCTGATCAGCATGGAAAACTCTTATTGAATGTTGAACATACCTTGACGGCTTTTCAGGCCAAACAAACACTTGAAGCGCTTGATCGTTTGAAAGATAAAACCTTTAGCCTGACCTGTTCTTTTCATTTCCCGCACTCACCCATGTTGGTGCCCGAACCCTATTACGGAATGTACCCTGTAGATCAAATGATTCCTCCGGTTAGCATTAACGATCCAATGACTAATTCACCTTACGCGAACTCCAATAGTAGAACAAGCAGGACAGAGTATGCCGATCCCGCGAAAATTAAATACATGATTTCGGAGTACTATGGCATAATTACTGAAATTGACGATTGGGTTGGAAAAATTTTGGATAAGCTTGACGCTCTTGGTTTAGCGGATAATACACTTATTATTTTTACGAGCGACCATGGCGAAATGCTGGGTGCACACGGCATGCGCGAGAAAAATATATTTCTTGAAGAGTCGTCGCACATTCCTTTATTAGTCAGTTTTCCGGGTAAGGTTAAGGCTGAAACAACCGTTAACGGATATGTTTCTTTGGTCGATTTATTCCCTACTATTTTAGATTATTTAAATGTGCCTGAAGCAAAATCAGATGGGAAAAGTTTACGCGGATTAATTGATGGTACCGATACAAAGCATGGAAAGTATGTGGTTACCGAGTGGGACAGGGAAAATAACCCCAATTATATGGTGGTTAAAGATGGCTGGAAACTTATCATTCCGTACACGATTCAATCGACGGTAATAAATGTCCTATATGATTTGAACACCGATCCATATGAAATGAACAATCTGCTTGGTGCAAATCCTGAACGTGAGAACTACAAGGGAAAAGCAGAAGAATTACGTGCTTGTTTGTTGGAATGGCTGGCAGAGCAAAACTCGATTCATTACTACAGTGTGTCAAAAAGAGATTTAATGAATGGCGGCAAACCAACAGGAAATAACGCGGTTTTTGTTTCGCAGCAAATACCAAAGTTTCTTCCCGGGCAAAAACATACCGTTAGCCTGACCGTAAAAAATACGGGCACAACTACCTGGACAAAAGAAGGCAATTTTAAATTGATTAGTCAAAGTCCTGAAAGGAACCTTGCATGGGGGCTGAATGAAGTAAATTTGAAAGATGGGGAACAAATTGCGCCAAACGCTGAAAAAACATTCACTTTCGATATTACCGTTCCAAATTTTGATGGCAATTATCAGTTTCAGTGGCAAATGATACAGGAAGCCGAAGAATGGTTTGGCGAAAAATCAACATTGGAGAAAGTTGTAATTGGTGATCCGGGCAGCTATTTAGATGACTGTGATCTAAAAACGGGCTGGCTGTCGTCGCAGCCATTAACGGTAAACGCTGAAGCCCAAAAACAAGGAGCAGCTTGTATCGAGTATTCGGGAAGTAGTACCGATGAGTTTAAAAAATCATTCTCAACTCCTTTCAACTCCGGACTTACAAAAGCCAATGGCGTGCTTCAGTTCTGGTATTATATTTCTGATGCCTCGAAAATGGGAACCTCAAATCAGGTTGAGTTAGGGAGTGCCGGCAAAAACGACATCGACGAGTATAGTTGGAAATTAACGAATATTAGTTCAGGATGGAATTATCTGCAATTCAATGTCAGCGAGGCAAATACCATTGGTAATCCCGATATGAATGCCATAAATTGGTTTCGCCTGTACAGTACTAAAAAGGCAGTGGTTACAACAAGGTTAGACGCCATTCAAATACAGAAAAAAACAACTGTAAGTTCTTCATTCCTGAAAAACAGTTCTTCTCTGAATCTAAAAGTTGATATTTACCCGAACCCGCTAAATGGTAACATATTATCTATTAATCTTGAAGGCTTTGAACATACAAATACTTTAACGATAACCATTTCGAACCTTTTGGGGCAAATTGTCTATCAGGAGAAAATTGAAAGCAAAAACAATTTTGTTATTGACACCGGGATTTTACCAAAATCATTCTATCTACTTACTGTAAAATCCGGAGAATCAGTGGTTACCACTAAACTAATTGTAGAATAATAGATTGATTGTGAACCGAAAAAATTAATACACTGACTTATGAAACCTAACTTATTTTTAAGCTTCCTATTTTTTGCTTGTTTCAGTGTGCTGCAAGCCGCTGGTGAAAAAAGTATTCAGGATTTTGACGTAAAACCCGGCAACAGTGCGGCAGTGAATAAAGTCAACCTGCAAAAAGCCATCGACTGGGCTTCGGCCAGCGGCGCAGCTTTGTTTGTTGAACCCTCCGACGAACCGTACTTTGTGGATGGTGGCATTATCCTGAAAAAGAATGTTTCGCTGGTGGGTGTGCATGGGCCTACGCACCGGGGGACCGTTCATGCAACCAAAAAACAACCGGTTGGGAGTGTGTTTGCCATTACCGACAAAGACAATGCTTTCATCACTGTCGAAACCGGAACTCAAATTAAAGGCATTCAGTTTTGGTATCCCGAACAAACCATCAAAGATCCGGCGGCCATTATTCCCTACAAGGCTACCATTCAGGTTTCGCAAACCAGCAGGGCGCAGGGCGTGTTTCTTTCCTGTCTGACTTTCTACGGCGAATACCTGGCTTTTGATTTTAATGCTACCCGCAACAATGCCTGCGAGTTAATGACTTTTGAACATTGCTACGGCTATCCATTGAGTGGTGAATTTATCCGGATGGACTATTGTTACGATGTTCCTCGCATCCTGCATTGCCATGTCAATCCTGCCGCCCAACGCTACATTGGGGGCCAGTACAGTCGAGCAGTTGTGGATGCAGTGATTGCAAAAAAAACGTTTGCCTACACCATCAACCATACGGATAATGCGCAGATTATCGACCTTTTTACCTTCGGAACGTATGGCGGAATTTTGCTCGATAGCGAATCGTACGGTCAGCTCACCAACTTTAATTTCGACTGTGTTGCTGTGGGTATTTTGAAACGAGGTAGCAACACGAAGAACCGTAACTGGCAAATTGCCCAAGGTTCAATAATTGCCAACACCGGAGAAAAAGTGGAAAATATTCATCCAATAATCATAGAAGGACAAGGGCACACATCGTTAAGCAATGTCGAAGCATTTTCAGGCGGAAATGGCGCCCTGACCACTGTTCCTGAAAACCAGTCGTGGGATTTTTTGCTGGTTCGCGGAGATAAAAAATTAACCGTTTCGGTGTGGGGCAGCCGCATGAGAAATTACGTTTCAAATTCGCCGGTAACGGTTGAAAATAAACAGGCAATTATCTACTTGTCAGGTTGTTTCGATAAGGATGAGAATTTATACAACAAGACTTTTAATTGATTTCATATGTACCTGACTAAAATGCTAAAGAAACAATCCAAAAAAAGGTGTCGGAGTTTAAGTTTTCTGATTCTCTTTTTCGCATTTTGTTTCAGCCAACCGATTGCCGGACAAACAAATACATCAAAAGCAAATTCGGGCAAAACGCTTAAAATGATGACCTATAACCTGAAGTTTGCCAGCCCGGATTATAAACCATCATGGGAAGTACGGCGCGAAATGCAGATAGAATTGATTCGCAAATACAATCCGGATATTATCGGGACACAGGAAGGATTAAAGGAACAGATTGACTGGCTGGCCGATCATCTGCCGGAATATGTGGTGGTTGGAGAAGGCCGAAAGGGTGGCGACGACGATGAACACATGGCCATCTTTTTCAAACGTGATAAGTTCAGGTTACGCGAGATGCAAAGTTTTCAGCTTTCCGAAACTCCTGAAATAATTGGTAGTGGACCGGAAGTCAATCCACGCATGGTAACCTGGATGCGCCTGGCCTTTATCAATCGGCCAGTCGATGGCGAAAAAAGCCATCACCCGCAGGATTACAGGGGGCATTGGGAAAACACAAGGGAGTTCTACGTTTTCAATACTCATTACTTTAACGGGCGGATCGATACGCTGGCCAGACTGAATGCATCAAAACTAATCCTGAAAAGAGTTACTGCCCTGAATCGGTTTGGCTCCTGGACGCCCGAACGTCCGGTTTTTCTATTGGGCGATTTCAACTGTCGTCAGGGCAGCGCACCTTACAAGGTTTTGGTGGGCGACAAAAATTCCACCAATCCTGATTTGTTTAAAAACTCGTTTGAAGACGAGAAAAAAATAGACTGGGTATTGTACAAAGGAGCTGTGAAAGTACTGAAATACGAAGACGTGGATTTCAATGTAAAGGATGTTTATCCTTCCGATCACAAACCCATTTATGTCGAATTTGAGCTTCAGGATAAATAGAAATAAACAACAAAGATAGAAGTCATGTATAAAAGCGATTTTGCGAAACAGGCAATTATTGGAATTGCGATTTTAAATCCAGTTACAGGAATTGGCTTTCCTTTGATAAAGGAGTCTGCTGAAGGTCAGAAAAAGCCGAATGTCATCATCCTGTTTTCCGACCAGCATAATAAAAAAGTGATGGGATTTGAAAAACATCCCGATGTGATCACACCAAATCTGGATAAACTGGCAAAAGAATCAGTGGTGTTCGACAGAGCCTATTGCACCACCGGTATTTGTGCTCCTTCCAGGTCCTCACTGATGTCAGGTTTGTACTCCCGTACCCTCGGATTACTTTCGAACGGCGAAAATACGCAAGTGATGGATGATGTGGTTTCACTGGCCACAGTTTTTCACCAAAACAACTACAATACCTATGCTTTCGGTAAAAGACATACTTCGCAGGCAGTCGATGCCGGATGGGATGTTCATCGAAGCCATTTGTGCAATGAAACTCTCGGAAACAGCTATACGGAATGGGTGGAAAAAATGGGTTTTGGAAAGGAATTTGCACAGGACTGGGCAGCCGAATTCGGTAAAGGTTCACCGTGCTCATCTTATGCAACCGAAAAACTTCCAACTGCTGACCTGGGTACACGAATTTCAACGCTTCCCGAGAATATGACGATGGAAGCTTTTACAACACAACTAACGATTCAGATGATTAAAGATCAGGCAAAAAGTGATCAGCCATTCTTTTGCTGGGCTACATTTTATCGTCCCCATCAACCCTATACTCCTCTGAAAAAATACATGGATATGTACGATGTGTCTGACTGGGGAAATGGTCGGATAAATGGCGGTACAATCAGGAAACCTGCCAGTCTGTATGAAGCAAAGGAAAATATTCCTCCGATGATGCAATCGATTCGGGAAGGCGGTAATAAAGTGTGGAATGTCAACAAGGCATTCGCTGACGAACAACTATGGCGCAATCATATTGGAGCTTACTACGCGTTGGTTACCGAAATGGATCATCACATTGGCGAAATTCTTAAAGCGCTCGATGAAGCCGGATTGGAAGATGAGACCATTGTAATTTACACTTCCGATCATGGCGATTTTGTGGGCAACCATGGCATGGTGGAAAAGAGTGCTGCCGGACAAAACGTGTACGAAGATATACTGAATGTTCCACTGATTATCCGGTATCCCGGCAACAAACAAAAAGGTAAACGTACTGCCGAACTGGTAAGTCTGGTTGATATTTATCCAACTCTGGTTGAAATTCTTGGCCTGAAAATCCCGGAGTTAAAACATCCGTTACAGGGCGAATCGATGGCAAAAACGCTTCTTTCAGGAAAACCGATGAAAAGGAAATACTTTGTTTCTGAAAGCTGGTCGCAAGCCACAGTAATTACCAAAGATCAGAAACTGGGTATTATGCTCGATCCAACTGATGCACAGCGAAAGTTTGACTTCAGATCATTTGGCGATCAGTTTTTTATACGGAAATCGGATTCGCTTGAAATTGAGAATCAGATACAAAACGATGCCTGTAAGAAGGATATTCAGAAACTTCGTGATTATTACAAAGATTTTACCTCAAAAGTACCCGACATCGGGAAACAGGAAGTAATATCGACTTCTGTGCATCCAAAAAATCAGGGGAAAAAGTAAATTTGGACAAAAAATGGTATGCATAAACCTCTACTAGCTGCTATTATTTTCGGGTCTCTGGCCGCTCCTGCACATCAGGCAGTGGCTGGCAATGTAATTGTTAAAAGCAAAAAGCCAAATGTGCTGATCATTCTGACTGATGATGCAGGTATTGGAGACTTTGGGTTCAACAGAAACCCGCTGATTAAAACACCGAACCTAGATAAGCTTGCCCAGCAAAGTACGCGTTTTACCAATTTTCTCGTATCTCCGGTTTGTGCGCCCACCCGTGCCAGTTTGTTAACGGGGAGGTATGCCGAAATTACCGGTGTTTATGATACTTACAATGGTGGCGCTGTAATGGCCACAGAAGAAATTACCATTGCCGAGATTCTTCAGAAAAACGGTTATGAAACCGGCATTTTCGGGAAATGGCATTTGGGTGACAATTATCCATACCGGCCAATTGATCAGGGTTTTACAGAATCTATCGTGTTTAAAGGCGGGGGAATTGGTCAGCCGGGCGACTATGATAATTACTTCGCAGGCGACAGTTCCTATTTCAATCCTGTTTTATATCGCAACGAAAAAGAGGTGAAAACAAAAGGCTATTGTTCCGATGTTTTTACCGATGAAACGATAAATTTTATCAGGAATAACAAAAGCAAGCCATTTTTTGCCTACCTGGCTTTTAATGCTCCTCACACCCCATTACAGGTTCCCGACAACTACTATTCAATTTATAAGAATTTAACAATCAGTGAATTTAATTCGCTTGGGAACAAGTCGAATCCGGCGATGACCAATAAAGACCTTGAGGATGCGAAAAAGGTTTATGCCATGATGACCAATATCGATGAAAATATTGGTCGCGTGCTAACAGAACTTAGAAAGCAGGATTTGCTTGAGAACACACTGATCGTCTTTTTATCCGATAATGGTCCGGAGCAAAACCGCTACCGGATGGCGCTTCGGGGTAAAAAATCACAGGTTTATCAGGGCGGAATAAAATCTCCCTGCCTGATGAGTTTACCCGGTACCATTCCTGAAGATAAAGAAATTGCACACTTAACTGCCCATATCGACCTGTTACCAACTATTCTGGATGTTTGCAAAATTACACGATCTCCCAATCCTGAAATAGACGGTCGAAGCATGATGCCCTTGCTAAACCAGAGGTATTCCGAATTAGGTAACCGAACACTTTTTTTTGAATGGGGGCGTGGCTTCCCGATTCCATATCAGAATTTTGCTGCAATAACCGATCGTTTCAAATTGGTGGCAAATACCTATCAGCAAACAGGATTGGAAGGATGTGAACTTTTCGATTTACATGCCGATCCTGAAGAATCTAAAAATATAATCAAAGAGAATCTTCCAATTGCTCATAAGCTGAAAAAGGAAATGGAAGATTGGTATTTCAAAACCGCCGCTCATCCAAACAATCGTAAATCTCATCCGGCGATTGTAGGAACAAAAAATGAAAATCCGGTAGTTTTAAATCGTAATGATGCGAAAGGAAGTCCCGGAATCTGGATACAGGAAGAAATTTTTGGGTATTGGGACATTCGTATTGCAGAATCAGGCAAATATTCAGTAAAAGTTAAGTTTATCAGGGAGATCAGTGAGCCAGGAACACTCTTTGTAAAATTATATCCTTTTCAGTACGCCTCTGTTTCATCTGAAATAGGAGATAACATGAAAATCGATAATATCTTTCTGAACGCAGATGATTACCGTTTCGAGGTTTATTTTCAGACTAAATCGGGCAAACGTATTTTCCCGTTGTACGCAAGCATCGAAAAAGTAAATTAAGTAATAAGAATTAATTGTCGTAATTTTAATTTGACAATTATTTTTTTTTCCATTGCTAAATCAATCATCAAGTGTTTGTTATGAAAAAACTTTTAAAAATCTCATTGGTGCTGACAGTTTTAATGCTTATTAATAAAGCAGGTTTTTCACAACTTCATGTTTCAGTTGAAACCTTATCTCAAAACAAAGTTGGTTTGGGTTATAGTTTTTCTGATCGTTTATGGACTGAACTAAGGTTTTATGAAGCTTCTCAATTTTCAGATTTTACACCGGAAATGGTTTTTTGTGTTAACCTGGTTAAAAAGGAATATCACGCTGTTTATTTGGGAGTAGGTGGTGTAATAAATTATTACACTGGTCTTACCGTGCCCGTTGGAACACAGATTTTTCCGTTTGAGAAAAATAAAAACTTATCGCTAAATATTGAATTTCAGACCGTTTTGGGTTTCGGTAGCGGAGATCTTGCTTTTCAAACCCAATTCGGATTGAAGTACCGTTTTGGTAAAAAGTACATTACCGAATATTAAAATACAGAATAAGGAGCATAATTTGATGCTTATTATTCTGTATTTCTGAATTCATTAGTTCCACTATGGCTCAAAAAGCTGGTTGAGTCCGTTGAAATAGTCTTCTTCCCAACCTTCAGCAATGTTTCGGTAAGCCTCGTCAGGAATATTTGTTTGACTAACTTCCATAATGGTTCCTTTCTTTTCAGGATGAAGTTTTATGGTTACAATCGACTTTTTGTCTTCGTCTTCTTCGCCGAAAAACCATTCCTGCACAATTTTGTGATCTTTTTCGAATTCGAGGTTAATGCCACAAATACTTTCCTCCCACAATGAAAATTCGGAACCGGCAACGTCTTCCATTACAGCATCTTCGCCGGTCCATATTTCAAGCATCGTTTTGTTGGTAAGCGCATTGTAAACATCAGCAGGCGCGGCTGTTATCTTGAAGTATTTCTTGTATGTTTTCATTGTATCCCGTTTTTACGTTTTTTTTATCCCCTGTTCAATCTGAATGTTGGCCAAATATAGATTATTTCCGGCATGATACACTACCATTGACCATTGAAAACTGCGACTGAACACTGACTACTTTCAATTCAACTTCTTTTGCTTATAAATGCGTTTGTTTATTTTATAAGAGAATCCAATGGTCATCAGTTCCCTGGTTTGCCATTTTGCTTTATAAATTTCATCCCCTGCAGCATCAAATTTTCCGGTGGGGAAGGTTACATTGTCGTCGTAAAGCATATAAAGCATAAAGGTCATGTTTATCCGGTCGGTAAGTTGTGCAACGACAGTATTTTCCCAGTTAACATCCACCTTTTTAAATGGTTCCTGATAATTAAAGAACATTTTGTATTTGGTTTCATAACTGATTCGCGGAGTGATATCCATTTTGTAACGGAGATCGGCGTTAAGACCGGGTTCCCAAAAGCTTTGTTTGTCCTCCGGAACACCATACCTGGTTTGGTCGATAAGTGCCGTATCGCGAACGAAAACATATTTCGCGGTAATGGGCGAAAGAAACAGCGAGAAATTTTTGTTCGGTTTATAGTCGAGACCTAATTTGAACAAGGTTTTAGCTGGCGACAAATAAGTTGAAATCGGCGTTGTTTTGTTTGGATAATTGTATCCGTTAAAGAATTGTGTCACAAAGTCGATTTCGCTGCTGTAAAACCATTTTTTAAATGCGTTGACCCCAAGCCTTGAAATCAATTCTAGTTTATCGTCGTTTTTCTGTGTCTGGTTTAAGTCTCCTCCCTGCCTGATCCATCCGTTGCGCAATTCTGCCGTATTTTCCCATTTCAGTTTTTCGTTCGAATAATTAGCATAACCCCTAAGTACCATCAGGAATGAAAAGGCGCTTTTACCCCCTGCTTTCCAATTGTTCAGGTAGGTTTGTGTAAATCCGAAAGTGCCGTTTCCTCCCAAATCCCAGGGTGTCAGAATCTGGTATCTTTTGTGCATTTTGGTTAGTTTCTGTTCAGGGGCAGATTTCTCGAATACGAAGTCGCGCCTTTGTTTCTGGACTATCCGGTTGAAAGTTACATCATCGTCGATGGCAATCCCTAGCGAATATTTGTCGAGGTTCATCAGCCTAATTGCGAGTGAGTCGTTTTGTTCGTTTTTAATATAAAAGCGATTTGCCGATCGCTGGTTGTTTCTTAGCCAAACCTGCGCTGGTTTTCCGGTTAAACTATGTATCGAAATGCTGATCGAATCGTTGAGGGCGTATTTTTGCAAAGTCATAACAAACCTATTGATTGAATCGTTGACCGACCTTACAATTGAATCGTTGTAATGCGTCAGTATTTGCTGGTTTTGCAAGTGAAGCGAGTCGCGCAGGTTGTTTTGCAGCGAATCGGAAAATACCCGAACCGCGTATTTTCTGTAAGCTGTAATCGCCGAATCGAGATTGGCTTTCTGAATTCTGTTATTGTACTCAAGGCGTGCTTGTTCGAGCAAACGGGTTCTTATTTGGTCCCGGTTTCTGATCCGGTTAAAGTCGTTGGCAGTGTGTAACATTGTATCAGGAATGGCATGTACATTCACCAAACTGTCGGGTAATACAATTCCGGTCCGCTGCAGAATGGCTTTTTCGTCGCCTGCGGCAATTTGCTTTACATTGCGGTTTGTTCCGGCACGTAATTCCTCGGGCAAAGGGATTGCATTCATATCCACCCCATTCCAGATTGCCCGGTCCAGTTGTTTCAATTTTTCCAGAATATTCGGGTACGGTAAATAACCCGGCACCAGAAGCGAATCGCTCACGTATTTGGGCTGGCGGTTAATGTAACGGGCATCTTTTTGTTCCTGAAACCGGTCGAGTCTGACAAGAATACTGTCGATGTGTTCGTTTTCGGCAAAATCTACCAATCCTTTTACAAGGCGCATAATTTCCGGATTTTCAGATTGCCACACATCATTCTGCTGAAGGTGTTTCTTCAGGTAACCGATACTCAGTTTAACCGAGTCGGCCTGAGGAACAGTGTTTTTATTTTTTCGGGAAAGGGTATTTGGCTGGGCAAGTATCGAAAGACTGATCAGGATAAATAATCCTGCTAAGAGATTTTTTAATTGCATTTTAATTGGTTTTGGCTAATCTGTTAACGGTTTTAATTAATTCATGTTGTGTCCGGCCTTTCAAAAATCAGGCCATGGCATCGTTCCATTCCTGAAACGGATGTTCCGAGAGGTATGAATTATAAAATCGTCCGTCGCCCGAAACTTCTTCTAAAATCCAGTCAGGGCGCTGGAAATCCTGATTTTCAGATTTTAATTCGATTTCGGCCATTACCAAACCTTCGTTTTTTCCTGAAAAGACATCAACTTCCCAAATAAATCCTTCATGCTGAATTTTATGCCTGGTTTTTTCTACAGGTTCCGAAATAGCCAGTTTCAACATTTCATAAGCATCGTCAACAGGAATTTCATATTCAAATTCGGGTCGCGAAATGGTTTTCGAAGGTCCTTTAATGGTTAAAACGGCTTTTTCTCCTGCTATCCGGATGCGTATTACCGGCAACGGATCGAGCCCCAGATATGCCTGAATGAGTTTGGTTCCCTTTTCGGTTGGAGCCCATTTGTTGGTGTCAACCAGAAATTTGCGTTCAATTTCGAATGCCATCGTTTTTGATTTGTTTTTTGCTAATTTGCAGCAACAAAAATAGAACTACTGCTATGATTTCACGCGAAAATGCCATTGAATTTTTAAATCAGCACATTCAGAACGCAAATATGATTAAACATTGCCTTGCCAGTGAGGCTGTATTGCGGGCAATTGCACTAAAACTTGACAAGAATCAGGAAGAGTGGGCAATGGCTGGTTTGCTGCACGATATTGATGTGGAGAGTACGAGTGGCGATCCGATGCGGCACGGGCCATATTCGGCCGGAATGCTCGATGGAATGCTTTCGTCCGAAGCAATTGATGCGATTGTGATGCACAACGAAATGGCGACAGGAAAAGTCAGAACTACCGTCTTTCAGCACGCGCTGGCCGCCGGTGAAACCATTACCGGATTAATAATGGCAACTGCATTGGTTTATCCTGATAAAAAACTGGCTTCGGTAAAAACCAAGTCGATCACTAAACGGATGAAGGAAAAAGCTTTTGCAGCCTCCGTCAACCGCGAAAATATTCTTGAATGCGAGCTGATTGGTATTCCTATTCAGGATTTTGCTGAACTTTCGCTTGTCGCAATGCAGGCGATTAGCGATGAGTTGGGACTCTAAAAAGTTCCAAGTTTCAAGTTCAAAGTTGTCCCCCAACATTGAACTTGAAACCTGAAACTTTAAACTCATTCTCCTCTCGCCATCACTTCCAAACACATCCGGCTGTTGTGATAGGGACATTTCCAGAAACCTGCTTTGTCTTCTTTGAGGTTGGTTGTTCCGGCATCAGAGATACTCCAAAACCACTCGCCATTATCCGTGTCAATCAGGTTTTCCTGAATAAATTTCCAGCAATTCATCGCTTTATCAAGCCATTCCTGATTGCCTGTTAGTTCCCATGCATTCAGGAACCCTACCACCCCTTCAGCATTTACCCACCAATGACGATCTGAATCCAAATGACCTTTATCCAATTCATAAACAATGCTTCCATCAGCCTGCAAACCTTCGCAGGAAGCTTCAGCTATTTCAACGCATATTTTCTGAACTCCGGTCAGTAATTCCTTATCGCCTAAAACTCTGGCAGCTTCGTCAATTAACCACGATGCTTCAATATCGTGGCCATACGAAACAATGTCAGCCTTCGAATTCCAGTTTTCATCAAAGAATAAATTCAGGTGTTTTGTAGTCTGATTTACAATTTTCATAGTAAAAATCAGGATCAGATTTCGCAGTTGTTTTGCCAGTTCAGCATCTTTCCAAACCCTGTAAAGGTTGGTATAAGCTTCCAGAATATGCAAATGCGTATTCATCGTCTTTTTCTCATTCTCATCTTTTTCGCTTAAACGCAGGTCTTCCAGAAGTTGCCAATCCCGGCTGTAAGCTTCAAAATAGCCATTTAAACTATTGTCGAAGCTGCGTTTTTCAATCATCCTGAAAAGTTTGATGGCAGTTTGCAAGCTCGTTTCGTCGCCCGAAGCACGATAATGCTCCGAAAAAGCATAAAGAAAAAATGCCTGCGAATAAATTTGCTTTTTAGAATCAACCGGTTTCCCGTCGAACGAGATTGTCCAGTAAGTTCCGCCAAATTGGGTATCGAAGAAATGCTCCAAAATGTAAGATTTTGCCCGGTTGGCCATTTCGAGATATGCCGGATTTTTTTCGTGAAGATAAGCCGATGAAAATGTCCACAGGATGCGCGCATTCAGAATTCCACCTTTCTCTGCTCCTGAAATTAATTTCCCTTCACCGTTCATCCGGCCGTAAAAACCTCCGTTTTCAGTATCGGCCATTTTTTCGGACCAGAAGGGTAAAATATTTTTAAGCAGTTCGTTGCGAACTTCAGATTTGAGTTGTTGGATTGTCATGATTTTAATTTTCTGAATCTTTATTTATCCGTTGTTGCAGACTTCTGGTAACAAGGAAGGCTATTCTTCTTTGTTATCTCTAAGGGCAGCTAATTCGCTGCTGATTTTCACCATCATTTTTTCGCTCAACGGATAAATCATCATAAAACCAACTCCTATTAAAGTTCCAATTGCCGGATAGAAGCTTAGCATCATCCGGATACCGTTTTGGGCAGTTTCGGTTTGTACAACATTTGCTTCAAATCCGTAATATCCCAGTAACCAGCCAGCCAGTGCGCCACCAATGGTCCATCCGAATTTTTGCGACATCGATGATGCCGAAAAAATGAGTCCGGTTGCACGTCGTTTGGTTTTCCATTCAGAATAATCGGCAGCATCGGCATACATCGACCAAATTAGCGGGAAAGTGATTCCTGCACATGTACTAATCAGGAATTGAGTAACGAAAATTAGGGTGGTATTGCTACGGTCTATAAAATAGAAAAATATGCTGAAAACTGTGGCTAAAAGCATTGCTGAAAGGAAAGTGCCCTTTTTCCCCATTTTATCGGAAACTGGTTTTGCCAAAACTACACCAACAATGTTGGCAGCCTGGCCCAACACGAAATACATACTGCTGAGGGTGATAGTGAGATTGAGTGAATTTATCTCGAAAGCACCCTGTGTTTGCACGTAATATTTGAAATAATAAATGGCAGCTCCGTCGCGGATGGAATTAAAGAAGATGGAAGCGATACCTGCGCCCAGCAAAATAAACCAGGGACGGTTTGCCCAAAGGTCTTTCAGGTCGTGCTTAAGCGAAGTTTTTTCGGTTACCGGTTTGATGCGTTCACGTGTCCATGAGAAGGTAAACCAGAAGAAAATGATGGCAACAACGGCAAAAACAGCAGCAGCAAATTGCCAGCCCAATTGCAGGTTCGGTGTTCCGCCGCCCATTTTGCTGAAAATGTCGACCAGTGGCTCGGCAGCTGCCAATACCAGCAAACTACCTCCAAAGGCGAAAATAAAACGGTAAGTTGCCAGACTGGTGCGCTCTTTTCCGTCGGCCGACATTACGCCCATCAACGAAGCATACGGAACATTGATCATGGAATAGATCATCATCATGAGCGAATAGGTAATGTAGGCATAAATGATTTTACCTGTTGGCCCCAGTTCAGGAGTGGTAAAGGTAATGACGCCAATAATTCCGAAGGGAATCATCATCCACAGCAAATATGGCCTGAATTTTCCCCAGCGGGTTTCAGTCCGGTCGGCAAGTATTCCGACAAATGGATCGAAAGCAGCATCCCAGATGCGGGTAATCAGAAACATGGTTCCGACCACTACTGCCGAAATTCCAAATATATCGGTGTAAAAAAACATTAAATACATGGAAAACAGTTTCCAGAACATCGAGGAAGCGGCATCCCCAAAACCGTATCCGATTTTCTCTTTCAGGGTCAGTTTTTCAATAGTCATAGTATTTGCTTGTATTTTTTTAGTTAGGTTGTTTATTTCAACTTTTCCAGAGTTGTATAAATAGTATAAAACTCTGGAAAAGTTATTGATAGTATAAAACTCTGGAAAAGTTGTTGATTAACTACTTCTTTTTTAGTATTTCCAAATTTTTATCAATTTGCTTTTTCAGTGTTTCTACTGATGCCGCAGAACGGTAGCCATCGGCAGGGGAATTCAGACAGTAATCAACCAGTTTGTCAATTGTTGACGTGGCCACGTGCATCCGGGTATCCGACGAAGCGTAATAAAGGAATACAGTTCCGTCTTCATCGGCAATCCATCCGTTGGTGAAAAGCACGTTCGACACATCGCCAATACGTTCTTCTCCAACAGGGCCCATCAGGTGACCGGCTGGTTCGGCAATCAGTTTCGACGGATCTTGTAAATCGGTCATGTATAAATAAATTACATAACGCAACCCAGCTGCACAACCCCGCACACCGTGAGCCAGATGTAACCAGCCTCTGTCGGTCTTTATCGGATGCGGACCTTCTCCGTTTTTCACCTCTTTAATCGTATGGTAGTAGCGGAAATTGATGATTTTTTCCTCTTTCACCTCGGCATTTGTCATATCGTCGATCAACGCCCAGCCTATTCCACCGCCACTTCCGGCATCAATAAAACCATCTTGCGGACGGGTGTATAGCGCATATTTTCCGTCAACGAATTCGTTGTGCAAAACCACATTTCGTTGCTGGCTTTTTGTTTTCAGATCCGGAAGGCGCTCCCAGGTATGTAAGTCTTTGGTACGAACAATTCCGGCTGCAGCCACTGCCGATGATAAATCGCCGGGGGCTGCATTCGGGTCTTTGCGTTCGGAGCAGAAAACACCGTAAATCCAGCCATCTTGGTGAGCGGTTAAGCGCATGTCGTAAACATTGGTATCCGGAATTTCGGTTTCAGGAATGGTAACCGGATAATCCCAAAAGCGGAAATTATCAATTCCGTTCGGGCTTTCGGCAATGGCGAAAAACGATTTGCGATCGACACCTTCTACGCGCACTACAAGAATATATTTGCCGTTCCATTTCATGGCTCCCGAATTCATGGTAGCATTCATTCCGATGCGCTCCATCAGGTATGGGTTGTTTTTTTCATCCAGATCGTATCTCCAGATAATGGGTGTATGTGCGGCAGTTAAAACCGGATTTTTGTAACGGTCGAAAATTCCGTTGCCATTTTTAACTTTTTTATTTCTGGTTGAAAGCAACTCCTCGTGCTTGTCGAGTAATTTATGAATCTTCTTTTTGAAACCTGATTTCATTTGTTTGTATTTATTGAGTTTGTATAATCGTATTCAATTAATAATCAGTCCAACAAAATAAAACTAAAACCAGCCGGTTGCTTAATACTATTCAAATAAAATATGATACTATTTTGACATTTTGTGTGGAGTTTTTCAATGGGTCTGTTATTGATTATAAGATATAAGTATAACAGAATAAGAACCTATTTGGATATCTGTTTGTTTAAAGTGTTGTTATTCAGTGTTTTTATTGATTGTTTGAGAGCAGAAGTATAGAATAATTGATTGAATAAACAGAATGATGGTAAAAGCACAATTAAATACTATTCATGCTAAAGAAGGTAAGTCAGACGCGGATTCTTTCAGAAATTCATCCGATGATTTTTTTTACAAAGAGCCTAAGTATTTATTATCAGCAAATCAACAAATTACAAATTCATCGGATGACTAAATTAGCGATTTCTGACTTTTAGGAGCAGATTCAACCATTTTTATAAACAAAAAAGCACCAGTTTCCTGATGCTTTTCTTTTGAGCGGGAGACGAGATTCAAACTCGCGACCCTTAGCTTGGAAGGCTAATGCTCTATCGACTGAGCTACTCCCGCAATTCTGTTCCAAGTTTTAAGTTACATGTTCCAGGTTGAGATTTAACTTGGAATTTGAAACTTTGAACTTGCAACTTTTTTGTGGGGAGAGCAGGATTCGAACCTACGAAGGCGTACGCCAGCAGAGTTACAGTCTGCCCCAGTTGGCCACTTTGGTATCTCCCCAATCAATATTTTCAGAACTTCTATTTTAATGAGCCGAATCACAGATTCGAACTGTGGACCCCGAGATTACAAATCACGTGCTCTGGCCAACTGAGCTAATTCGGCAAAAAAAGGCAAAAAAAGTGGGTAAGCTACCTGCATCGCACCGCTCAACCGTTTACCCTTGCTGCCTTCCGACCCTGGGGGAATTCAACAGGAGCTAGTCGTACAGGACTTACCCGGCGACAAAAGTAGAAAAATTTGACTTACCCGCAAATGAAATCAAAGCCACTCTGTAATTTTTTTTTGCCCGATTAAACTAACCATTTAGCGGTCAATCTACTATTGGATGAAAAAAAAATAACTTTCTTTTTTTTGACTCTAAAATGAGTTGGAATAACGGCGCTGTCAATAAAATCGAATATATTTGTTAAATCACTAATCGAAAAAAAATCATGGAACAAAAATCTACCTTTTGGAAATCAGCAATGATGTATGGCCTTTACGTCGGTATTTTTCTGACACTTTATTCTGTTGTTCTCTATGTATTAGGACAGTCACAAAATAAAAGTCTGGCATTTATACCCATAATACTCTATGCAGTTTGCGTTGTTCTGGCTCAGATATATTATAGGAATAACGAAATGAACGGATCTATAAGTTATGGGCAAGCTGTTGGTTTTGGAGTTGCTGTGATGTTGTTTAGCGGAATTATTTCTGCGCTTTACAGTATCATCATTTTTAAAATTGATCCTAGCCTGATTGATCAGATAAAAGCCGCACAGGAAGAGGCTTATCTGCAACAAGGATTGAGTGAAGATATGATCGAGAAAACGATGGAGATGTCGGCTAAAATGATGACTCCCGCATGGTTGTCAATCGTTGGATTATTAAGCAGCGTATTTATGGGAACAATTATATCTTTGATCAGTTCAATCTTTATAAAAAAGCAGCCTAACGAAGATGCTTTTGAAGATGCGATGGAAGAAGTTAAAAATGAAGAATAGAACCGATGGATATTTCTGTAGTTGTACCCTTATTTAATGAAGTAGATTCTCTCCCTGAATTAACATCCTGGATCGATCGGGTGATGCAAACCAATAACTTTAGTTACGAAGTTATTCTGGTTGACGATGGCAGTACCGACGGCTCTTGGGAATTGATAGAACAGCTTAGTCTTCAAAATCAATGTATTAAAGGAATAAAATTCAGGCGCAACTACGGAAAATCGGCAGGTTTATATTGCGGTTTTGCACAGGCAGAAGGCGATGTGGTAATTACCATGGATGCTGACTTGCAAGACAATCCGGAGGAAATACCGGAGCTTTACCGTATGATTACCGAAGAAAAGTATGACCTTGTTTCCGGTTGGAAGAAAAAACGCTATGATCCGGTGCTTTCGAAAAACATTCCAAGTAAATTTTACAACTGGACTGCCCGTCGAATGACCGGAATTAGAATTCATGATTTTAACTGCGGTTTAAAAGCTTACCGGAAACAAGTTATAAAAAGCATTGAAGTGTACGGCGATATGCATCGGTACATTCCGGTGCTGGCCAAATGGGCAGGTTTTAAAAAAATTGGAGAAAAAGTGGTACTTCATCAGGAACGTAAGTTTGGAGTTACCAAATTTGGCATCGAGCGGTTTATTCGTGGTCCGCTCGATTTGCTTTCAGTAATTGTAATTTCGAAATTCAGCAAACGGCCGATGCATTTCTTCGGACTGTTTGGAACACTGACATTTATGCTTGGTTTTGCTGCCGCCGTTTGGGTTGGAGCGCAAAAACTGATACATACCCTAAACAACGAATTAGCACCGCGAATTACCGAAAGTCCTTATTTCTATCTTTCGCTTGCGGCCATGATTATCGGAACTCAATTGTTTCTGGCAGGATTTCTTGCCGAACTGAATGCCCGAAATTCATCGGAAAGAAACTCCTACATGATCGATAAGAGGACTCCGTAATTTTAAAACCAACACGTAGGGTTTATCAGTTTTAACTTATTTTTTGCAATGAATTCATCATCAACAAAAACATATCGCAATTTAACTTCGGGAGAAGAAATTGTAAACAGCATTACCCATGGAATTGGCGCTTTGCTTAGTGTTGCGGCATTGGTTGTTCTCGTAATTTTATCTATAAATCATGGAGATACAATGCATTTGGTAAGTTTTTCTATCTACGGAAGTACCCTCATATTGCTTTATTTGTCGTCAACTTTATACCATAGTTTTTCGAGTCCGCGTATAAAAAATCTGTTTGCCCGTTTCGACCATGTTTCCATTTTTTTACTTATCGCCGGAACTTACACACCTATTTTGCTGACCAGTATTCGAGGGGTGTGGGGCTGGACGTTATTTGGAATCATCTGGGGGCTGGCAATTGTTGGTGCAGTTATACGCTCAATTTATTTGCACCGCTTTCGCAAATTGATGGTTGCTGTTTACCTCTTGATGGGCTGGATGTTTGTAATTGCCGGGAAACAGGTTTTCCTTAGTTTGCCAACAAACAGTCTGATTTTCCTTGTTCTGGGCGGAATTGCTTATTCTGTCGGAGTTATTTTCTACATGTGGCGAAAACTTCCCTACAGTCACGGAATCTGGCATTTATTTGTTTTGGCCGGAAGTGTTCTCCATTTCTTCGCCATTTATTTCAGTATAAACTTATCCTGATATTTTTCTGATAAACTCTTTGTTGGTTTTAATAACGACCACATTGTGAGGTATTTTTGGCTTGTGAATAGCAATTTGACGGCCTGAAATCAGAATTTTGTTTTTGTTGAAAACCATCGATAAATTGGCAAGGTATTGTTCCAGTTCAGGTTTTTCGATGGCATTGATAAACGTAGTACACACAAAAGCGAACTCAGTAGCTCTTAAAAGACTTGTTAAATCGCTGAATGGCAGGTTTTGCCCCAGGTAAATGCATCTGAATCCGTTTTCGGCAGCCAAAAAATTAAAGTACAATAATCCCAATTCGTGCAATTCATCTGCAGGCAAGAAAAACAACATTGTTTTTTCTGAAAGATGATTGTCGAATTTTGCGGCTTCGATGATGAGCCTGTTCCTGATCAGGTTGGAAACAAAGTGTTCGTGAGCGATAAAAATAGATCCGGCTTGCCACAACAGCCCAATTCGTTCGAAAAACGGGAAAATAACATTCTGAATGGTTTTTGAAAATCCGTTTTCCTTGATAATTTTGTTCAGAAGTTGCTCGAATCCAAAAGTATCCAGATTGACTGTATTAAGTAAAAGCTGGTCAATATTCTTTTCAGGATCGAGAATACTCCGGTTTTGGCGGAGTACTTCGCTCTGAAGTTTGTCGTCGGTGTAGGTCGCTACACTCGAAATTTTGTATCCGTTTTTAACCAGCATTGAAACGTTCAGAATTCTTCTGACATCTTCATCAGAATAATATCGGATGTTAGTGTCCGATCTGTCGGGGCTTAGTAGCTGATACCGTTTTTCCCATATTCGAATGGTGTGGGCTTTAATTCCCGACAAATATTCAAGGTCTTTAATAGAATAGTGATTCATTCCGATATTTAATTTGAATTCAGAAACACGCCAAATCTGATTTTGTTTTAAGTTTGATCAGAATAAATAAACAAAAGATTCCTGATTTTCGGTTATTTTGCTGTCAGATATTTAATTTTGGGTAAATTCTTAATTTTCATAACCATGAAACAATTGATTTTTTGCATGACTTTCGTCCTGATTTATTTGTCGTCGGAGGCACAAACCTCTCCGAAGTACGCATTGGTAATTCATGGTGGGGCAGGGGTGATGTCGGAAAAAAGCATGACTTCTGAAATGCAGGAAGAATATCTGCAGGTTTTGAACAGGGCGCTTCAGGTGGGTGATTCTGTATTGTTACATGGCGGAACTTGCATGGAAGCCGTTGAAAAAACGATCATCATTCTGGAAGATTCTCCTTTGTTTAATGCCGGAAAAGGTGCAGTATTCACCCATGAAGGAACCATCGAACTTGATGCGTCGGTGATGGACGGAAAAACGCTCGGAGCCGGGGCTGTTTCGGGCATAAAAGATATCCGAAACCCGATAAGTTTAGCCAGGACCGTGATGGAAAAGTCGGAACACGTTTTTCTGACCGGAATTGGAGCCTCCCAGTTTGCTGTTGAACAGGGATTTAAAACGGTTGATAATAGTTATTTCTTTACTGAAAAACGATATAAGTCGCTTCAGGAATTGCTGAAGAAAGAACGTGAACCGGCTACCGGCGACAAGCATGGAACGGTTGGTTGTGTTGCTTTGGACACATTCGGAAACATTGCAGCCGGAACTTCGACGGGTGGAATGACCAATAAAAAGTACGGAAGGGTGGGCGATTCGCCTGTGATTGGTGCGGGAACGTATGCCAATAACCAGACCGGTGGTTTTTCGTGCACCGGTCACGGAGAATATTATATTCGTCTGGGATTTTCGCGCGATATTTCGGCCATGATGGAATACCGTAAAATAGACATCAGGAAAGCATGCCGTGCTGAAATAGATAAATTGACACAAATGGGCGGAACTGGTGGCGTAATCGGTCTCGACCGAAAAGGCAATATAGCGATGGAATTCAATACTTCAGGAATGTTTCGCGGATACATTAAATCGAACGGAGAAAAAGAGGTGGCGATTTTTAAATAGCAAAAAAAATCAGGCCTTTGATATTGGCCTGATCCTTAGAATAATGTATCTGTGAAGCTTTTATTGTTTCACCTTTTTACGAAGTTGCCTGGTTGTTTCGAAGTTCCGGTTTTTCGATCGGTATTATAAGTACCATTCCGAAGTAAATCAGGACAAATGCCGGATTGAAAAAGGTTATCATGGCAAAGGCCAGTCTCATAAATACGGGGTCGAGTTCGGGATTGAAGTAATTTGAAATTCCGCCGATTACTCCGGCAACTAATTTTTCGTTTGAGCGTGTTAATCGTTTCATGGCTTTCGATTTTTAAATTGTTTCTGAATTGATATTGTTTCTATATTTTTTTTTCTTCTGTCCGTTGCGGGTTTCGGGATTCGGGTTGCGAATAACCTGAAACCCGTTTCCCGTAACACGTAACAGTTACTGTTTTACTGCAAGTCCTTCCGGAGTCATTATCCATGTTTTGCCTGTCATTTCGTTGCCCCATAGATTGTTGAGGTTTTCAAAATCGAAGTAAAGGTTTTCAAGGTTTTTACCCAGATGTACCATTTTTCCTTTCGGTACTTTTACGGTTACCAAAACTTCCTGATTGCGCCATTTTCCATCGTTGGCAAGTAAAAAGTAAGGTTCGAGCACAAGTGCAGAGTCTTTGGAGTTCACTTCGTACTGAATCTGATCAATGCTGTTCTGTATTTCGATTTTGTTTTTGCCCCGGGCTTTTCGCTTAATAACGACCGAGAAATCGGGATTATCAGTAGCTTCCAGTTTCAGGTGTGGACGACCGGCCAGAACTTGCCTGCCGTTTAAATTTGCAATCTCAAAATCATTGAATTGATTGTTCTCTTTTGATTCGATTTCTGCAACAGATGTTCCCATTTTCAGGTAAAGTGTCTGGCACGATTGACATTCAATGGATTTACCTTCTGAAACCGAATTTTCGAGCCTGAAATTATTGACCTGTCCTCCGACTATTGCAAGAATGGAAATCAGAGCCAATAACCATATTCCGAAAGCGCCGAGCCCGATTAGTTTATTGTTTGTTTTGTAGCGGAATACCAGTTTTGTGCCTACAAAAAAAGTGACCAGCAACGGAATTCCTATGAGCAATACGATGAGAAGTATAGAAACCCCTACCAAACCTGGGCTGATAAAGAACCCCAGAAAGTTTGATAAACCGACTTCTGAATGGAGTACTCCTGTACTGCCCTGGAATCCAGAACCCCCAACAGCCAGGGTTACCAGAAATGATACAAATCCGATAAATCCCAGGAAGATTAACAATCCGCCCAGAAAAACTCCCAAAGCTCGTCCAAGTCCTTTAAATACCTGAACAGAAGCTTGTCCGGCTTTTTGGGAAACATCTTTTCCTTTTCTGAAAGTTTCAGATTGATTGAACCTCGAAAAGCTGCTTTTTACTTCCTTTACTTCCTCCTGAATAGTTTTCTGAATACTCGAAATGGTAGGCTCTTCTCCTCTCATTTCGAGGCGGTGAGCGGTGGTGCTGGCCACGGGTACAACAATCCAGAATACAAGGTATATAATGATCGAAATACCGGCACCCAGAAAAACCAGCAATACAAACAATATGCGAAGGAATACCGGATCGATATTAAAATAGGCACCCATTCCGGAGCAAACTCCGCCTAAAATCCGGTTTTCAGGATCGCGGTACATCCTCTTTCTTATTTTTTCTCCTTTTGCTTCGGTAGTTACCTTTTCTGATAGTTCGGTATCCATAAAATCTTCGGGTTTTCCCATTTTATGCATCACTTCTTCCACCCATTCGTTGATAACTGCTTCTTGTTTGTCGGTTATTTTTTGCTGAAGGAGTTCAGCAATACGTGCTTCAATGTCCTGCAAAATTTCCTGTCCACCCGGCTGGCTTCCAAAATACTGGCTAAGTTTCTGCAAATAATCCTGAAGTTTTTCGAAAGCATCGTCTTCGATGTGGAAAATGCTGCCGCTAATGTTTATTGTGAATGTCTTTTTCATGGCTTCTGTTTTTTAACTGTTTCTTGTTATTTGTTGCTGTTTATATGAAAAATAGCATCGACCAATTCATTCCAGGCATTTCCCAATTCATGCAGGAATAATTTTCCGGTTTCAGATAATTCGTAGTATTTGCGGGGTGGCCCCTGAAGCGATTCTTCCCAGCGGTAGTTCAGGTAACCTTCGTTTTTCAGCCGGGTAAGCATTGGATAGAGCGTTCCTTCCACAACAATCATTTTCGATTGTTCGAGATTTTCAATAATGTCGCTTGAATAGCGAGGCTTGTTTTCTAGGGTGAGCAGGATACAATATTCGAGTACCCCTTTTCTCATCTGTGCTCTGGTGTTGTCTGTTTTCATGGCTTTTCCTCCTCCTGATGTTTTAGTTGTTTATTTGGCCTGATGATTAAAATCCCCATAACTGGTCGTTTGTCATCCAGGCTTCCAGTTCCGAAGACTCATTATCGCTGTTTTCTGTAGTTTCAATTGTATTGTCGAAATACTTATTTTCGAGCATCCAGTTTTCAACTCTTAGAGCAGGCTCTTCATCTTCAGACAGTTTCAAAGTGTTGAAATATTCTCCTGCGATCATCCATGCTTCTATTTCGAGTGGTCTTTCTGTTTCAATTCCTTCCAATCCTGAAACTGTAGCGGTACCGAAATTAGAATTGTTTATCATCCAGTCTTCCACTCTCAATGCTTCTTCAGCTTCAGCTTCTGTGAAATTGTTGGTTGCTGTGAAATATGAACCATTGGTCATCCAGTCTTCCAGTACTAATTCTTCTTCCAATTCAGTTTCGAGAGCGAAGGCTGCCGTTGAACTATTTGATTCTGCAGGAGCAGTGGTGTTGCTTGCATATAATACTTCATTAGAAGTAGTTGTTTCGTTCATTGTTCCGTAACCGTTGTAGTCCGAAAATTGTGCCCATAAGCTCTGTGCATTTACTGTCAGGCTGATTAATGCTGAGCCGCAAAGAATTGCGCTTCCGCGTAAAATGAAACTTCTTACCTGATTGTTAACTGTTTCCCGAGTGTTGTTTTTTGTTTTCATGGTTTTGTTCTCCTATTTTTTTAATGTTTTTCTGTTTCTGAACTTTTGTTTTCTAATTCTATGACGATTGATTTTCGATTTCGTTACAAACTATATAGTTCTTTTTTAAAAAATCTACCTTTCGTTACATTGTTATTTGTACTGCAAATATATATCTTTTAAATGATACCATGCAACACATAGTACTAGATATTTTTAAAATATTTTTTAAGATATTTGTAACATTCAGTAAATGAAGGTTATGTGTATTGAAATATTTTCAATAAAAATGAAATGTTTTTTTGGAAAGTTTATTTTTTGATCAAAAATGAGTGTCGGAACCAATAAATTTTTACACTGTTATTTATACGATAGGATTGTTTTATCTTTGTTTCGAAACAAATTCAAAAGAAATGTCATTAATCATTAACGAACAAGACCTGGAGAAATTCATCATGGTGGGCGACCGGGTTTTAATACGGCCTAAAAATCAAAAGGGAAAAACCGCTTCAGGATTGTACCTGCCGCCGACAGTTCAGGAAAACGAAAAAACACACAGCGGCTATGTGGTTAATGTGGGGCCGGGTTACCCAATTCCGGCCATGACTGATGCCGATGAACCCTGGAAAGAGAAGAAAGACGATGTGAAATATGTCCCGCTTCAGGCAAAAGTGGGAGATCTGGCTGTTTATCTCAATAAAAGTGGCTGGGAAATTGAATTCAACAAGGAAAAGTTCATTATTCTGCCGCACTCTTCCATTTTGATGTTGATTCGCGACGAAGGATTGTTTGAATAGCATGCAGGTTAGGAAAAGTTGTCGTGGTTGTATGGTTATCATTGTTTAAAATAATACAGCCATTATAAACCGACAACAATGACAACAACGACAACAATTACAACAAAAACAACAAAAACTTTGAAACTCCCATATCTCCATATCTCCGGCTCCGGCCAGCCACTCATCTGGTTGCACGGAATGCTCAATTCAGTCGAGTCTGATTCAGTTTATTCGCTTGTTGACTTTGAACGGCTCTCGAAGCAGGTTCAGTTGATTCGCTACAATGCCTGCAACAAATCAACATCTGGCGATTATTCCTGGAGCGGAATGGTTCAGGAATTAAACGGCATTATTGATTCGCTTGATATGGCGAAACCCATTCTTGGAGGAGTATCGATGGGGTCGGGGACAGCGCTGTACACTGCGATCCGACATCCGGAGAAAGTAAAAGCGCTGATTTTGGTTACTCCACCACCGGCATGGGAAGTGCGTGTGGCGGTTCAGGCTTTGTACGAAAAAATTGCACTGAAAGCATGTCCCGATCATCTGCCCGATTTTCTAAAACGAATTATTAAGTACAATCAGGATCCTCCTGAATTCTTTGAGCAGCAATTTCCCGGAACGCGGCAGAAACTACTTGAATTGCGGATGAGTTTCGACCCGGCTTATTATTATAGTATTTATCACGGGGGAGCTATCTCCGATTTTCCGGAGCGGAAGGAATTAACTTATGTGAAGGTTCCTACATTAATTGTTGGCGACCCGAACGATCCCGGACATCCGATTGAAGTTGCCCGTGAAATGAATTCTCTGATCCCGGATTCTGAATTATTTCTTGTTTCGGATTACGACGACTACCAGAATTTGCAATTAAAAGTAAGCGATTTTCTGAATAAAGTGGGTGTGTAATAACAAATCGTAAATATTTTAGCCATTTTATTTACAAATCGAAACAAGAATATGGGCTGAATTAGTTTTTTGCCTATCTTGCAGACGAAAACATTTGATCATTAACCACATCAAAATATCAGTTATGGAGAAAGTTTCAGACAGAGTAGCGTGTCTTTCAGAGTCGGCAACCCTTGCTGTGGCCCAGAAAAGCCGCGAATTAAAAGAAAAAGGCATCGACGTGATTAGCCTTGGAGTTGGAGAACCCGATTTTAATACCCCCGATTTCATCAAGGAAGCTGCAAAAAAG
Organism: Bacteroidota bacterium; assembly: GCA_023251435.1. GTDB lineage: Bacteria > Bacteroidota > Bacteroidia > Bacteroidales > Prolixibacteraceae > Aquipluma. The sequence goes on from JAHEYU010000047.1 coordinate 47,144, forward strand.
GCAATTGATGACAATTATTCAACCTATTCACCGGTTCCCGGATACCCACAGTTGTTAAAAGCGATTGTTGATAAACTTAAACGCGACAACGATCTGGACTATACAACCAATCAAATTATTGTATCAAACGGAGCGAAACATTCGATTGCCAATCTGTTACAGTGCTTGATTAATAAAGGTGACGAAGTGATTATCCCCGCTCCGTACTGGGTGACTTACATCGAGTTGGTGAAACTGAACGAAGGTGAAAATGTGATCATTCCAACCACGGTTGACAGCGATTTCAAAATCACTCCTGCCCAATTGGAAGCCGCCATTACTCCAAAAACCCGCGCTTTCCTGTTCAGCAGCCCTAGCAACCCAACCGGAAGCGTTTACACGAAAGCCGAACTGAAAGCTTTTGCCGATATTTTCGCCAAACACCCGAACATCATCGTGATTTCGGATGAGATTTACGAACACATTGTTTACGGAATCAAACACGAAAGTATTGCTCAATTCGCTGAAATTAAAGATAGGGTAGTGGTGGTGAATGGCGTTTCCAAAGCATTTGCCATGACCGGTTACCGCATTGGTTACATTGCTGCTCCACTTTGGCTGGCCAAAGCTGCCAACAAATTACAGGGACAATATACTTCCGGACCATGCTCTGTTTCGCAAATTGCTTCAGTTGCTGCATTAAATGCACCGCTCGACACAGTTCAGGCGATGGTTACTCAATTCGAGAAACGCCGCAATTTGGTACTTTCGATGTTGGCCGAAATTCCGGGCGTAAAAACCAGCAAACCAGATGGCGCATTTTATGTATTTCCAGATATTTCGTCGTTCTTCGGAAAATCGGATGGTACAGTAACCATCAACAATGCCGACGATATGGGCTTGTTTATCCTGTCGAATGCCTTTACCGGCGTGGTTTCGGGCGAAGCTTTTGGCGCTCCCGAATGTATCCGAATTTCGTATGCCGCTTCGGAAGCTGACCTTACCAAATCGCTGACCCGCATCAAAGACGCACTGGCCACTTTAAAGTAAAAAATTATCGTTTTAAACTTCAATATGAAGCCCGGTGGATTAAGTTCTACCGGGCTTTTTTGGTATGTCGGGCATGGTGATAAACTAGCAGGATGGAAGTTTCTGCATACGCCGAGTTGAGAGGAAGTATTAGCGAATGGCAAGGGTGTCCAGAGTGATTTGGGATCTGAAAGAAGCCATCAG
>JAHEYU010000108.1 GCA_023251435.1 Bacteroidota bacterium
CGCTTTGGTATCATGTTCGAAAATTATTCTATATAGTTGCTTTCTCATGTGGTGGTCAGATTATTTTTTTTCGTAGAAATTTTAGGGTTTCATCCCTCACAAATATCCTGAATATTCCGGGATAAATGCGCACTTTCTCTTGATCAAATTTCTGATCAATCAGATTGCATAGGAAAACGATACTATTTTCGCCAACAACTTTCCCCGGAATTATTTTATAAAAAAATAGTTGTTGTGAGATTGTTTTTCCTGAATAATCAATTAACTTTGCATTTCAAAGTACTTTTAAATGAAAACAAATTCAGTTAATCCAAAAGAAGATATTCAGGCTATTCGCGAGATCATGGAACGATCTTCAAAATTCATGTTGCTTAATAGTATGGCAGGCTTTTTCGCCGGAACCTGCGCTTTAATTGGCGCGGCTTTGGCATGGTTTGTAATCCTTGATTCAGGAAATATTCATTACGATGAGTTTCTTTGTACTGTTGGGGGTTCTCCGATAAACAGTGTGACCATCGGATTAGGAACTATTGCATTAATTGTATTATTTCTGGCTGGATTGGCAGCTTTTTACTTTTCATACCGAAAAGCGGAAAAAGCAGACCAAAAATTTTGGACAAGTTCTACCAAACGAGTGTTGGCTCACTTGTTAATCCCCGTCATTTCAGGAGGAATATTTGTTCTGATTCTGGTTTCCAGAAATTACCTGGACTTAACAGCTCCAGCTATGCTAATATTCTATGGATTGGCGCTGATCAATGCAGGCAAATTCACATCCGGCGAGATTCATTATTTGGGGATGACAGAAGTTATTCTTGGACTTTTAGCCGGAATCTTTGCCCAGTATGGAATCTTGTTTTGGGTACTTGGGTTTGGTGTAATGCATCTGATTTATGGCACAGTAATGTATTACAGGTATGAGCGGTAGGGGGCAGAAAGCATGTGGCAAGGAGGAAAGTCGCAGTTCTCTGTCGCAGTTGGCATAAAAAGAGTTGCGAGTTGCAAGTTGCATGAAAACAAACCCGCATCCCGAAACCCGCAACATGAAGTTCAGAGTAAATAATTAAATTGCAAATAACAATCTCTGGTGAAAAATCCAATATCGAATCTTCAAAAAGTATTCGAAAGCCGCATCAGGCTTGGAATCATGTCGGCACTTATGGTGAACGACACGCTCGATTTCAATGCCCTGAAAGACTTACTTGAGTTGACCGACGGAAATCTGGCCAGTCACCTAAAAGCTTTGGAGCAGCAAGAAATCATTGTCGTTTCCAAACAGTTCGTTGGCCGGAAACCTAGCACTACCTACCGGGCTACAGATCTTGGAAAGAACTTGTTTCGCCAGCATCTGTCGGCCCTGGAAGAATTAATTGGCAATCAATAATTTTTTTTATTCATAAACTTTGCAATTCAAAGTACTTTTAAAAATTAAAACTATGGAGACAAAAGGAATTCAACAATTCATGAACAGTTACAGTGTGAAGATGATCATCGTTTCGGGACTGGCTATTTTACTACTGATTCCGTCCTTTTTAATTATGGACATTATTAATGAACGAATTGCCCTGAGCGAAAAGGTAAAAAGTGAGCTTTATACACAATGGGGTGGCAAACAGGTCGTTGCCGGACCAGTACTGAATGTTCCGTTTACGGTGACGGAGGCCGGAAAAACCAATCAGGGAACCAGTGAAAGGTATGGTGTCGCTCATTTTTTGCCTGAATCGCTGAAAATAAATGGCGAACTGTTCCCGGAAACACGGAAACGGGGAATTTACAAAGTGGTGGTTTACGAAGGGAAACTGAAATTGAAAGGCTCATTTGCACGGCCCGACGTTTCACAGCTCGAAATTCAGAATGCCAGTTACAATTGGGAGGGGGCTTACTTTACAATGGGAATTTCGGATATGCGCGGTATAAAAAATCTACCGGAGTTGATTGTCAACGGTCAAAAATGCACAGTTGATCCCGGCGTAGCAGATACCGATTTGTTTCAGTCGGGAATAACCGTGAAAGCGGATTCGATTGATTTACAACAAGCACTCAATTTCGAAATCGATTTGGTTTTAAATGGTTCTGAAGATTTGTCGGTTGAAGCGCTGGGTAAAACTTCGGAGGTGACTATGAAATCGGGTTGGGCTCAGCCGAGTTTTACGGGCGGATTTCTTCCGGAGAACCGCAATGTGACGGCTAACGGATTCACCGCAGACTGGCGCGTGACCCACCTGAACCGCAATTTTCCGCAGCAATGGGTCGATAAGAAATACAACACCCACGAGGCCAAAATGGGAGTCGAACTGCTGATCCCCATCGATCATTACCAGAAATCGATGCGCTCGGTGAAATATGCCATTTTGTTTATCGCGCTGAATTTCATCATTTTCATTTTCATCGAGATCAAAAGTAAAACCCGGATTCACCCTTTTCAGTATTCACTGGTAGCCTTTGCCTTGCTGATGTTTTATGCTTTGCTAACTTCCATCGGAGAGCAGATAGGGTTTAATTGGGCTTACCTGATTTCGGCGGTGGCGGTGACAACCTTAATTTCGTGGTATGCTTTTCCCATTTTGCGCGACAAACGCATGGTAGGCTGGGTTACACTTTTGCAAACCGGTTTGTATCTGTTCCTTTTCACCATCTTGCAATTGCAGGATTACGCCTTGCTGGCCGGAAGTGTAGGGCTGTTTATAATTCTTGTGATTATTATGCGGGCCTCTCAGCAAATTAAATGGTATGCTGAAGGATGAGAATTTGAATAGTTGAACCTGGCTGAATGCAATACGATTGTTTACTATTGCATTCATTTAATGTGCAAATGTCATATTCAATTGGCTAAATTGATATCTTCAGGGTTAAAATAAAAGTCATGAAACAGGTCTGTGTTATCTTCATTACGTCTTTGCTCTTCGCTTGTCATCCTCGGGTAGATAATCGATATGCTCAACTATCCAAAACCAAATGGTTGATTGGCACCTGGCAAAAACAATCGGCAAAAGGTTCTTTAACAGAAAGCTGGCAACAACTGGACGATTCAACTTTCGTTGGCCGAAGTTTCTTCGTGAGTAAAGGCGACACGCTTTCGTCTGAATCAATCAGTTTGGAGCAACGCTCCGGGAAGTTGTATTACATACCTACGGTCTCAAATCAAAATGATGGAAACGCAATCGTTTTTACCCAGACCAGTCTGACTGACAGTACGGTTATTTTCGAAAATCCAGCGCACGATTTTCCACAGAAAATCAGCTACTCATCAATTAGCAAAGATTCTATGTCGGCTGAAATCTCAGCTATCATTGATGGAAAACTGAAATCTCAAACTTTCAGGATGAGCAGGGAATCTCTCCTTCGTTAATGGACTAGTCAACCATTTTCGCTCTGCAATGCATACAATAATTGAAAAATAAATTTAAATATCAAAGATTTATGCACTTAGAACGTAATTCCATTTGTTATTTAATGTTAAGAAAGCTTTATTTGTATTTTTATGACTAAAAATCTCGAAATTTTAAGATTTAGTAAAGAATGAGAAATACAGAAGCATTCAAAGAATTATAGACTGATTGCATTATGAGAAATATCTTTTTATTTTTATTGATGATTTTTGGGTTGTCAGCAACTACCCAAAACAAGCCTATCATTGAATGGGTTGACATTCCTGCAGGAACTTTCACAATGGGTAGCCCGACCAGTGAATTTGACCGAAGTCATTATGAAATTCAGCATCAGGTGACCCTGAGTGCATTTAAGATGAGCAAATACGAGGTGACTTTTCAACAGTATGATGCCTTTTGCATTGCTACCGGCAGAACAAAACCAGATGATAACGGCTGGGGTCGGGGTAATCGTCCGGTAATAAACGTTAGTTGGGATGATGCTACAGCCTTTGCCAAATGGATGGGTTGCCGACTGCCAACAGAGGCAGAATGGGAATACGCCTGCCGTGCAGGTACAACAACTCCTTTCAATACCGGGAACAACCTTACTACATCACAGGCAAACTACAATGGTAATTTTCCATACAACAACAATCCAAAAGGTGAAAACAGGGCAAAGACTGTACCTGTTGGAACCTTTGCTGCCAATGCCTTTGGATTGTTTGATATGCATGGAAATGCATGGGAGTGGGTCAACGATTGGTTTGAAAATTATTCACCGAAGGCTACGGCTCAAACCAATCCCCAAGGCCCTTCATCTGGTAAATTCCGTGTATATCGTGGTGGTGGATGGGATCTTATTGCTCAGTTTTGCCGTTCGGCCCGCCGACGATATCAAGAGCCTGACCGACGTTTTAATTATATGGGTTTCCGCGTGGTTTCATCGAAGTGAAAATGAATTTGTACTTTCGCCTTACTGCAATAAATGCAAAATGTAAAGTAAGTATAGATGTTTGTCGTTTTTGGGGTTCGACTTAAAGAGAAAAATTGTGTTGTTTAATATCAAATAGATACAATATTATGAGAACAGTTTTATATACAAAGATTATCATTGCAGTTTCAGTCTTTCTGCTCGCATTTACCATTTTTAAACTGCTTCAGAACGAAACAATATTTAAAAAGACGCTTGGGAAAATTGCGATAACCTATCTTAATACTTCAGAACCGGATGAAAATGTAAAAACTTTTGTCATTCTAAAAACAGATAATCCTTATACCACACTTGACGAGATCAAATTTCATAATTGGGATGTGAAATTTTTTAAATATATGTCTGAAAATATGTATGGGAAGGACAATACATGGCCGGGCATCGGCACGTATGCATTCTCGCCTTTGTTTCCTTTTATTTGGCGATTAACTAACTTACCGGCTCCTTACATTAGCATTCTCAATTATTTGCTGTTTGCCATTTCAATCATTATTCTTTCATCACTATTTTTATCGCCTAAAGATTTCAGCAAGCTAGACCAACTATTATTATTCTCGCTGGCCTTAACACTTCCGTCTGTCTTTTCATTCTATTTACCTTATTGTGAATCAACATTTTTATTTACCATGACCATTGCATTGTGGGGCCTGTTCAACAATAAAAGATGGCTGTTTTTTGTTGGAATAATTGCGTTTGTATTAAGTCGTCCTTCGTTTCTTATTTTTGGTGTAGCAGTTATTGTTACTGACCTCTACTTTTTGATCATTAACAGGGATTTTAAATTATTCATTAAAGAATTGATTATTAAAATACGTCCAATTATAATTGGAGTTATGCTCACCTTTTTTATTCATTTTCTTTATAGTGGTAGCTTCTTTAAAATGTTTGAGGTGCATCGTTTGTTTTGGAATCATGTATTTCAAATACCCAGAACAATCACCGACTGGTCAACTGAAAGTTATGGGATGAATATTTTTAGTATCTGTTGTGTTGTACTGCCATCAAGTATATTTCTTTTTACCCATTTAAAGAAATATTTAACAAACGGCCAACGAAATGCAATTAGCTTGTTTTCAGCTGAAACCAGAAACGAATATCTCTTTATTTTATCGATCGTATTCTTCGCCGGAAATTTTTTATTTGTGCTGTTTACCCAGGGAGGAAACCTCAATGGAATTCACCGATATGTTTTGGTTTCGCCATTATTTTATGTCTTCTTTTTTATTCTAATAGAGAAGTTAAAAACAATGAAATTTAACTACATGCCAACTATCCTGGTGTCTTTATCCTATGTTGGAATAATGCTTTTAGTTCACGGCCCATATCAGCACAAAATTACCTTTTTGGATGCCGGATATTTCTTGTTGGTGTTTTCATTGTTTTATTATATCTTCTTTCACAAGATTTATAAACCAATCAAAATTGCAATTTTGCCATTCCTAATATTTGGGAACACAGTTTGGCTAACTTATTTATTTAACCATTTTTTGAATAATTCATTTATAATTCCTTAATAAACAGATTATTACAATGGAATAATATTGCTTTTAATGAAAAATTAAATTGTAAGTGTATTTTTTTTAGCGACGACATAAAGAGAACTGCCCACTGGAATGCCAAATCCTTTGCTTAGCCACCAGTTTTCGATTCTCCCTAAATATAGCAACATCGTATTTAGCCATGCCGGAAGTTCTTGCAAATCAGATTCTGATTCAATTGAAGCGGAGTTTCTTTGGAACAATTTATATATCAGTATAATAAAATACAAGTGGGGCATTCTGTAACTTGAACTTATTATTGAAAAACCCATCTTTTTCAATTCATTCACAAAAGCTATTTTTCGATACCTCTTTTTGGTATGAACAACAATGTCGTGTGGTCTTTTTAGATATTCAAAAGCAGGAAGGTTAATGATCAGAATACCATTTTCTTTGAGGGTATTCTGAAACTTTTCAACAACAGCAAGGTCATTTTGAATAGCAGCATGGTAAAGTACATCCAGACAAACAACCACATCAAAGCTGTCATTTTTGAACTTATAATCGTTTAAATCTCCAATTTCAATATTATTCAGGCCTCTTTTTTTTGCAAGAGAAACTGCATCTTGAGAAAAATCGATACCTGAAACATTCCCGTATTTCTGACAGATTTCCATCATCCGACCTGTACCACAACCTGCATCCAGAATATTGATGTCACCTTCCGGTTTTTTTTTTCGGATTGTGATGTCAACCAATTCATGCAATACTTTGTACCACCAAAAATCAGATTCAAGGTTATACATTCGTATGTATTCACTTTTGTCCATTGTCTATCCTCTCATTAAAAGATCTCCGGATCGAGTATTGTGGTTTTTTATTGTCTGACATAAAAATGCGTCCCAGATATTCACCAACCATACCAATGGCAATAAGCTGAACTCCTGCATAAATGGAAATGATAATTACCATAAATGTGTACCCCAAAGGTATGTTCGGATTAAATATTTTTTCTATAATAGCATCAATCCCAACCAAAAATCCGATGAAAGAAAAGATAAATCCCATTACAACCGATATCCTTAAGGGCAGAATCGAGAAATTAGTGAACATATTCATCCAAAGCGAGATTAGCTTTTTCAGTGTATAGTTCGATTTCCCGATTTCACGTTTATTATGACTGACTTCAACTTTTCCGATGCTACTGGTCGTGCGCAAGATTAATCCATCTAAATATGGATAGGGTAAATTGTATTTGATCACTTCATCGATCAGAAAACGATTGATGATCTTAAAGCTCGAGAGGTAAAGGCTTTTGGGCTTTTTAAGCATCACATTGGCCATTTTATCATTAAACTTGCTACCCAGATTTCTAAAAAAAGAGTGTTTTTTCTCTAGGTAATAAGTGTACACAACATCGTAATCATTGTTGGTCATATAGTTTATCAATTTAATGACCTCGCTTATTGGATTCTGAAAATCATCGTCCATGATAAGTGCATAATCTCCATTTGCCTTATTTAAAGCAGCCATAACGGCATTGTGTTCACCTACATTCATGGCCAGACTGTAAAACGATACGAAATTTGGGTGTTTTTTAGTTATCCCAATACATACCTCCTCCGAATTATCAGGAGAGCAGTCGTTAACCAATACAATTTCAATGCTGAATTTGGGTGAAAGCTCGGCAATGAGTTCATCAACCAGGCGGCCAATTGAGAGTGCTCCATTGTAAACCGGTATAACGATGGACGTTTTTGGAAGATCAGATTTTGAAGTCATTGACGTTTTGAATTATTTGGTTAATATTTTGCTTTGACAAGCCGGGGTATATAGGCAAACTCAAAATACTCTCAGCAAATTTATCAGAATTTTCCATTTTTTCAGCTTTCTGCCATTCAAAGGCCTTTTGCCTGTTTACCGGAATTGGATAATGTATATATGTTTGTATCCCTTTGTTTTTGAGATGTTCTGCCAATTTATCGCGGTGTTGCGATTTTACAACGAATAAATGGTTCACATGGGTTCCATAATTCTCTTCAGTCAGGCATTCAACCGTTTGCAGATGTTTTCGATAAGTCAATGCAATTTCATGTCTTTCCTGATTCCCATGTTCCAGATATTGTAGCTTGACGTTTAAAATTGCAGCCTGAATTTCATCAAGGCGGCTATTAATTCCGATCGATTCATGATGATATCTTTTGGTTTGCCCGTAGTTCCGGAGAGACAATAATTTGTGATAAACCGTTTCTTCATTGGTCGTAATTGCTCCGCCATCGCCATAAGCCCCAAGATTCTTTGTCGGGTAAAACGAAAAAGCACCGCAAGCTCCAATTGCACCACATTTCAGGTTGTTAAATGTTGCCCCAGTAGATTGGGCACAATCCTCAATTACAATTAATTTGTTTTCAGCTGCTATTAGTATTATTTCGTCGAGCTTGCAACTTTGACCGTATAAATGAACCGGCACGATCGCTTTGGTATTTTGTGTAATTTTTTCCTGAATTTTCCGGTAATCAATAAGTCCATTCTCACTAAAGATATCAACAACTACCGGCTTTGCTCCCGATTGTAATATTCCTGAAATTGTTGGATATGCAGTAATGTTTGTGGTTATAACTTCATCGCCTGAACCAATGTTATGCGCCATTAAGGAAAGTGCAATAGCTTCGGTACCCGATGCAACGCCTATACAATACCGGGTTCCGATATACTGGGCAAATCCCCATTCAAAAGCTTCCAGTTCTTTCCCCAGAATAAACCAGCCACTACCCACTACTTTTTTAATAGCACGTTGTATTTCCTGCTTTATAATCTTAGGTTCTTTGCTGAAATCATTAAATAGAATCATGCAAATATTTTATGATAAAATTCTAAACGTAATGTTGGTAATTATTTCTGTAATATTCAAGTGAATTTTTAATTCCTTCATTGAATGCTACTTTTGGACACCAACCCAACTTTGCCTTTATCTTGGTGAAATCGCTGTAAAAATCGCCGATATCAATCTTCATCAAATCGGCCGGAAAAGATTGGAAGACATAATTACCGGCCTTATTCTCTTCGATCATTATTTCGGCGGTGGTTTGCAAAGAGATTGGTTCATCACTTCCCAGGTTAAAAATCGAGCCGTTCATCTGATCTGATCCGGCAACCATTAGAAAAGCATCAACTACGTCATCAATGTAATTATAATCTCTTAGCTGACTGCCATCTCCATAAACAGTAACAGGATTGTTTTCGATCAGGCTCCTAATCCAGATGCCCAGAAAAGTTTGCCGTGCATCTTTAATTCGCATACGCGGACCATACGTATTGGTTAGCCTTAAAACCGCTGTTTTAATGTTGTAAACATTGTTGTAAAGAATGTGGTACATTTCCCCGGCTAATTTATTGATACCGTTAACATCGACCGGAACCAACGGATGCAATTCATCAACAGGCAGGTACTGTGGTCTACCATACAACTGACGGGTACTGGCAAAAATAATTTTTATTGTTGGATTGTACTTTCTGCAGGCTTCAAGTATCGAAAGCTGTGCTTTGGAGTTTATTTCCAGATCTTTATAAGGATTATACATGGAATCCAGATGACTTGTTTGCCCGGCCAGGTTGAAAAAATAATCCTGACCCTGCACCAGGTGGTGTATCGAATGCTCATCGCGAACATCCGAAATATTTACTTTAACCAGGTTTTTAATAGGTTCTATATTCCAGAGATTTCCGCCATATTCCGGTATCAGGCTATCTATAATAGTAACAACGGCTCCATACTCAACCAGCCTAATCGCTAAATTAGAGCCAATAAATCCCAACCCGCCGGACAGAATGATATTCTTCTTATTAAATATTTGCGGATTAATTTCCATAATTTTAATCAGGTATTTAATGTTAGTTTTGAGTCATTAGAGATCGCAAATGTAGGATTTTATTGGTTTATTGATTTAGGTCTTCATTTCAATATTTAGTAGGGTCATTTCAATTGTCACTTCTATTGTGATGAATTAAACCCTAAATTTGGCAGTTATTTGTAATACACATATTTCTACTGAAAAAAACAAAAAATGCAGATTACCCAAATAGAAGTTTATAAATTTCCTGTCAGGCTGAAAAAGCCTTTTGTAATTTCTTTGGGATCTTTCGATTATGCCGAAAATGTGATTGTTGTTATTCGTACGAGTGAAGGTTCGACCGGTTTTGGTGAATGCAGCCCATTTATGCCCATTAATGGCGAAAGCATGGAAACTGCTTATCTGGTTGCCAATTACCTGGGCAAAGCTTTGATCGGCAAAAATCCGCTGGATATTGAAACCTGTTCAGTAGAAATGGATCGCACCATTTATGGGAATTCCAGCATTAAAAGTGCCTTTGAAATTGCACTTTACGATATTGCTTCCCAACATTCAGGACTTCCCCTGTATGCATTTTTGGGCGGAAAAAACAACAAAACACTGTTGACTGATTATACCGTAAGCCTGGGCGATCCCGAACAAATGTCGGCCAATGCGCAGGAAATTAAAGATCGCGGTTTTCAGGTGATCAAAGTAAAACTGGGCGACGATCCGGAGAAAGACATTTTCAGGATAAAAGCAATACGGACACGAATCGGTGCTGAAATTCCATTGCGGCTGGATGCCAATCAGGGTTGGAATGTTGAATCAGCGATTCGGGTATTAAACGAACTGGCTCCATACAACATTCAATTCTGCGAGGAACCAATTGCCAGATGGAATTTTATGGAATTGCCCAGAATCAGGAAGAAAAGTCCGATCATGATCATGGCCGACGAATCGTGTTGCGATCATCACGATGCAAAACGGCTGATTGATTTGGATGCAGTGCCTGCGTTCAACATCAAACTCGGGAAATCTTCAGGAATATTTAAAGCTTTGAAAATTATTCGATTGGCAGAACAAGCCAATATTCAATTACAAATCGGTGGTTTTCTCGAATCGAGAATTGGATTCACCGCTGCGGCGCATCTGGCGCTAACCAGCAACAATGTTACTTTTTGCGATTTCGATACACCATTGATGTTTTCCGAAGATCCGGTTTCAGGAGGAATAAACTATGGCGAAAATGGAATAATTACGGTGCCGGAAGTAGCAGGACTGGACGCCAGCATCGACCGCGAATATCTTAAAAAGCTTAGCGGCTTCACAATTAAATAAACTGAAAATGAATTGGATTTTATTAATTATAGCAGGACTGTTTGAGGTGGGCTTTGCCAGCTGCCTCGGGAAAGCGAAAGAAACTTCAGGAGCAGAATCGGCCTGGTGGCTGGTTGGTTTTTTACTGAGCCTGACAATGAGTATGCTTTTACTTTACAAAGCATCGCTGACTATTCCGATCGGAACCGCGTATGCCGTATGGACAGGTATCGGGGCGGTTGGAACCGTAATTATGGGCATCGTATTCTTTAAAGAACCGGCAGATTTCTGGCGGATGCTTTTTATAACTACTTTGATTATTTCAATTATTGGGCTGAAAATCAGCTCACATTAATCTATTATATTCGAAATATGGAAAATGAAATTTACCCGGTTGAAGTTTTCGATGGCGACCAATGGGAAGCCTCTTTGGTAAAAAGCCTTCTGGACAATGCTGAAATTGAGTCTTTTCTGAAAGACGAACGAATGGGCGTTCTTGCTCCGTGGAATGTGGTTGGTGGAGGCGCCGGACCAGTAAAAATATTTGTATCCAATATCGATTACGAAAAGGCAAAAGAAGTGATTGATCAGTACGAAAAGGCCGAAGGAATAAAAGATGACGAATCACTTTGAGATTTCAGTACAGCGTTTTAACGAATTTGCTGAAGAATATACCGTTCGATTTTCGGATGTCAGTGGCTATCTGGATTCAATTGAAAGTTTCTGTCGTGCCATAAGCAGCAAGCATCCCAGCATTCTTGAATTGGCGTGCGGTCCCGGAAATTTCACAAAACATATAATGAACAATTTCCCTCAAAGCCGCATTCTGGCCATTGATCTGGCCCCAAAAATGATAGAAATTGCGCAAAAATCGCTGCCCGACGTGGATTTCAGGATAATGGACGTTCGTGATATTTCCTCAATTCCTGAAAAATTTGATGCGGTAATGTGTTCTTTTTGTCTGCCATTTTTATCGAAAGCAGATTCCTGTAAATTAATTGCCGATTGCGCTGAAAAACTCAATTCAGGAGGATTATTATATGTCAGTACGATGGAAGGCGACGAAACCAAAGCAGGATTTGAGGCCACCAGTTTTTCAGGAAACTCGGAGATCTATTTCAATTATCACAGCAGACACGATCTGGAGAATTCGTTTGCTGAAAGCGGGTTTGTGATCTGTCAACTTAAACTTCAGGATTACCCAGAAACCGATGGGCGAGTAACTACAGACATGATTTTTATAGGAGTAAAAGTATAAAAAATATGAGTGAATTCTGGGACAATAAATTCCAAAAGATTGGGACAAGCTGGTCGCTAGAACCAGCAGATTCGGCCATCCGAACAAGTAAGCTTTTTGTCGAAAACAATTTAAAAACGGTACTGATTCCGGGAGTTGGATTTGCTAGAAATGCCAAGCCTTTTCTTGAAACAGGACTTGAGGTAACCGGAATTGAAATTTCGAAAACAGCCATTGATCTGGCTCGTGAGAATGGGCTGGATTTCCCGATTCATCATGGTTCGGTGCTTAAAATGCCGCTCGACAAAGAAAAATACGACGGTATTTTTTGCTTTGCGCTGTTACATTTATTCAACCAGACCGATCGTAGGAAAATCCTTCAAAAATGCCTTGAACAGCTACATGATGGTGGTTGGATGGTTTTTATTGTTGTCTCGGATAAGAATAAGCTATTCGGCAAAGGAAAGTTTGTAAGCAATAACCGGTACATGCTAGAGAAAGGATTAACCGTATTTTTTTACGATTCGGCAACCATCGAAAAAGAATTTGCACCTTTTGGATTGGTTGAATTCCGCGAAATTGACGAACCCGTGAAACACCTTCTAAACGAGGAGCCAATGAAGTTTTGGATAGTGACTTGCCGGAAAAAGTGAATCGTATTAATTTTCCATTCAGAAAGTAAAATTATACCTTTACAGAAAAACAAGGTTATGCTCGACATAAAAAAAACATACGTAACAGATAGCAGGAAACGACCAATTGCTGTACAAGTTGACATACAGACTTTTGAGAAAATGGAACAATTGCTTGAAGATTACGCACTTGCCCAATATATCAACGAAAATAATCCGGAAGATACATTGTCTGTTGCCGATGCTAAGGCGTTTTACGAAACGCTCACCAACAAAAAGCCATGAACATTAAAGTTAACCTGACTTTCCTGAAAGAGTTGGCCAAACTCCCAGCAAAAGAAAGGAGAAAAGTTGAGAAACTTCTTTTTGAAGAAGTTGAGAATTTTACCACTTTATCACAAATACCTAATTTTTATGGAAAGATCGATTCTGGAAAAACAACTTGCAATAGAGTCGGAATTGGTAAAAGATGAATCAATGTCAGTTTTAAAACAATTTGAGTACATCGATGATGTTTGCTCTGACTGCAACTCATTCGATGACTTAGTGTCAACTGAAGATCATTCTGAAAACTGCGACTGAAAACTGATCACTCTGTCCCGATCACATTCACTTCCCGTTCCAGTTCGACTCCAAACTTATCCTGAACCGATTGTTTAATTTCTTCTGAAAGATCATAGATTTCGCGGCCCGTCGCATTTCCATAGTTGACCAGAACCAAGGCCTGTTTTTCGTGCACCCCGGCATCGCCCCGGCGAAAACCTTTCCATCCGCATTGTTCAATCAGCCAACCGGCTGCCAGTTTGGTTTTCCTTCGGTTGCAGCATATTGAGGCAGCGTTGGAAAGTTGTTCCG
>JAHEYU010000109.1 GCA_023251435.1 Bacteroidota bacterium
CGAAATGCCTTTGCTGCCGAACGTGCCCTGGCTCACAACACCTACGCGCTGATGTCGGATGGCCGCCACCGCATCAGTTTTGACGAGGTGGTTGAAACCATGTATAAAACCGGTAAAAATCTTTCGAACGACTACAAGGAAACCAGCAAAGCCGGATTGGCGCTGTTTACTGCTTTGCCGAAATGTTGATTTTACCTAATTGTACTGCTTAAAATAATTGGTTAGTTTTCCGGTCAGCTGATTGAAAATGGGTTTGGTAAACAATACAAACATGTCCTGTGAAGCGGGTGGCATCACCATTTTGTTGTTCAGAATTGCGGTGAGTTCGTTATCGAGCACTTCGTTATCACCCACAAAAATTCCGTAGCGGTTCTGCCAGGTATATTGTCCGGGAACTTTATCAGTAAAAAGTATTTTTTGCGACTGAAATTCAACAGCTTTCAATTCCAATAATCCGCCCGAAGCCACCTGATCTGTAAGGATTTTGATTTTGCCTTTTTTGGTCACCATTCTGGTAAGCGTAATCGACTCTCCCCTTTTCACATTTACCATCACCAAATTTCTCTGCCCATTTGGCCCGGGAACCATTATTGTTGTATCTCTTCTGGCTTTTGCCTGATAAGTTTCCTCAACCTGTTTCGTAAGCACTTTTTCTTCTTCAAGATGTTGCGGGCGATCGATGAAAAAATCGTAGAAGCCCATCTGCAAAACCATGTCCGGATATTTCAGGCGAACCCTGTCGGCCTCTTCCGGAGAGAAAAAGTGCACAAAATCTTTTTCCTGAAACTGTTGGTTGAGCATCTGAAAAACATTGTCGTAAAAGAATTGAGCTGAATACTCGAATTTGCCATTTACCGGAATTTGTTCGACCACCACTTTCAATGTGGCCAAATCTTTCGATTGCAGCAGTTTCTCCTTGGTATCTTTAAACCCGTGTACGAGCCCATCGGCATTCAGGAAATGAAAGTAAGCCTGCTTTGCAGCTTCGCGCGTTTTACGGCTTAACGCATAAATGCCAGCATCGTAAAATTCCTGTGCTGCCCGGTTCTGAACGTCAACCATTTCAGAAGTATAGTTTTTGGGCGAAGGAACCAGTTTTCGGGCAGCGGGAATCCGCCTTATTTCGTCTGACATCCGGTTTACTGTTTGCATTATTTCAAGGGTGCGTTTCCACCTAAACGGATCGTTGCCGGTTAAAACCTGGTCAATTTCTTCCTGATAAAAAGCAACAGCCATTGGGTATCCGTCGCGCACAACCTGCGTTGCATTGCGGTTATCGGGGTCGCTGCTTAGGCGACCGGCGGCTTTCATAATTGCATCGTAGTAATCGCCGCGCTGCAAAGACTTTTTGCCGGTCGAACATGAATTCAGAATTAAAAATCCGGCCAAAATGAAAAGGAGAAATTTTCGCATAGTATTCTTTTTATTGACTATAAATAATCACCAAATATAAGACAATTTCACGCCCTGAAAGCTACGGTTTCCATAAGGAACAAAGGAAATTTTTGAATTTGTGGTACGCTGACTGACCAGGTTTCCGATAAGCGTTCCGACAGCAGCACCTGCAACCACATCGCTTAACCAGTGCTTATTGTCGTAAATTCTTGATATTCCGGCCAATGAAGCCACAGAATAGGCTGCAATTGGAATCCATTTGATGTCCCGGTATTGTGTTGCAATCACCGAAGCAACCGCAAAAGAAGCAGTGGTGTGCCCTGAAGGGAAACTAGTACCTTGAAAAGGTCCGTCCCAATCAGAAGGAGTTGAAGGCGGCCATGCATCCGGTCGTCTTCTGCCGATCAGATTTTTAGGAACGCGAACCAGCAACCCTGACAAAGCAAAACTTTCCAAAGCCAGTAATGCGGTGCTAACACTTCGCTTATTATTTGCCAGCATGCCGTACGTAAATATTCCTGAAATTAATAAGATACTGTGTTCTGCACCAAAATGTTCAAGTATATTACTCGAAATATAATCCTCTGTTTTATTCCGGTGCGATTGAAAATAATCTTTAACAGACTGGTCGGCAAGCGTTAAGCTGGCAGTTCCTGTAACAAAAATGCCCAACTTTACCCAGTCGCGTTGCTGCCATCTGGCTGGTGATGTTACAATTCCTTTTGTGTCGGTCCAGTATTTTTTGAAATAGTATTTATTAAGACGAACTGTGTCGATTTGTGCAAATACTCCATTTGATATTACAATCAGGAGCAGAAATAAAATTCCTTTGTTCTGAAGTTTATTTATCATCAACGTTGCTGATTTACTGCAATTTGCTATTCATTAACACTGCGACTGAACACTGAATACTGAACACTGACCACTTTTTTATAGTCTTTCCAACCTTTTCGCTTCATCCCAAATTACATCCATTTCGGCCAGGCTCATCTTTTTCAGGTCTTTTCCTTTCTGAAGTGTCTGGCTTTCGAGGTAATTGAAACGGCTGATGAATTTCAGGTTGGTACGTTCCAGCGCAGTTTCCGGATCAATTCCATACAAACGGGCGGCATTCACCAGGGCAAAAAACAGGTCGCCAAATTCGCCTTCAATTTTATCCTGATCAACCTGATCAATCTCAACGCTTAGCTCATTAATTTCTTCTTTTACTTTGTCCCAAACCTGCTCGCGGTATTCCCAGTCGAATCCAACACCGCTGGCTTTTTCCTGAATACGGTTTGCTTTTATCAAAGCAGGCATCGCGGCCGGAACGCCTTCCAGAACACGCGTATTACCACCTTTTTCCTTCATTTTAAGCGTTTCCCAGTTCTGTTCTACTTCGCGGGCATTCGCCACATCCACTTCACCAAATACGTGCGGATGGCGGTAAACCAACTTTTCGTTGATGGAATTCAACACGTCGGCCATGTCGAATGCGCCATTTTCGGAACCTATTTTTGCGTAAAAAACGATGTGGAGCATCAGGTCGCCCAACTCTTTTTTTATCCCGTTCAGGTCGTTGTTCAGGATGGCATCAGCCAGTTCGTATGTTTCTTCGATGGTAAGTTTCCGCAGCGATTCAAGGGTTTGCTCTTTATCCCACGGACATTTTTCGCGCAACTCGTCCATGATTTCAAGCAGGCGGGCGAAGGCATTCAATTTATCTTGCATTTTCGAATTTTAGCATTGAAGCCCAAAATTATAACCTTTATTTAGAAATGGAAGTTTTATCGGAAAACAGTTTACTAAATCTACTTCTATTAAAACCCTTTTTCAACGATTTCCAGAACTTAAGCTTTTTGCCGACGATGTATTCGGCAACAATTTTCAGCCCTAGAAAAATGCAAAATACAGAGATGATAATGAAGAGGCTTCCCAGAAAAAAAAGTAATGTTTCTTTGGTGGTTTCGGGCGAAAACCCAACGAGGTGACGAGAGGAAAAACCCAGTGCTGAATTGACAGTTTCGTAGGAAAATGATTTAGTTTTCCAAACAATATTGAGTCCGGTGACTGCAAAAAAAATCGCAAATCCCCAGGCAATTAAAAACCCTTCTTTATTAAATTTTTTAAAGCTGCTCTGTTTAAACTTTGGCTTGCTTTTTTTGCGTCTGATCTTTTGAACTAAATTCGGTTCTACTGTTACTTCATTATTCATACAGGACCTCCTTTCAGCTTTTTATCACGCTTAAATTATGCTTTTAATAAAAAAAATCAAAATGAAAATTCACTTTTTTCAATCTGATTATTTGTCGCTTCAGAAAATCGAAATTTGCACATAAAAAAAAGCAGGCTCCCCGAAGAGAACCTGCTAAAACAAAACCAAGTTTTTATATTAATGATTGTCCGTTTGCATACCTATCTGGTATTTTGTGGCAGTCAATTGTGGTCATTTATAGTCATTCTGTTGTAATTACACGACAATTTAATGACGACCAAATGACAATTGAATGACTTTTATGACATTAGGTAATAAACGGATACTCACTTTTTCTATTTGATCATTTCAAAACTGCGTTTTACAAATTTATCGAGGTCTTCACCTTTCAGCATTCCGTTGGCTAGCAAAGCCAGATCGACCAGCTGTTTGGCCAATTTGTTTTCTTTCCCGAAGGCTGTAAGCTTTACTTTTCGCTCATCCTGAAGGGCAGAAATCGCTTTCTCAACGTCTTCCGATTTTTCTTTTACTTCTGAAGGAATTTCCTCGTCTTTTTTACCTTTTTTGGTTTTTTCGAGTTCAGCTTTTTCCGATTCCTTCGCCTGTAATTCAGTTTTTACCTTTTCAAGCTCTGAACCTAACACGGCATCACGATCTACGAAAATTTGTTTTACCAACGGATGAGATGTGTTTACAACCAGGTTCATGTTTTCTGGCAGATCGCCGTAAAAACTCATTCCGCCTTGCATCTGGCTCATATCTTTCATACGGCGCATAAACTCATTGCGGGTAATTACCATCGGGCTGCCGGTTTCGCCTAAATCTTTGAAATCGACAATAAACCCGTAATCTTTATTTTCAGGACAAACGGCTTTAAAAATCGGGCTCAGCTCGTTTTTTTCTTCCCAACTCAGTTCGTGGGTCTTGTCATCTTTGGCAATCAAATGCTCCACAACGTCGGAGTCAACGCGCACAAAACGCTTGTTGGTGAATTTCTGTTCGAATTTATTAATCAAAGGAGTGGCCAGTACATTATTCATTACCAGCACATCGTAACCTTTATTTTTTGCTGCCTGAACAAAAGAGAATTGATCTTCGAGATTGCTGGTGTACAAATAAATCAGGTTATTATCCTTGTCGGTTTGTTCAGGTTTGATCAGGGTTTCATATTCTTCAAGGGTAAAATACTTGTTATCTGTATTTTTGAAAAGGAAGAATTTTTCCGCTTTATCGTAAAATTTCTCTTCGGTGAGCATTCCGTATTCGATGAACAAACGTAGATCATCCCATTTTGCTTCAAAATCTTCACGCTTTTCGGCAAACAACTGCGAAAGACGATCGGCCACTTTTTTGGTGATGTGGCTGCTGATTTTTTTCACATTCGAATCGCTTTGCAGGTACGAACGCGACACATTCAAAGGAATATCCGGAGAATCGATTACGCCATGTAACAGAGTAAGGAATTCAGGTACAATACCTTCAACAGAATCGGTCACAAAAACCTGATTGCTATAAAGTTGAATCTTGTTTTTCTGAACTTCAATGGTATTTTTCAGTTTCGGGAAATACAAAATACCAGTCAGGTTAAACGGATAATCCACATTCAGGTGAATGTTGAACAGTGGCTCTTCGGCCATCGGATACAACTGGCGATAGAAATTCGAATAATCTTCCTCTTTCAGGTCAACCGGTTTTTTGGTCCATGCCGGAGCCACGTCGTTAACCTGGTTATCCTCATCGGTGTCAACTTCTTTTCCGTCTTTCCAGGTGGTTTTCTTTCCAAAAACTACCGGAATCGGCAGGAATTTGCAGTACTTGTTCAGGATATCCTGAATCCGCGATTTTTCCAGAAATTCTTCCGAATCGGCGTTGATGTGCATCACAATATCGGTTCCAACCTCTGCCCTTTCGCCTTCTTCGAGCGTGTATTCCGGACTTCCGTCGCACTCCCAGCGAATGGCAGTTGCCCCTTCACGGTAGGATTTCGAAACAATATCGACCTGCTCCGAAACCATGAACGACGAATAAAAGCCCAATCCAAAGTGGCCGATAATGGCGTTGGCATCGTTTTTATATTTTTCGAGAAACTCTTCGGCTCCTGAAAATGCAATCTGATTAATGAATTTTTCAACTTCTTCGGCCGTCATCCCGATTCCGTTATCAGAAATGGTAATGGTTTTGGCTTCTTTATCAATTTTTACGCTCACTTTAGCGTTGCTCATATCGCCCGAATACTCGCCACGACCGGCCAGTGTGCGTAATTTCTGTGTGGCATCAACTGCATTCGAAATAATTTCACGAAGAAAGATGTCGTGATCGGAATACAAAAACTTTTTAATAATCGGGAATAAATTGTCACTGCTTACTCCTATTTTTCCTTTTTGCATTTTTTATAATTTTTAGATTAACATTCGATTCAACGTGCAGCAAATTTTCAAAGATTATACCACGAAGCAAAAATGACTTTTTGTCACCGAACTTGACAATTGATCTGTTCCTCAAGTGACAAAAAATGATTTTACCCCGTATTTAACTGACGGAAAGTGAAAATTTGGGTTCGATTATTTCTGACCTAAATCCTGATAGTACAGTTTTTTCTCTTTGGTTATTCCCCAGAACTGCAAAATTTCGGCGTTCAGTTCCGAGCGTTTGGGATCAGTATAAGGATCAGCCCACGACATTATATTGCAATCGCCAGGCAATATTGTAATCTCATCGGGTGAGTTAATCAGGAAATCAAGCGCTTTTCGTTCGCAGTGATATTCTTCAGTTTCGATATGGTCTGAATTCATGAATATTGCAAAAAGCACAAGAAGACCAATCAAATAATTGGTACGAAGTCTCAATTTCAGATTCTGAAGTAAAAAGAATGAAGACTTTCCGTAGAAATACAACAACGCAATCGTGATGGGCATAAAAGTATCGTATCGCAAAATGTTTGGACGATACGGACGATAACCACCTAAAGGCAGGAGCAGCAAATAAATAACAGAAAAAATCCCGATCCACTTTAAAGAACCTATGATTTTTTGCCCTTCCGCATTGTTGAACTGTCTTTTTATCAGGAAGTAATTCACCCCAATAATAATGACCAACAAAGGCACTCCCAACGATTGGCTGATCTGATAATAAATTCCGAGTGGCAATTTAAGATACCGGTCGGCAATTGGAATTGTTTCGCTGTTATAATTGAGGTCGAACCTCCCGAGAAACAGGGAATACAGACTTACAATGCAAGCCGGAACGAGTAAAAGAAAGACCGGGAAAGGTATCCTGCGAAGTGTCGAAAGCAAATTGCTGAACGAAAATAAATTTTCTTTACGATCGTGATTCTGTAAATAATAAAGACCAGTTAATGCAGAAATAATCAATACCAATGCAGGAATCAGCGGACCACTCAATGGAAGTACCACAGCAAAAAATAATATGAGCAAAGATTTCAGGAGTCCGGTTTTCTTAACCTCATTCCGGTAAACGGTTTGGTATAAAGTCATCAGGTAAAACATCAGCAATACCACAGGTAGCGCGTAGAAGAAGGTATAAGTAATTGAATGATCGCTGATTCCCATGTGCTCCCAATAACCATTTGCCTGAATTAACGGAATAATTAGTGCGGCGCTAATCAGAAATTTTTTATCTGCAATATTTTTAGTTCCTGAAATCAAGGCTGAAAAGATAAAAATTACAAGAAAATGGATCATAATTTTCATCAACGCACACGATAAATAGACCGAGGTAATTGGGTCAGTCAGCTTTTGCAGAAAAACCGGTACTTTCTGCATGTATTCTTTAAAGAAAAAATGGGCAAAAAACCGGTTGGGATTTACATGTTTCTCTCCAGTACTCAGTAAATGAAATCCAAAAGGATCATCGAGCAACTGCTGAACAAACGACGAAGGAACAACTCCGGCAGAAATATCGCCATCGAGCGGTATATAGTAGTATTGAAAAAATGAATAAGTTAAATCGCCAAGAAAGAAAACTGCCAGAAAAAAAATCAGAAGCTTCGGTTTGCTCATAGTTTGTTGAATAAGATTGGAAAAATACTAAACTGTTGCGAGAAAGTTCCTGACCCGCAAATTAATTTTGGAACTGGCTGCTTCGATCAAACGTGAATCTTTGCTTTCTATGATGATAATCATAAACTATTTTCAGACGGAACAGAAAGACAATTGAAACATAGTGTCAAAAACTGATTTTATTCTGCTAATAACTAATAGAAAGAGTCTAATTTTGCGATGCTTTTTTGATCAAACTATATTCCATGACAAAACTTGAAGCGCACTTTGACCAGTTCAGAAATAATATTGTAGGAATCGACCAGCATTTCAGGTCTCCTTATGGTGAAAAAAAGATCAACTATGCCGATTGGATTGCCAGCGGGCGACTATACCATCCCATCGAAAAGCAAATTACAGAGGTTTTCGGTTCTTTTGTCGGGAACACACATTCAGAAACCAGCGAAACCGGTGCTTTGATGACACACGCATATCATCAGGCACAACAAATCATAAAAGCACATGTGAATGCCGGGCCAAACGATATTATCATCACTGCAGGGTCAGGAATGACAGCTGTAATCAACAAGTTTCAGCGAATGCTTGGCCTGAAATACTGCGGGCAGGTCAACCATACCGGATGCCTTGTAAAACGCGAACGTCCGGTAGTTTTTATTACACACATGGAACATCATTCGAACCACACGAGTTGGTACGAAACCAATGCCGATGTGGTGATTGTCGATCCGGACGAAAACTTACAGGTTTCGCCTGAAAACCTCCGGAAAAAACTGGTAGAATACAAAGACCGCCCATTTAAGATAGGTTCGTTTACTGCCTGCTCTAACGTAACCGGAATCCGCACCCCTTATTACGAGCTGGCGCAAATTATGCACGAAAATGGTGGAGTTGTTTTCATCGACTTTGCTGCCTCAGCGCCTTACGACGAAATGAATATGCACCCTGCCGACCCACTGCAAAAACTGGATGCGATCATGTTTTCGCCTCATAAATTCCTGGGTGGTCCCGGATCTTCGGGAGTATTGGTTTTCGACCAGTCGATGTACCATAATTCGGTTCCCGATCAGCCGGGCGGTGGAACTGTTGACTGGACCAATCCGTGGGGCGAATACAAATATGTTGACGATATTGAAGTGCGCGAAGATGGCGGCACTCCCGGTTTTTTGCAGACCATCCGCACTGCACTTTGCATCAGGCTGAAAGAAAAAATGGGTGTGGAAAATATACATCAGCGCGAGAATGAATTGCTTAAACTGGCTTTCGAAGGACTTGACCAAATTCCGGAAGTTAAAATCATGGACGACCGGCACCGAGACCGTTTGGGAGTAATTTCTTTTTACGTGGTTAAAATCCATTACAATCTGCTTGTAAAACTGATGAACGATTTATATGGCATTCAGGTTCGCGGAGGTTGCGCCTGTGCCGGTACTTACGGTCATATTTTGCTTGAAGTAAGCCACGAATTATCTGAAGAAATTACCAATAGGATCAATCAGGGCGACCTGTCGCTAAAACCCGGCTGGGTGCGCTGGTCGCTGCATCCGACAACTACTAATCAGGAGGTTGAACAATTCATTTCCGCACTTCGCGATATTGTTGAGAACTTCGAAGAATATGCTGCCGATTACACTTATTTCCCTAAGGAAAATATTTTCAGGCACAAAAATGAAAACCAATATTCGGAAATTGTAAGAGATTGGTTTAAAATATGACGTAATTAATCGTTCGCCATTGGCAAAAACCCATAATCTTTGCTGTACCTCAACATTTGCGAAGTGTAATCTTCATCGTACTGAATCAGCACATTATCCGGCGTTCCGCATGGCCAGGTTTTGAGTTCATAAACCGGATTTATAAAACCTGCGTAAGGCGCCAGATCAAGCTTTTTGAAACGCGCCAGCACCTCTTCATGCAATTGCCTGTTAACTTTGACGCCGTAATTTTCGACCAGATTTCGGGCAGCTTCCAGATCGCCTTCCGATTTAATTCGCTGAATCTCTTTCAGCAGCCGACCAAACAACCCGCGCAATGCCTGATAATCATTTATTTTCACAGAGGTTTTCCCTCCCGAAACAACAAATTCAAACACATTGTCAGCTTTCCCTGCCTCATAAACCCAGTTGGCAATCAGCTGCCTGTTGCGCATGTGGGATTCTTCGATGTCTTTTCCGGGTTCGATACGGGTCAATTGTGTGATCAATCCATTGCGCAGATAAGCATCAAACTCTGCTTTTGCCGCTTCTTCAGAAGGAACTAAACCCAGATGAATCATCTGCTCATCGATAATATAATACAAAGCAAAAAGGTCGGCACGCGTTTCTTCGATGGTCGAGTAATAGTTTTTCAGGTTTTCGGTATTCACCCCTTCCTTTACTTTTCCTGAACCATGCCCCAGACATTCATGCAAATCGGTATGCAGATTTCCGGCCAGATAGCCGTATTTTCTGGCTCTTTCAATTTCTTCGGATGACGATGCAAATTCTTCGAGCATTCCGTTGTTCATAGAATCGAGGAAATAGGCCTGGGTAATATTCTCGATGGTCACCGATTTGGATCCATATTGCTCGCGAATCCATTCAGCATTGGGCAAATTGATGCCGATAGGCGTGGCCGGATAACAGTCGCCTGCCAGGATCGCCACATTAATTACTTTCGCGCTCACACCTTTAACTTCGGTCTTTTTAAATTCAGGATCGACCGGCGAGTGATCTTCGAACCACTGGGCATTTTCGCTTAAAATAGTAGCCCGCTTGGTTGCTTCGGTGTCTTTATAATTTACAATCGACTCCCAGCTTCCTTTAATTCCCATCGGGTCGCCATACACTTCAATAAAACCGTTCACAAAATCGACCTCCCCTTCCAGTTCCTTCACCCAATCGATGCTGTAACTGTCGAACAATTTCAAATCGCCAGTGGTATAATATTGTACTAACGAGCCAATATATTTTTTCTGAAGTTCGTTTTCCGCGTAATCAATGGCTTTATTCAGCCAGAAAATAATTTGTTGGATGGCTTTTCCATACTTGCTATCCAGTTTCCACACCTTTTCAGTCAATTGCCCGTTTTCTTTTACAAGGGTCGAATTCAATCCAAACGAAACAGGCTCAGTCCCGGCATTGGCTTTAAGTTCAGCATAAAAAGTTTCGGCTTCGGCTTGACTTACATCCTGATAATAATTATTGCAGGAGGATTGGAGCAGGTCTTTTTCTGAATCAAGATTTACCCGTTTTTCTTCTTTATCAGGGTTAAAAATCACTTCTTTTATTTCAGAAATAAAAACATCAAAACTCTTTCCTGAAGGCAGAATAAATTTAGACCAATTGGATTGAGCGACGAGTTCGGAGAAGTAGGTTTCAGAAAAACCAACCGGCAACTTTTCGGTTGAATAATGATGGTGGATTCCGTTAGAGAACCAAATCCGTTTCAGATAGACTTCGAACAACTTAAAAGATTCGGATGTTCGGTCGCCACTGAATGTTTGCCTGATTGTTTCGAGAACAGCACGAATACTTAAATTGTAACGGTTGTTTTGATCCCACAAAATATCGCGGCCACTAAGTGCTGCCTGCGAAAGGTAATATATGTACAGCTTTTTGTTGAGATCGAGTGTTTCGAATCCGGGCACATCGTATCTTAATATTTTCAGGTCGGCAAATTTTTCGGCAAAAACATTCATGGCAAAGTTATTTTTGAAGTTCAGCAAATTTTTTCTCCAGCAAGTCTACTCGTTTGATCGACATTCGCAACCATGCAAGCATTTCTTTTTGCCGGTCGGTATCTGAAAGCTGCCAGTGGATGGCAGAATGATTTCGAAGTTTATGGGTTAAATGGTGCATTACCACAGCAGCCGAAACAGACACATTCAGGCTCTCGGTAAAGCCAACCATTGGTATTTTCAGAAATTCGTCGGCTTCTTTACTGGCCCATTCAGTCAGGCCGGGACGTTCGCAACCGAAAACGATTGCCGCTTTGCCCTTTTCCAGATCAAAATTTTCTAAATCAACATCGCACTCATGCGGACTGGCGACCACAATCCGGTATCCATCTCGCCTCAATTTCTGCAAAGCTTCAGGAGTATTCATTTCGGTACGGTTGTATCGGTTAACAGTAACCCAGTTGGAAGCTCCCCTAACCACATCAGGATTGACCTGAAAAATATGTTTATTTTCAATAACATGAACATTTTGAATTCCGAAACAATCGGCAGAACGCACAACAGCACTTGCATTTTGTGTCTGATAGATATCTTCGAGTACAACGGTCAGATAATTGGTTCTGAATGACAGTATTTTATTAAACAGGGCTAATCTTTCAGCGGTCACAAATTCTGAAAGAAACTGAATCAATTTGGTTTCCATTTCCTATTTTTTGGCGGGGCAAAGATAAAAAAAAGGGACGCATAACCTTTATGCACCCCTTTTGTAAATTTTTTCAGGAAAAATCTAGATGGTATCAGCTAATTCAGCCCCTGGCTTAAATTTTACAACTTTCTTTTCAGCAATTTCAATTACTTTACCAGTTTGTGGGTTTCTGCCAGTTCTTGCACTGCGAGAAGCTACAGAAAAAGAACCAAATCCAATAAGGGCAACACGGTCGCCGTTTTTCAATGCGTCAGTAGTAGAATCTACAAAAGCATCCAATGCTTTTTTTGAGTCAGCTTTTGTTAAGCCAGCTTTTTCTGCAATTGCATCAATTAATTGTGCTTTGTTCATAAGAAAATTTGTTTAGAGTTAAAATAATAAGTGATATATAAAATAATTCATCAAGGTTAACAAAAAAAACACAGAATAAAAATGAAAACCTTAATAAAATCAATACTTTCAAAAGGTTCATTTTAATGAGATACTAAATTCCAAAATAAGATCGAAAAAAACAACCGTTCTGATAAGTTTTTTTTCAAAAAAAATATGCCTTATTTTCGGTTATATCTTTTGGAAATTAAAAAATTGTTCTACTTTTGCCACCGCGTTTGGAGAGATGGCAGAGTGGTCGAACGCGGCGGTCTTGAAAACCGTTGACCGTGTGAGCGGTCCGGGGGTTCGAATCCCTCTCTCTCCGCAAATATAAACGCCTGAATTTCAATGAAATTCAGGCGTTTTCTTTTAAGTCAGGTTAAACTTTTAACTTGAAATTTATTTGGTTTAGTTGATTTCTTTCATTGTTGGTTGATCTGTTATAGTCTGATTTTAATCCTTATCTTTAATTTTGGCGGCATGAGAAAAATCTAACTGTAATCATTATGAAAAAATATTTTGCCATAATTTCCTTTTTTGTCGCTTCTCTCGGCGCGTTTTCGCAGTCAGTCAGCAAATTTATTATCGTCGATCAATTCGGATATATCCCAAATTCAAGCAAAATTGCGGTAATTAAAAGTCCCGAATTTGGCTTCGATAATGGCGAAAAATATACTCCGGGAACAAACTATTCAGTTGTTGATGTAAAAACCGGCCAAACTGTTTTGACCGGAAAACCTATGGCCTGGAAGAGTGGCGCTACCGATACCTCATCGGGCGATAAAGTTTGGCACTTCGATTTTTCGACAGTAACTGCTACCGGTGATTATTATGTGCTTGATGTCGATCAGCAGAAAACATCTCCAAAGTTCCGAATTTCGCCTTCTGTTTACAATGAAGTGTTGAAACATGCCATGCGTACTTTTTTTTACCAGAGAGTTGGATTTAATAAAGATGCTGCATTCGCCGGAAAAGGTTGGGCCGACGGTGCAAGTCATATCGGTTCGCTTCAGGATAAAAACTGCCGCATTTACAATGCAAAAACCAACGCAGGCACCGAACGTGATGTGAGCGGAGGTTGGTACGATGCCGGCGATTACAATAAATACACCAGCTGGACCGCGAATTACG
>JAHEYU010000110.1 GCA_023251435.1 Bacteroidota bacterium
GGCTTATACAACCTCACATTAAATTACGAGCGGCTAACCAATCTTTAGAAACCGCCGTGTGCGAGAGCATGCACGGTGGTGTGAGAGGGCGGGGGAGCAATCCCCCTACCTACTCGATTTATTCGCCGCAAAAATGCGGAGATTAAGCGCACTATTCGCCGCATTATTGCGGTGAATAAAATTGTTTCTCACAACATCATCGAATTCGAAGAAAGAAAAATCAGACCAAACATCCAAAGCAGAAAGGCTAGGATAGCAAATCGACACCAGCCTTGCCTATTTTTGTTGCGGTAGCATCATTTATTCACAGGCAATGTAAATTTAAAGGCGCTGCCCTTTCCAAATTCACTTTCAACCCATATTTTCCCCTGATGTTTCTCCACGAAATCTTTACAGAGAATCAATCCCAGACCGGTTCCCTTTTCACCATTTGTTCCTAAAGTAGAATGGTTGCTGTCGAGCCGGAATAGTTTCTCCAGATTTTCCGGCGAAATTCCAACTCCGTTATCCTTCACCGTGATTTCGCAGAAACCGTCGGACTTCGCCAGATGAATAGAAATCTTTCCCTTTTCAGGAGTGAATTTTATGGCATTTGCCAGCAGATTCCTGAAAACCGTTGAGAACATGTTCAGGTCGGCGTAAACCATGTATTCTTTGTTTGCAACAACTTTAATTTTTATGTTTTTGCGGGTCGATGCTCCTTCAAATAAATCAATGGATTCGAAAATCTGATCGTTAACATTAAACACTTTCGGATTAAACTGAATGGAATTGGTCTGCATTTTCGACCAGGTCAACAAATTGTCGAGCAGTTCGTTGGCATGCCTCGACGAGTTGTAAATATTCGTAAGGTGATATTCAATTTTTTCGGGCTCCAGTTTCTTAAAAGCGGAAATCAGGAATTCGGAAAAACCAACAATAATATTGAACTGATTGCCCAGATCGTGGCCAATAATGGAGAACAATTTATCCTTTGTGCGATTCAAATCTTTTAATTCCTCGTTTTTCGAACTGATCAATTGATTTTGTTCCTCAATCTGCAGAGTTCGCTCAAAAATCTTCTGTTCCAGAATTTTCTTGTCGTGCCTTAGTTTTCGTTCCCGCATTTTTATGAAAACGACGATGAACAAAATAATCAGCACCAAATAAATGAAATAAGCAAAGATGCTTTTCCACCACGGAGGAAGAACGATGATGTGAAGGCTGATCTCCTTATCGTTCCAGACTCCATCGTTATTCGAACCTTTTACCCGAAAAGTATAATCCCCTGCCCGAAGGGCCGAAAACGGCACAAACTTCCGGTTCCCGATATCCACCCATTCGTCCGAGATGCCTTCCATTTGGTAAGCGTACTTGTTTCGCTGCGGGTTGGTAAATTCGAGCGCTGCAAACTCGATGGTGAAAGAATTCACTTTGTGATCGATTTCTACTTCCTGATTATCCTCCACATTGATATCCTCCCTTGAATTTCTTTTGGTGGTGTAGAACGAGGTGAAAACCATGTTTGGAATGTAGGGATTTTTAGTAATGGAATCGGGATAAAACGAATTAAACCCATTCATCCCACCAAGAAGTATTTCACCATCGCTACTCGAACAGGCAGCCCTTAAATTGAACTCCAGACTTTGCAGTCCATCTTCAATGGTAAAGGTTTGAAACGTGTTCAGTTTCTCATTAAACTGGCACAATCCCTTTCCTGTGGCAATCCAAAGCTCGTTATTTTTATCCTTTACAATTTCAAATATCCGGTTGTTGGGCAAACCCTGTTCCTGGGAATAATAAGTAAACGTGGAATCCTTTTTATTGTAAACATTTATATAAGTACTTGTACCGACCCAAATCTGTCCTTTCCGGTCTTCGCAAAGGGTAATGATAAAATCATCACTCAGTCCCTTTTCTCCTTTCCTGAAGTGCCTGATGCTTTTTGTAACCGGGTTATAGACATCCAAACCACTAAGTGTAGCAATCCAGATTAGTCCTTCAGAATCTTCGAGAATGCAGTAAACTAGGTTCGCGCTCAATTGGTGACTATCGTCAAGTTCCTTTTGAAAGACTTCAACGGTTGAATTTTCAAGATTGACTTTATAAAGTCCGTTCTGAGTTCCGATCCAGAAATTGGAAGCACGGTCCTGAATAATCATGTATATCCTAACATCGTTCAATGCAGGCAATGTGGAATTTTTAAAATACTGAACCCATGGAACAAACCAATTGCCCGGCTTGTCGTAAATAGAGATTCCATCGCGTGTTCCCAACCATAGCCGATTGTCAGAATCTTTAAAAATTACATGCACAAAGTCATTCGATAGTTTGTGGTTTCCGGTCTGATGGGTCGAAAAATGCTCCACTTGACCGGTTTTCCGATTGACCCGATTCAATCCCTGGCCCCAGTTCCCCACCCACAAAATACCATCATCGTCCTTATACAAGGAAGCAATAACATTCCCCAAAAGATTCAGTGAGTTTGGTGAATTGCTTCTCCTGTAGAGATTAAACTTCTTTTTCTTTAAATCGGTTTTACTAATTCCCTGCAGGGTGCCAATCCAAAGATTTTCAGACTGATCGATGAGTAGGGATTGTACAATGTTGTGTCCAATTTCACTGTTTTCGGAAGTGTAATTCTGAACGGTAACAGGGTTTTGCGAAAGCACATATAAACCGCTGCCTTCAGTTCCAACAATCAGATTCCCGTTTTTATCATCCATGATTGTCCGGATGCAACTGTTTTCGAACGAAAATTTCTCATCTCCTACAAGTTCGAACTGAGCTTCCTCGAATTGATTCGTTACACTATTGAAATTGTATAATCCGGTGGTAGTTCCAGCCCAAAGTTTTCCTTTTTTATCCTTGTATATGGTAGTCACATTTGATTCGTCAATGAATTGACCACTTTTCTTTCTAAAGGAAAAATAGCTAAATAATTTCGTCTGAAATGAAAATGCAGATATTCCTCTGGTGGAGCCAATCCAGATTTTGCCATCCTCATCTTCCAAAATTGGAATTTTGACATCTTTAACCGCCCCATCGTACTCCAGCTTACTTTGATAATGACTAAAACTTTGTGCTGCCTGATCGTAAACCGAGACCACAGGAGGTGTATTGATGACCACATTACCATTTTTCAGGCAAAGAATATCATATATATATTGAGTTACATCGTAGTTGTAACCAGCTTGGTAAGATATGCGGCTGAATCGGTTTTCGTTCCTCAGATATTTATTCAATCCACCTTTTGTACCCACCCAAAGATTGCCCCCTGAGTCTTCAGCAATAGCATAAATCCAATTGTTCGAAATTGAAAAAGAGTCAGCAGGACTATAACTGTACACATCAAACGACTCGCCATTAAAGCGGTTTAATCCGTTTTGGGTGCCTATCCAGATGTATCCCTTTGAATCCTGGAACAGGCAATTGACAACACTTTGCGAAAGTCCGCCATTGATTGAATAATTGGTAAAGTTATATTGCTGGGAATATCCGGAAGTAATAAACAGTAAGATAAAAAATAGTAATCCGATAATTCGTTTCATGGCTTCTGAAAATATTAACCAAGCTAGTTAATTTTAAGAACTCAGCCAAATATTTTTTATCACTGAATCAGTGCATTATAGAAATTCGCGTTAGGAGAATATACCGGCAGGCAGAATTTATTCCATTATTTGAAGTTTTATTGAACACATATCTTTAAACTGATTTTTTTTGCCTAAAACTTCCTTGCCCGATCCATTTCCCTGGCGTCGTCTTTCAGTTTCAGGGTTTCACGTTTGTCGTAAGTCTTTTTTCCTTTGGCCAGTGAAATCTCCAATTTGGCCAGTCCGCGGTCGTTGATGAAAAGTTTCAACGGAACAATCGTGATCCCGCCTTCTTTGGTTTTCTTCTGGAGTTTATCCAATTCTTTGCGGTTCAGGAGTAATTTGCGGTCGCGTTTGGCAATGTGGTTATTGCAGGTGCCAAAATCGTATTCTGCAATGTGCATGTTCTTTACATACAGCTGATTGGCAAAAAACGAGCAATACGAATCAACCAGCCCTGCTTTACCGCTACGAATCGATTTAATTTCTGTTCCGGTGAGTTGAATGCCCGCGTAAAAGTTCTCGATGATCTCGTAATCGAAGAAAGCTTTTTTGTTCTTAATGCTTATATTTTGTTGTTTGTGTACCATTTTTCCGTATTAGTCTCAAAATTTAATTCTATGCCACAAAGTCCCGAAGGCACAAAGTTTCACAAAAACAGATAAATTTTTGCTGTTTCTTAGAGTCTTTATGCCTTCGTGGCAGAAATTCCTCCAAATGAAAACTTGCTTTTTAATTTGTCTTGCAAAAATACATTATTTTGTACTTCCAAAACTTCAGGAAACATGCTCAACGAAAAATATAATCTCATTACGATTCTTGGCCCAACCGCTTCAGGAAAAACAAGTGTAGCCGCCAAAGTCGCTTCGGTACTCGATGGCGAAGTGATTTCAGCTGATTCGCGACAGGTGTATCGCGGAATGGATCTCGGAACCGGCAAAGATTACGGCGATTATGTGGTTGATGGCAAGCAGGTTACATGCCATCTTATTGACATTGTTAACGCGGGTTACGAATACAATGTATATGAATATCAGAAAGACTTTCTGAAGGTTTTTGATGAAGTTACCAATCGGGGTAAACTGCCGGTAATGTGCGGTGGAAGCGGTTTATATCTCGAAGCCATCCTGAAAAATTACAAGCTCATCCAAGTTCCGAGCAATGATGCGCTGCGCGAAAAACTGGCCGAAAAATCTATAGAAGAACTGACTGCCATACTGAGGTCGTACAAAAACTACCTGCACAATCAAACCGATACCGAAAATTCGAAACGGGCCATTCGCGCCATCGAAATTGAAGATTATTACCTGACTCATCCTGAAATTGACACTGGAATGCCCGATATACGGAGTTTGGTGGTTGGTGTGAAATTCGACCGGTTATCGCGCCGGAAACGCATCACCAGCCGCCTGAAACAACGCCTGAAAGAAGGAATGCTCGACGAGGTTCAGCGACTACTGGATAGCGGATTAACTCCGGAACAGTTGACATACTACGGATTGGAATACAAATACATGACTTTGCATCTGACTGGTCAGCTTTCGTTTCAGGAAATGTTTGATGGCTTGAACGTGGCTATTCATCAGTTTGCCAAACGCCAGATGACCTGGTTCCGGAGAATGGAAAACCAGGGAACCGAAATCCACTGGCTCGACGGATACATGCCTTTGGACGAAAAGGTTGATAAGATATTGGGATGGTATTCAGGAAAATAAATTTTGATATTTGACTTCAATTACTTACTTTTGGCGTTAGTAACGCAAAAGATACTCAATGTATGATCAAAGAGTTTGGCAATAAAGAAACAGAATTGATATGGAATGCAATCCAATCAAGAAAATTGCCAATAGAAATTCAGAATGTTGCGAGAAGAAAGCTGAGAATGATTAATAGTTCGCAAGATATCAATGATTTGAGAATTCCTCCTGCTAACCATTTGGAAAAGCTAAAAGGAGATTTCTCGGAATATTACAGTATTCGGATTAATATTCAATGGAGAATCATTTTTACCTGGAAGAATAATGATGCTTATGATGTGCAAATAATTGATTATCATTAAAATAAAATAGTATGGGAAAGATTGCAAATATACATCCGGGAGAGATATTAAATGAAGAATTTCTGCTTCCACTTGGCATTTCGGCCTATCGACTTGCCAAAGAAACCTTTATTCCGCAAACACGCGTAAGTGAAATATTGAAAGGAAACCGACGAATTACTGCAGATACAGCCCTTCGACTTTCCAAATTTTTCGGGAATAATCCAAGATTTTGGCTGGGCTTGCAAAATGATTATGATTTGGAAGAAGAAGAAACTCAAAAAGAAAAAGAACTGAACGAGATTAAGCCAATTCAAGGGAATGCAGCCTAAGATATCATGAAATGTCTTGTGTCAGTAAAAAACTGATCAAATTACCATACGCTGAATGGTGTAATCCTTTAATTTGATCCAAATTGAACCTAGTTTCGCAACTTCTTCAGGCAATAAATTCAATTCTTCTACCAATATCTCCGTGTAAAATGGATATTCGTGAGACACTGTATTACGCGTTTGCCTGAGTGTAATCCAAACTTTCGCACTTTCAATAAGCCTCAGTTTTTCCATTTTGTAAAGAATATCCAGGAAAGGCAATCCGGAAACGTCTTCTTCCAATAATTCGAGAAGTTGTTTAAATAAACGTGTTCCCATACTGTCCTGAAGTTTTGAGAAGCGATAAATCAGTTGGTCAAATAAAGCCAATTCGATAGGTGAAACCTGACTTAATTTAAATTCCGTTAGCGGGAAATACTTTTCAAGACTTTCAAACGCAAACATCATTCGCTGATGATGTAAATCACAGATTGTAAGAGTTTCCTTTAGTTTGTCTTGCATCTCTTCAGTTAGCATAGCTGAATTCCAGTTTGAAAAATTGTTTTAAAAAATAACGAATTTTGAGCTGCCGGATGATCAATTACGACATCAATCTTTTGTTCACCAATCCTAAGTATCAAATCTGCAACAAAGTTAATCTTAGCCCGAATTGTGGGTTGTTTCCCATCTGGATTCCGGATAAAAAGGTCAATATCGCCTCCCTGTTTTTGGTTATCAGTCCTTGAACCGAAAAGAAAAACCTGAACATTTTCTCCGAAATGACGATTAGCTAAGCTAATAATACTTTCTATTTCATTATCATTCAGTCGCATTTTCAAAGTTAATCATTAGTTTGCTATTTTCGACCTTTTTGTAAAGCTAAGCTCTTTCCCTC
Organism: Bacteroidota bacterium; assembly: GCA_023251435.1. GTDB lineage: Bacteria > Bacteroidota > Bacteroidia > Bacteroidales > Prolixibacteraceae > Aquipluma. The sequence continues at coordinate 6,817 of JAHEYU010000110.1, forward strand.
CAAACAATCCGCATCACGCACAGATCAGCGCCATCCGATTCGCGAACCAGGCAATTCAGGTATTCATTTTCTGACAATTCAGTGCGGGTAACTGCAATCAGATCGCCAGCCACACCTTCTTTCAGGTAGTTTACTTCCAGTTCGGCAGGTTCATAAGTGTTCAGAAAATCGATCCCGAAATCATCCAGCACCCGCTCTACATATTTCACGCTGTTAAAATGCTGATTGATATCTAATTCGCTGAATAACACAGGATAATATTTCATGTTTTCAGGATGAACATCGGGTTTTATTCGTTTCGGATTGCGGCAGGCATTGGCATCAATCCGTTTCGGAAAAGTAGCACGGTACTCGCTTAGCCTGAATATTTTACGGGATTCCATATCCAGAATCAGCCATGCAGAACTGGCACGCAAAAATATTTCGCCTTTTTCGTTTTCGAGAATGTATTCGCGGTAAGCGTACATACCGTCTGTTCCGGCCGACCATGTATTCAGTGTAATCTGATCTTGCCATGCCGGGTATTTTTCGACCTGAAAATACATACGCGACAATACCCAGAATAAATTATTACTTTTCAGACTATCGTAGCCCCAATCCATCACCTGAGCGTGGGCCCAGGCAGCTTCGATCAAAATATTAAAAAGCGAAGCGATTGATGCCTGTCCGTATAGATTCGTGTGATACGATTTGATGGTAAGTTGTTCCTGATATTTTTCCATAAGATTTCAGGTAGTTTTAAACCTTTGTGCAAATCTATTGTTCAGTTTTGAAAAATCAATCGATTTAGCGACTTTTGCAAAAAATTTAAAAACAGATGGATAAAATAATCATAAAAACACCTGAACAGATCGAGGGGATTCGGAAAAGCAGCAAGTTGGCAGGTCAAACCCTGGAATATATTGCTGACTTTGTAAAAGAGGGTGTTTCTACTGAATATCTTGATCAGAAGATTGAAGCTTTTATACGCGAGAACGGTGCCATTCCTGCAACTCTGGGCTATGGCGGATATCCAAAATCAAGTTGCATTTCACTTAACGAGGTAGTTTGTCATGGTATCCCTTCTGAAAATACAATACTGAAAAACGGAGATATTCTGAATATTGATGTAACCACTATTTTGAATGGATATTTTGGTGACACAAGTAAAATGTTTACAATCGGCGAAGTGTCAGCCGTTGCGCTCGATTTGATCGCCGCTACCAAACATTGCTTAAATCTTGGTATTCAGCAGGTAAAACCCGGAAATCAATTCGGAAATATTGGCTTTGCGATAAGCAAGTTTATTAAAATGAAAGGTTATAGTGTTGTTTATGAGTTTTGTGGTCATGGGGTGGGAGTTGAGTTTCATGAAGAACCACAGATCGATCACACCTCTCGCAGAAATACCGGGCCGATTATGAAGCCGGGAATGACTTTCACTATTGAGCCAATGATTAACGAGGGGCGACCGGGTACTGTGGTCGATAAAGTTGACAAATGGACTGCCCGCACAGTAGATAAAAAACTATCGGCTCAATTCGAGCACACCATTTTAGTAACCGAAACAGGTTGTGAAGTCCTGACTGATGTTACCGGAGAATATTAGAGATTCCCAATAAAGCTTGTTTACTTTGCCCTCACTGCCTTCCTTCTGACGGGATTTGCCTGGCATGATTAATTCAGAAACATCGACGACCAGCTTTACTTTTCTAGCTTAACTATTCGAAAAGCTGGGGATACAGCCAGTTGAGTTTTGAAAAGAAGGAGTATGAGGATTCACGTTTGTAAAATAATTCCGGAATTATCGATTTATTGGTTATGAATAGCCCTGACCTTTAGGTATGGGGAAATGAGGGCCAGAAAAATCCCGGCTTTAGCCGAAATAACTGGATGTTTAGCTAAAGCCGAAATATGGAATATTCATCTTCTAGCGGCATAAATGCCGTTACTACTCAAATCAACCAACTATCCGATAATTCCGAACAATTTTTACAAATCGGCAAATCATAGGTATTCTTATACCTAAAAACATTGTACCTTCATTCATCAATTAAATCCCCATTAACCAATGAAATTCGGACAAAGCGAAAACCCTGAGTCTATTGATTTCCGGCTACCTGCCGATGATCCGCGCACAGCAGAAATAATTAAACAAAACGATACCAGCAAGCCGCTCACCATTTATGTGGGTTGTGCCAAATGGAATAAAACCGACCTGAAGAACTTTTATCCGCGCAGCACAAAAGATGAGTTGACCTATTATTCCCGTCAGTTTAACTCTATTGAGCTGAATGCCACATTTTATAGTATGCCGGGCAGAGATCAGGTAATTACCTGGAAAGACAAGGCTCCCGACAATTTCCGGTTCTTTCCGAAAGTGACACAAAGCATCAGCCACATGCGGCGACTGAACGATGTGCAGGCTTTGACGACTGAATATTGCGACAATATCAGCAATTTTGAGGATAAGCTCGGAATTGTTTTCCTTCAACTGCACGATAATTTCAAGTACAAAAATTACGACCGGCTGGTGAGTTTTATCGAGAATTTTCCGAAAGCAATTCCGCTGGCCGTTGAATTGCGCAATACCGAATGGTTCAATGACAAAGCCGTTTCCGAAGAAGTTTACTCTTTGTTTGAAAAGCATCAGGTAACGAATATTGTGGTTGATACTGCCGGACGGCGCGACTTGTTGCACATGCGCCTCACAACACCGAAAGTGTTTGTCAGGTATGTGGGAGCCAACAATCCGCAAAGCGATCGCGAACGGTTGGACGACTGGGTTGAGCGTTTAAAAATTTGGGTCGATCAGGGAATCCGCGACATTAATTTCTTCGTTCACCAAAATATTGAACTGGAATCGCCATTTCTTTCGGCTTATTTTATTGAAAGGCTGAACAAGGAATTTGGATTGAAGCTGCAAATCCCAACACTTTTAGGGCCATCGGGGAATTCAACTTCTGCGTTGGGATTATGAGAGACCTTTTCGTTACATATTTAATAGATTAAAATCAGCAAAATGAATTCAACAAGATTTTTAATGACACTTTTGATGGCATTCGTTTTCCTTACGGGTTTCTCCCAGACTCAATACGAAATGAATAAAATGGCAATCGGTTCTTTTGAGCAGGCAGACAAAGAATTAAATGCTGTATTCAAAGAGATATTGACTGTATATAAAGTAGATACGATTTTCATAAAAAATTTCAAAGCCTCACAGCCAATTTGGATAACATTTCGCGATGCCGAGCTAAAAATGAAATTTCCGGAAAGACCCGATAATTTTTATGGCAGTATTCACCCTGTTTGTATCGCAGGATACTTAGAAAAACTAACGCGCGAACGGATTAAAAATCTGAAAGTCTGGCTGGATGGGGCTATGGAAGGAGATGCATGCAATGGAAGTGTAAAGTCAAAAGAATAATTGATTTTCAGATCAACGATTAAAGATTTGCTATTGGGCGGTTTTCCCTTCAAAAATCTTAAATCGTTGATCATCAATCGTCAATTTACTTTTCCGAAATACAATACAAATATTTAAATCCTCTTAAAAACAGGTCGTTTCCAACAATCACTGGAGAGGCATGGAATGTGTCGTCTAATGTGTTTTTTGCGAGAATTGAGAACTCTGGTCCGGCTTTCACTACATTTATTACATTCGTAGCCGCGATATAAATCTTGTCTTTGTTTCCGGTGGGCGAAGAGAAAATATTGGTAATTCCATCCAGTTTTTGGTTGCTGTACAGAACTTTACCATCTTTTGCATCCAGGCAAGTCATAATACCGTTGTTGCCTTTCAGAAAATACAATTTACCATCCATTAAAACCGGGCTTGGCGTGTAAGGTGCATCCTGATTGTATTCCCACAAAATAGTTCCGGTTCCGGTAATGTCTCCTTTTGCTTTGGCCAAATCAATGGCTTTAATCGCATTTCCACGGAACCCGCTCATCAGGTACAAAATTCCATCGGCATACATCGGATTTGGAATTACGTTGCGTGTCATTCCGGTACACTCCCAGATAATTTCGCCGGTTTCGGCATCATAGCTACGCACTTTATTGGTGGCACTGGTTATCAATTGTGTTTTACCATTCACTTCAACGATTAGCGGAGTTGCCCACGAAGTAATCTCCTCGCGCTCTGCGGTCCATGCTTCTTTACCTGTCTTTTTGTCCAAAGCATACAAATACGATTTTTGCTGGTGATCCCACTGCACAAAAACCTTGTCTTTGTAAACAGCAGGAGAGCTTCCTTCCCCAAAACTGGCCACAATTTCCATTTGTCCGAAATCACGTTCCCATTTTACATTACCTTTCATATCCAAACAATACAGGCCACGAGAACCGAAATAAGCGTAAATATTATCGCCATCGGTAACTGGTGAGTTAGAAGCCCAGCTGCCCAAATCGTGAGTGCGTTCAGTCGGTAATTCTTCTTTTACCACTGTTTGCCAGTTTATTTTTCCTGAAGTTTTATCGACTGAAACTACCATAAACTTGTGAATCAAATCAGTCTGGGTAGGAGCCATTCGATTTTCAGTAGCCACAGCATCCGTTTTTTCAACTTTTTTATCAGTTGCCACTGCGGTTTGAATAATTATCTGATTGCCCCAAATAATGGGTGTTGCATGACCTTTCCCCGGAATTTCAGTTTTCCATTTTACATTTTTGGTTTCGCCGAATTCGGTTGGAGTATTTCCACCGGCTACAGCTCCTGAATTATACAATCCGCGCCATTCGGGCCAGTTGGTCGTAAAATCGGATGGCTTAAGCTGGGCATAGGCGCTGGTTGCTGCAAAAAATAAGTAAAGAGCGAATAAGCAAAAAGTTGTTTTTCTCATAGGAAGTCGATTTATAGGATTTGACATTTTTTCTGATTCTTTTGACTTTGTCCCGATCAAATCGTTTAATCTACATTCAATCAGGCACTAATTTTTATTTATGCATCACAGGTCCAAGATACAAATTAATTGGCACCAATCTTTTCTGGAAAATCGTCATCAGCACATTACGGCACAGCTACCCATTTTTCTTATATTTGTTCCGGTTTGATCCATACAACTAATTTTAATACCTAAATCATAATCAATGAAACAAGCTTTTTTAAATTCAGGAACCCTCGCCAGAAGAGGATTTCTTCTGTTGTTTTTTGTCACTTTTTCACTGCTCACCAGCGCACAACCCTATCAGGCCAACTGGAAATCCATCGACAGTCGTCCTATTCCAAGCTGGTTTACCGATGCCAAGTTTGGGATCTTCATTCACTGGGGGCTTTATGCGGTGCCTTCATGGGGTCCCACCGAAGGCAGCGTGTATGAAAAATATGCCGAATGGTACTGGTCGCGCCAAAATCCAGAAGGAAAACCAAGCCAGTCTTTTACCGATTTTCACAACAAAATGTATGGAGAAAAAGTTCGTTATCAGGATTTTGTAAAAGATTTCAAGGCTGAAATGTTCAATCCAGACCAATGGGCCGAAGTTTTCAAACAGTCTGGAGCAAAATACATTGTGCTGACTTCCAAACACCATGAAGGGTTTGCGTTGTGGCCTTCAAAACACGCGTGGAACTGGAATTCGGTTGACGTGGGGCCTCATCGCGACCTGGCTGGCGATCTTACGAAAGCCGTAAAAGCTAAAGGTCTGCACATGGGATTCTACTATTCGCTTTACGAATGGTTTAACCCACTTTACAAAGAAAATCCGGCTCGCTATGTCGATGATCATATGATCCCTCAAATGAAAGACCTCGTCACCCGCTATCAGCCCGACGTAGTTTGGACCGATGGAGAATGGGATCATCCGAGCGAAACATGGAAAAGCACCGAATTTCTGTCATGGTTATACAACGAATCGCCTGTAAAGGAAACAGTAGTTGTAAACGACCGCTGGGGCAAGGAAACACGCGGAAAACACGGCGGAATTTACACTACTGAGTACAACCTGATCCACGATCAGGATGCCGCCGGACAAAAAATCGCGCATCCATGGGAAGAGTGTCGCGGCATTGGAGGCTCGTTTGGCTACAACCGCAACGAAAACCTGAATCATTATGAAACTTCGGAATCACTGGTTCACATCCTGATTGATAAAGTAGCCCGTGGCGGAAACTTGTTACTCAATATTGGGCCAACTGCCGATGGGCGAATCCCAGTAATTATGCAGCAACGTCTGAAAGATATGGGCGACTGGCTGGCCGTAAACGGAGAAGCTATTTACGGTACGCGCGATTGGGCAAAAGCTCCCGCCATCGGCAAAGAAACCTCTGTTTTTTATACAGCAAAGGGGAACGATCTGTATGCCATCGTAACCAAGTGGCAGGATAAACCCATCGAAATCAACGCAGTAAACAAACCTTCCGGCGTAAGCATGTTGGGCTTTAATGGGAAAGTAAAATATTCGGCTTCCGGGAACAAACTTGTTATTACACCTCCAGTAGTAAGTCCGGCAACTATTCCATGTCAGTATGCATGGGTATTTAAAATTACAGACGGTGCAAAATAAATCAGCGTAACCTTATTCATTCATAACCTATGAAACGGATGTTCCTTTTTGTGGCCTGTGCCTTCCTGATCGTATCGGGAATGGCACAGACCGTCAATGGTTC